>JAQBXK010000050.1 GCA_027625145.1 Pseudomonadota bacterium
CGATAGCCAGCCTGCCCACCTGCGCCCAAGAGACCGCGAACTCTAGCAGGTGGTCTATCTCTGCGCGATCGAATCCAGGTCTGATCCTCCCTCGCTCGCCGCTCACCGACAGAGTGAGAGTGGGCCTGTTGGCTGGCAATAGACCACGCATTCTGGCGGCATCCGTGACCCGATTGAATGCCGCGGCATGGGTCCGCATGGTTGATATGGAAAGAGTGCGCCTGTTCTGGGTCTCCCGCCAGCGATCAAACTCCGATAACTGTTCGGAGGTGATGTCCTCAAATCTATGTGACCCAAAGAACGGAATCAGATACTTGTCGAGCGCGGTGATGTAGTCCTGATAGACCACCTTGCCATGATGTGCTGCCAGTGATTGCTCTAGCTCTTGCCTCACCTCTCTGGCAATGGTGCCGAAGGTTATGCGTGCAATGGGCAGGCCCAACTGCTCTCGGGTAGCCCATTGGTGGGCCAGTTTTACTGCTATGACCTGGGCTTTGGTCTCGTCACTGGATCTCGTGGACAGTCGATGCCACTGACCATTGGGCAGTGTGAATCTGCATTGCCAAATCGATGAAGAAGTTCTTCGGAAGATCGAGATCTCGGAGGACACTCGCTGCGTGGCGGCAGGTTGGCACTGCCGAGAGGACATAAGTGGGCGGGCACCGGGTGAGCGATCAGCGCTGAGAAACTCTCGGATGTCCAAGTCTACAACCCTCGGGAATCGGCATACCCTCGAGTGTGCTAGAAAACTGCGGGTAGGGCGACCTAGCTCATCGACCGCCAAGCTTGTTCCATCCATTGCTTGCGCTGTGCGCCTTTGAAGTGCAACAGCTTCGGCGAAGCACCTTGAGCAAACTCTGGAAGGCATGCGAACATCGACTCTGGAATAAGGCGCATCCTAAATCGATTTGTTCGGGCTACATCCCTCATGGCCTCTTGGTCGCCGTACCAGTAGTGAAACTTATCGTCTAGTGCCAGGAGTCGCTCAGAGCACACTGCCCAAAACTCGAATGTTCGGGTAACGGTGAAAGCGGCGAGGATTGGGTACACCTCTCCTAAAGTCTTGTTCTCATACTCTGACAGATTCATCCCTCGAAACGAGGTATTCAATAGTGCATCTCGCCCGAAAGACCTCTCGCAGCAGGCCACATCGGCCTCACCTAAGATGTCGTGCGGCTTGAGCTCAGCGAGCACTAGCATGTCTGTATCAAGGTAGATGGCAGGTTCTTGTAATCCAAGCGCTGAGAATGCTTCGAGCCGAAATGTCATCAGGTTCGACATGTCTCCATCATGCCGATAGACATCTGCCGTTCCGGGCACTTGCCCTGTTAGGCGGTCGGTACACTGGATCACCCTCGCGTCGCGGTTGGTTTTGTCTATTGATTGAACCAGCCGTTCAACTAATGGATCAGTGCCTACATGCAAGAAAACAAAAGTTGTCATCTAGAAAACTCGCTGGCACTTACCGGATGACTCGGATGCTGAGCAAGTAGTTCTCTCCCGCCTATGGATTCAAGTACATAACCTAAGTCCTCTGTTAGGTAGGCTCTGAGCTGTGAGCTTTTCTCTCGGTACCAGTCAAATTTTGACCCCCAATCTTCTAAAACGATCGGTGGGAACAGATTATCCTGCAAAGTATTCGTGGCGCCTTTCAGGCACTCTAATTCGTGACCCTCTACATCCAACTTTATGAACGCAATCGGCGCTTCAAAAGATAGAGAGTCGAGTGCAACCTGTTCTACCCGCTCTAGGGTCGCACTGTAGAAGTTTGATGCGGTGCTTCCTTTTGCAGCGCTTTGGGTCAGGTTTTCTCTAATAGATGGGTCGATAGAAAATCCGCCCGGATTCCTCGACCGCTCAAAATCGAGCATGGGAATTGAAATTTCAGAGTTTTGATGCCCGACCGCAACGTTATGCACCATGACATTGCTCAGCCGATTTATAAATACATTTGTGCATAGTTGCAGAGAAACGGTTCGTTGCGGTTCGAAGCAGTGAACGTTGATCCCGCCCCCCCCGAGCCCTGATAGTTCCCTCGCTACCGGGATCGCGAACGCGCCGAGATTGGCGCCAATGTCCAGCACTAAGGAACCTGGCCTACCCTTGGCGAACATTGTTGCTAGATGGGCCTCCTTCTCAGCGAAACTTCCGACATCCCGCAAAGACTTTCCAATCAGATCATCATTCTTGAAGAGACAGAACAAACCGCTCTTGGTTTTTACTATCTCAAGTTCAGGAAGCATATGAACCAGGGGCGCGGATTAGGCTGGAGGGCTCTATGGGCAGGCGTTTCATGCCGAAGATTATGGGCCCGAGCGGGTTGTACGAACAAGAATGGTGGCCAAGGGCGGAATCGAACCACCGACACGCGGACTTTCTGTATATGTATCCCCAAGTGGGTTCACCGTGAAGACAAATGATAGGGTCCCCATTTCTAGGACCTTCATCAATAAAATGTTGCGCAAAACCCTTGCCATTATAAAAATGAGGGGTAAAAGGCCATGTTCCTTTAAATGTCTCAGTACCATTAATCATTTGTTATCTCATTTTTATTTAAATTAGATTTAATATTACAAAAATACATACTTTTATTTTTTTAAATATTTAAAATTAAAAAATTATAGATCTGTAGTTGCAGCCTCTTTCTCATACGTAAAAGTACATACTCCAACAAAGTTGTTTTCTTTAAAAACCAGACTTTGTTTTAAATCAGCTATAATAGTTTTATAACTTTCTTCAAATATATTAACTGAATTTGGATTATCAAATTTAACAGATACATTCAAATCTCCTGATTGACCTATGAAAATATTTAATCCAATAATATCAAATTCAGATATTTTAGAACCAAATTTTTCTGAACAAAAAGATGCTGCTAACTTAACTTCACTAACAGATGGAAATCTAAAATTTAAAATTTTCCCAAACATTTTTATCCTTTTATTTGACCAAATAAGTTCATTAATTCATCATCATTAGCTATTACGTTTTTCATTCTATTTAATACACCTATATTCATATTGAGTTCGTTTTGCAAACTCATCCCTTCTTGATTGATTTCAACCTCATCTCCATTTAATGAAGCAATACCAAATTTAATTACCTTATCTTTTTCTTCTTTCGATATCACATTGTTTATCATAAACTTTAAAATTGAAGCTGCATCTTCAATTAATAAGTTTGAGAACTTTAATTTTAATTTTTCTAAAATTATGATTGCTGACTCTGCAGTGCTTTTTCTTTGAGCAACCTGAACTTCTAATTGATATGCCAATTTTGAGGCTAATCCGATTAAAAGATTGATTTTATGATCTGTAAGCCTTCTAACTTTGCTATCACTAACACACATCGTTCCAAGGATGTATCCATCTGAAGTAACAACAGGAAAGGCTGCATAAAACCTTACACCAAAATCAGTAACAGCTGGATGATATTTAAAACGCTTGTCTTTAGCCATATTACCTATAATTAAAGGCTTAGCTTTTTCCATTGCAAATTGACACAATGTTTGATTTCTAGGCATCTCATAAGGGACTTCGTCAGGCATACCATCTCTAGCTAATATAAATTGCCTGTCCGCATCAATTAATCCTGTCCAGCTTACTGGACAATTAGCAATTTCTTTTGCAAGGAAACAATAAACGTCATAAAGTTTAGTTGCCTTTACATCTAACGCTCCCGTTCTTAATACAGCTTTTACTCTCTGACTATCATTTTTAGGTATTTTGGCTGGCTCAAATATCATTTAATATATTCTCATTTTAAATTTAATTAATTAAAACTTATATAAAAATATATATCAACTTATGTTTAATATTACATTAAAAAATAGCTTAAATCTTGATTGACTATTATAAATATAATCATTGAAATAGGAATAACTTTTAAATGGAGCTTTCATGTATATAAAAAAAATAAACTTATTTTCTAAATTATTTATAATTTTTAATTTCTTTTTTATAAGCTTTCCTGTATTTGCTCACCATCCTATGGGAGGAAACGTTCCTCAAAATTTTTTTCAAGGCCTTATATCTGGATTAGCACATCCTATAATTGGACTTGATCACCTCGCTTTTATTTTATCTTTTGGGTTAATAATAATGTATTCTAATACGAGATTAATTTTAGCTTTAAGTTTTGTTTTGTGCTCTTTAATTGGCGTGCTTTTAACAATTTATAATTTTGCTCTTCCTTTTAATGAAATTTTCATTGCTTTATCAGTTGTTTTTGCAGGTTTAATCGTAATGAAAGGGAAGAAACTTAATATTTTAACCCCAGTATTATTAGGAATATTAGCCGGTCTATTTCACGGTTTTGCATTTGGAAAAGCCGTTATTGGTGCCGAGCAAACACCAATTATATCATATCTAATAGGAATTGCCGCAATCGAACTTTTGGTAATTTTAGGAACTAGTTATATTATATCAAAAGTTAACTTTTTATCATTAAAACCTAGATTGTCTGGAGTTATATTTGTTGGCGTTGGCCTAATTTTATTTATAGAAAACATTGAAAAAATAATTGTATAAATATTTAAATTTCAAAAATAAATAAATATCCATAACTAACAATTAAAGCAGGCAGAGCTGAATAAAGTGTTGCAACCAACGCTACTTTAGGACTTATGACTAACGCTGGAAACAAAGCATCTCCATCGTTTGAAATAGCATTTCCAATCTGGGCTGATAAAGGAACGTAACCTGCCAAATACATTGTGGTGACTAGTAATTGAGGTCCACATCCAGGCAAAAATCCAATGAGAATAGCTATTAGTGGAACTAAATATATAATGTTACTAAATATATTTTTTAGATCAATATCAACGAAGTAAACCGTTAGTTCAAAAACCAAGAACGCAATTATAACCCAACCAGTAACAAAGTTTGTATCAGATACAGTTCGTCTTATAATAGTTTCTTTAGGAGAAGACATAGTTTTTTTTATTCCTCCTAAATAAGGGAAAAGCCACATAAAGAAACATAAACTACCAGCTAGAAATCCAAATAAAGTTATCAGTTCATCGATGTAAATATTAGTGAAATATACATTGAGATCTATCTGAAATGCAGTAAATACTCCAAGAAATATTCCTGGAATAAATAAAATAATCCAGAAATACTCTAATTTTTTAGAATTATTATACTCTTTAGATTCAGCTTGCTCTATAGATGTTGAATTTTTATCTCTCATAAAATCAGGACCATGTATTTTATTAACTAAAATACCAGAAATCACACCTACAACAAAACCAACCAAAAGTATTAACAGTCCAATTAGTGGTTTTTTAGCTATTAATAGAAAAGCTGCATCGCCCATTGTTGCTGTTAAAGTTGCCATGACCGCACCAAAACTTAATTTTCCTCTAACATATTGAGTTATAACCATAATTGCCCCGCCACAACCAGGCAAAGCACCTAAAAAAGATGATATAACAATTTCAAAATAAGGCCTGTTAGCAATGGATTTAGATAAATCAAAATGAAAAAATTTTTCAAGAGAATAAAATATTATTAAAGTTGCTGCTACAAAAGTAGCAACTTGAATATAAGCGTCTGAAATAGCTTTTTGAACTAAATGCCAAACTTTAATATCTATATATAATGCAGAAAAAAATGATATTAAAACTAAAATCATTATAAAAAACAATTGGTATCTTATAATTAAATGATTAGCAGATTGTTGTGTATAAAAATTCATATAAAGTGTCTTCAGGTTGAATGAACTATATATATTGCACTCTGCATTAATAGTGTCAACAACCTAATAAAGATAGCCTTGACTATTTTTTGTGAATATCTTTATTTTTAGACTTATTTTCTGCAATTTTTGAAACAATTAAAGGAAAAATAATTAAAGCTATTATTATAATAATTAATAATGCAATTAGCATTTTTATTTCCTATTTTAAAATTTAAAAATTGCTTGATATGATCTGATATTTTATTAGAATTAATATACACATATTTTAAATAAAAAATTATATTTTAGTGAGATAAAAAATGCAGATAGATAAAGATACACAGGCATTAATAGATGATCGTCTTATAAACAATGCCCCTGCTCTTGAGAGCTTCTCACCTCAAGAACTTAGAGACTTAAGAGCTAAAATGGCAGAAACCCCTCTTGAACATAGAGTGGAAATATCTGATATAGAAAATACATTTATAGAAGGCACTTTAGGAAAAATTCCTATAAGACGTTATTTCGATTCTAAAACCAATGATTTTCAAAATGGCAACTCTCCATTAATTATTTATTTTCACGGTGGTGGCTTTGTAATGGGAAACTTAGAAAGCCATGACTTAGTATGTAGGCATTTATGTAAAGAAGCAAAAGCAACAATAATTGCAGTAGATTATAAACTTGCACCCGAACATAAGTTCCCTGCTGCAATCATCGATACAGAAGACGCCATCAAAGAAATAATTAAAAAAGAAAATGAATTTAAATTTGACAAAAATAAAGTTATTTTGTGTGGTGACAGTGCAGGCGGCACCTTAGCTGCTGTTGGAACAATAATGTCTAGAGATGGCATGGTTCCTAAAATTCATGGCCAAATACTTGTGTATCCATGGGTAGACTTGACTATGTGTAGAAGATCTATGGATATCGATTTTAAAGGTATGATTTTAAATAAAGAAACAATAGCTTATTTTGCGAATCATTATCTTAACAAACCAGAGGAACAAGTTGATTGGAGAGCATCACCTTTATTAACTCCAGACTTATCAAACTTACCTCCTACATATATTTACGGTGCAGGATTAGACCCTCTTGTAGATGAAGGAGATGCATATAAAAGAAGATTACTGTCATTTAATAATGAAGTTCATTATCGATTGTTTCCAGGACAAATGCACGCCTTCTTAAGTAATTCCGTTCAATTACCAACATCTCTTATTTGTATAAAAGAAATGGGAGAAGCTGCTCAGAAAATATTTTCCAGCTTATAAAAATTTATTTTGGGGTGTAAATGTTTTCACGATTTAAATCATGAACATCCCTTCTTCCACATAGAGCCATTGTCATGTCAGCTTCAGTTTTAATGATTTCCAAAGCTTTAGTAACACCTTTTTTACCAAGCGCACCTAGTCCATATAAAAAAGCTCTACCTATATAAGTCCCTTTTGCACCAAGACACATAGCTTTAACTACATCTTGCCCAGAACGAATTCCTCCATCTAAATGAACTTCTATAAGTTTGCCAACAGAATCTACTATTTCAGGCAATATATTTATTGTAGATGAAGCGCCATCTAATTGTCTTCCTCCATGATTAGAAACAATAATTGCATCAGCTCCTGTTTTTGCAGCTAGCACAGCATCTTCAGCATCCAGAATTCCTTTTATTATAAGCTTTCCACCCCATCTTTTTCTAATCCAATCCACTTCTTTCCAGTCTAATTGAGGATCAAACTGAGTTCCAATCCATGAACCTAAAGATCTTATATCCTTGATACCATCAACATGACCTACAATATTTCCAAAAAAATGATTTCTAGTCTGAAGCATTTTGAAACACCAGGCTGGCCGAGACATCACTTGATATAAATGTTTAGGAGTAAATTTAGGAGGAGTAGATAATCCATTTCTTATATCTTTATGCCTTTGGCCTAAAATTTGTAAATCTAACGTAAGAACTAATGCACTGCACTTTGCAGCTTTAGCTCTATCAATTAGGCGTTCCATAAATTTCTTATCTTTCATTACGTATAACTGAAACCAAAAAGGATTTGTTGTTTTTTCTGCAACTTTTTCTATGGAACAAACACTCATAGTAGATAAAGTATAAGGAACTCCAAATTCTTCAGCAGCTTGAGCAGCTAAAATTTCTCCATCGGCATGTTGCATTCCTGTAAGACCTGTAGGCGCTAATGCAACCGGCATTGATACATCTTGTCCAACCATTTTTGTATTTAACGTTCTGTTTGACATATCAATAGCAACTCTTTGCCTTAATTTTATTTTTTGAAAATCCGTTACGTTTTCTCTATATGTTGTTTCAGTCCATGAACCTGAATTTGCATAATCGAAAAACATTTTTGGCACTCTTTTTTGTGCCAAATTTTCTAAATCTTTAATTTCTAAAATATCCATTAAATTTCCCTATATTTTCTGATATATAATTATTAGAGAATAATAGATAAAAACTCAATAATACTTTAAACGTTTTAAATTATAATTTTATTGGAGGATATAATGAATATTTTTGAATTAAGAACCTATACGCTTCATGTTGGAAAATTAAGTGAAGCAATACAAATTTACAATGATCTTGGATGGCCCGCTCTAGAAAAATATAAAAAGAATATAATCAGGTACTTTATAGGTGATGTTGGTGCTTTGAATCAGATTATACACGTTTGGCAATTTGAAAATGATAATAATAGAAGAGAATTATGGAAAACCATATACGCTGATAAAGATTTTTTAAAATTTGCAAAAGAATTTAGACCTCTTGTTCTTACTCAAGAAAATAAGTTGATGACTGCCGCCCCATGGACACCTATAAATAATTAAAATTAAGGATTTATTATGACTAAAAACAAATACAACATTGCTGTAATTCCTGGTGACGGCATTGGCACAGAAGTTATGCCAGAAGCATTAAAAGTTTTAGAAATTATATCAAATAAACATGGTATCAATTTACATTTTGATCATTTTGATTTTAGTTCATATGAATATTATTCTAAACATGGGCAAATGATGCCAGATGATTGGAAAAGTCAAATTGGAAACCATGATGCTTTATTTTTTGGTGCTGTTGGTTGGCCAGCAAAAATACCAGATCATGTTTCATTATGGGGATCTTTATTAAAATTTAGAAGAGATTTTGATCAATATATTAATATGAGACCTGTTAAATTAATGCCTGGAGTTCCATCTCCTCTTGCTAACAGAGAACCAGGAGATATTAATTTTTATATTATAAGAGAAAATACTGAAGGCGAATATTCTTCTATTGGTGGAAAAATGTTTCCTGACACTGATAGAGAAATTGTCATGCAAGAAACGGTAATGACTAGAATTGGCGTCGATAGAGTATTAAAATTTGCTTTTGAATTAGCCAGAAAATCAGAAAAAAAACACTTGACCTCTGCAACAAAGTCAAATGGCATTTCTATAACCATGCCTTATTGGGATGAAAGAGTTGAAGAGATGGCTAAAAATTACACTGATGTAAAATGGGACAAATACCATATAGACATATTATGCGCTCACTTTGTTTTAAATCCTGATAAATTTAATGTTGTAGTAGCTTCAAATTTATTTGGAGATATTTTATCAGACTTAGGTCCTGCTTGTACTGGTACAATTGGAATAGCTCCCTCTGGCAATATTAACCCAGAGAAAAAATTTCCTTCTTTATTTGAACCCGTTCATGGATCAGCTCCTGATATAGCAGGAAAAGGAATAGCAAATCCTATTGGACAAATTTGGGCAGGAGCGATGATGTTAGATCACCTTGGACATAAAGATGCATCAGAAAATATTGTAAGAGCTATAGAAGAGGTTTTACAGAAAAAAGAGTATAGAACTGGAGATCTTGGAGGAGAAGCTAATACAAAAATATGCGGAAACGCTGTAGCTGATGCAATATAGTTAAAAACCCTTTAATCTACTTTTTAATTTTTGCATCCCACCTATCCATCTAGAATAATTATTTGCTTTATTCTGAAAATAACCTTCAACTTCTGCGTGAGGAGAAATAAGAAAAGTATTATTTTTAACTGCCTTTATAACTTCTTGCGCTAAAGTTTCTGGTTCCATCATTCCATCAAGTGCTGCAACATCATTTTCTCTTCCTTTTGTCATATTTGTTTTAACCGCCTGAGGACATAAAACTGAAACACCAATGCCTTGTCTCCCATAAGTTATAGCTAACCATTCAGCCAGTCCTACGGCTGCATGCTTCGTGGTTGAATATGTTATCGAGTCAATATGTGTTAACAGCCCTGCTGCAGATGCAGTATTCACAAAATAACCTTCACCTCGCTTTATCATTTCAGGAGCCAATTTTCTTGCTGCATAAACATGAGCCATTACATGTATATTCCAATTTTTATTCCAGTTTTCATTAGAAGTTTGCTCGTCACCTAAGGTTAAAATGCCAGCATTAGAACAAAATATATCTATTTGACCAAATTCAACATTTACTTCATCAATAAGTTTTTTAATTTGACGTTCATCACTTACATCACATATTTTAGTGAATAATTTACTGTTTTCAAATTTCAAATCTTTAAAAGAAATATCAGCTAAAATTATTGCTTTAGGGCTTTCTTTTAAAAACTCTTTGCAAATAGCTTGACCTATTCCTCCAGATCCACCAGTTATCACTATAACTTTATTAAGAATCTCCAAAATCAACCCTCATAATTATTTTATTTAAAAACTTAAACATTTTTTATAAAATTTCATCTGATTTTTTTAATTTTTTTAATACTTTTAAAAAATCAATTAGAAGTTTATTTTCTTTAATATTAATAACTTCAGTTAATTGTCTATTGTTTTCTTCGCTTGGGCTATATTTTACTCCTGTTTTCATAGTATATTTAACCCACTTATTTTTAGTTAATATAGCAACATGTCTCCTTATCGTCTCTATACTTAAACCTGATAATACTGAGATAAGAGAATAGGTTAAAACACTTTTAGTATTATGATCTTTTTTTGAGAACTCCAGCCACATACTCTCTACAATATCTCTATTAAAAAATGTTTCATCGGCAATATTTAAATCTGTTTTTTTAAGAATTAATAAATGATGCCAACAAATAACTTGCATTATTAAATAAGTATTAGTAGTTCCAAAAAATTCAGATAGAATTCGCGATCTTTCAATTTCAAAAGCAAGAAATTTAGTCCAAATAATCAAAAAATTATTATGAAAAAACTGTTCCAATAAAAATACCCCCATATTCTCACAAAACATAAGTAAAAAATTAGAGTAAGTTATTTATAAAAATAAAGCAAAAAATTAACAAGTTAACGTAATTGTGAACTCAGCTTGCTAGTTGGAAAAAGCTGAGTTCACAATAATAATTAAAGCTATTAATTCATAACATAATCAAGAATTGGGTTTCACTATACGAGAAACAAATAGATTGCTAGTGTTTTTTTAATAAGATAGTCTTAAAATTGTTTAATTAAGAATTTAAATTTTTAATTAATTTTTACTCTATGTAAAACAATGACTTTTATTTTAAGGTAATTAATTTATGGAGCCAACTCTAGAATTAAATACAAAAATATATAATAAAGATAATTTAGATTTATTTTATTTGATAACAGATAAAAAATTATTAAATGGTATATTACACTATAAGCTAAAATCTTATAGCTCAGAGGAAATGTACCTAAGTGAGTTTGCAATAAAAGCAAGATTTACAACTGACAATGAAAGCAGCAAAATGTTTAGTAAAAAAACAGTTTCAAGATTATTTTCTAAGATCATAAAAAATGGCTACATAATAGGAAAAGCAAATGACAAATAACTTAATTGCCATATATTCATTTTTAATAATTTTATTATTATCAGCATGTGAAACGGCATCACAAAAAGTAGTTGGTGGCTCTGCTACTTCTAGTGCTAATGGAAGTTCTGCTAGTTCATCAAAAGTAAGTTCATCAAAAGAAAGTGCCGCAAATAAAAGCAGCTTATTTGGTAAGGTTAAA
>JAQBXK010000011.1 GCA_027625145.1 Pseudomonadota bacterium
TAAAAAAAATAATTAAACAAATTTTATTTATTTAATTATTTCCTTTAATGAAATAAGGTTTTAATTTTATAGTTTATTATTCTTATTTTTAGCAAAATTAGATAATATTCTTTATTTTATTCAAGGAGGATTTTATTGTCTTTTGATTTGCCTTATGAAGGTTTAAGAGTAGTTGATTTTTCTCAAGGTGTAGCTGGACCATATTGTGCAATGCTTTTAGCTCAACATGGCGCCGAAGTTATTAAGATAGAGCCAAAAGAGGGTGATTGGTCCAGAAAATTAGGTAAAGAGTATGGTGATCATTCTGCTTTTTCTGTAACAGCAAATCTTGGAAAAAAGAGTTTTGTTATTGATTTAAAAAACTCTAAAAGTCAGGAAATTTTAGATAAAATTATATCTAAAGCTGATATTTTTATTGAAGGGTTTAGACCAGGAGTTATAGATAGACTAGGATATAGTTATGAGAGACTAAAAAAATATAATTCAAAGTTAATTTATTTATCTATTTCAGGATTTGGTCAAAAAGGTCCTATGCGAGAGAAACCTGCCATGGATCCAGTGCTTCAAGCTTTCACTGGTTTTATGTCTGAAAACAAAGGAGCTGATGGGTATCCTCATAGGACACCTGTAATTATTTTTGATATGACTACTGCTCTATATGCTACTCAATTAATTGGCACAACATTATATGCATTAAGAAACAACAATGTTGGCAAAAAAATTGAAATAAGTTTGATGGAAGCTGCTGCAGCTATCCAATCAATTCGACTTATAAGTGGATATATGGATGGTCCTTATACTCACGCATCTTCACCATCTGGAACATTTAAAACCAGTGATGGATGGATACAAATTATAGTTGTAAAAAATCATGAATTTGAGAAATTTTGTGATGTTCTTGGTTGGAAAGATTTTCTGAATGATGAGAGATTTTCAAGTAACTCCAAAAGAAGAAATCATGCAAATTTACTCTCGAAAGAAGTACAAAAAACATTTGCAAATAATACAACTGATTATTGGAGAGAAAAATTAACTAATGCCGGTGTACAAAATGAAAAAGTACAAAGTTATACAGAATTTGTAAAAAGTGAACAAACGAAAGCTTTAGATTTAATCTCATGGTTAAAACAACCTACATCAGATGAGATTTGGCCAGTTCCTAATTTACCTGGTATGCCAAAGTTAGAAAACGGAAATAACTTATCAGTTGCACCATCATTAGGACAGCACACTAAACAAATAATGCTTGAACATGGTTATGAAATAAATTTTATAGATCAACTTATTGAAGAAGACGTAATATTTCATTCATTTGATAAATAGGAGATTAGATTTAAAATCTTCCTGTAACTGTAAACATAAGTGGAAAAAATAATATAAAAGCTAATATAAGCTCAGATTTCCAACCTTCTGTAAAAGTATATTCTTCTTTTGCCATATTAAATAACCCCCATTATTAAATTATATTATCATATTATTTAATTTTTTATATTATTCAAGAACAATAAAATTTATAGTTTTATTTTATTTCTTTCGAAGAGGCTATTATGACCTTTATATTTGGTATAATTCTATCAGCAGTTATTTTTTTCTTTTTTGATGACATTCAATCCGTCTTAGTAACTTCTGGTTTAAGAGATAGTCTTGTTATTTGGCTTCAATCTTGGAAATAAATTTTAAAGTTTCTAAAATATTTTAATTCAGTTTATTTTTTAATATTTCTTTATCTTTTATAATTGTTATTATGGGATATTTATTTATTATGTTAACTATTATTATTTGGGGTTTAATTAATGAGTGATAGTTTTGATTACATTATAGTTGGTGCAGGTTCGGCTGGATGCGTTTTAGCGAACAGATTAAGTGCAGATGGCAAACACACAGTATGTCTTTTAGAAGCTGGCCCCCCTGATTGGAACCCATATATACATATTCCTGCTGGATTTATGAAAACATTGGTAAACCCTAATGTTAATTGGTTGTTTAAATCTGAACCTAGTTGGGGAACGAATGGAAGAGTAATAGATATTCCTAGAGGTAAAACTTTAGGAGGATCAAGTTCTATTAATGGAATGGTTTTTAATAGAGGTCAAAATATGGATTTTGACGTTTGGGCTCAAAAAGGAAATAAAGGTTGGAGTTATTCTGATTTATTACCTTATTTTAAAAAATATGAAAATAGGTTAGGTGATCATGATGAAGTTTATAGAGGGACAGAAGGTGAACTGCCAATTACTGATTTAGAATATAGAGATCCTTTATGTGATGCCTTTATTAAAGGGGCTGTTCAAGAAGGTATTCCGTTAAATAAAGATTATAATGGTAAATCTCAAGAGGGTGTATCATATGTTCAGCGTACAACTAAAGGAAGATTTAGAGTAAGTTCAGCAAGAGCGTTTTTAAATCCAATTAAATCAAGAAAAAATTTAAAAATAATAACTAATGCTTTTGTAACTAAAATTATTTTTGAAAACAAAATAGCCACAGGCCTGCTTTATTCAAAAGGTGGTCCAAGAGGACAAGAAGTAATATTAAATGCTAATAAAGAAATCATACTTTCAGCAGGAGTAATAAAGTCTCCACATTTACTTCACCTATCTGGTGTTGGACCAGCTAAACTTTTAAAAGAGCTAGGAATTGATTTAATTCATGATTTAAAAGGTGTTGGAATGAATTTAAGAGATCATTTTGCACCTAGATTAACTGCACGTGCTAAAAACATTGAAACAGTTAATGAAAAAGCAAGAGGTTTTAAATTATTAAAAGAAATTGGAAAATATTTAATTGGAAAACAGTCTATTGTTAATTTAAGTCCAACTTTAGTTTATTGTTTTTGGCATTCAAATGAATTTGTTAAAAATCATGATTTACAATTAACATTTACGCCAGCTTCTTATAAAGAAGGTGTTCAATCAACACTTGATGACGAACCAGGATTTACTGTTGCAGCTTGGCAGCAAAGACCTGAATCGTTAGGTTGGATAAAGCCTAAAAGTAGTAATCCTTTTGATAAACCATTAATTCAACCAAATTATCTAGATGCAGATGAAGATAAGAAAGTAGTTGTAGCTGGTTTAAAATTAGCAAGAAGATTAATGCATTCTGAAGCTTTATCTAAATATTTTGATTATGAGGTTTATCCAGGATTAGATAAGCAGTCAGATGAAGATCTTCTACAAATAGCTAGAGAAAGAGGCACTACTACTTATCATCAGATGGGAACATGCAGAATGGGTCCTAAAACAGATGATACAGCTGTGGTTGACAATAATTTAAAGGTTTACGGTCTTAAAAATATAAGAGTTATAGATGCCTCTATAATGCCTACAATGTTATCTGCTAATCTTCATTCTGGCACAACTTTGATAGGCGAAAAAGGTTCCGATTTAGTTCTTGGTAAAGTTCCTCTTCAATCTATTGATTTAAATTATTAATCTAGTCTAAATTTAATTATTATTTATTCATATTTATCTTTATATGCTTTACTATAATTAAATAAACATAGGATTATAAAGGAATTAAAATTGTCAGAATCTCAAAATTACATACCTCCAAAAATATGGACATTAGATAAAGAAAATGGCGGTAAATTTGCTAATATAAATAGACCAACATCAGGTTCTACTCATGAAAAAGAACTTCCTATTGGTAAACATCCATTTCAATTATATTCTCAAGGAACTCCAAATGGAGTTAAGGTAACTGTCATGTTAGAAGAGTTACTTGAATTAGGTGTTAAAGAAGCTGAGTATGATGCTTGGCTCATAAGAATTGGGAAAGGTGACCAATTTAGTTCTGGTTTTGTTGAAATAAATCCTAATTCTAAAATACCAAGTTTATTAGATAACTCAAACTCAAAAGCATTTAGAGTTTTTGAATCAGGGTCTATATTATTATATTTAGCTGATAAATTTGAAAAATTTATTCCTAAAGACTTTCAAGAAAGAACAGAATGTTTGACTTGGCTTTTTTGGCAAATGGCTAGTGCACCTTATCTAGGAGGAGGTTTCGGACATTTTTACGCTTACGCTCCTGAAAAATTTGAATATCCAATTAATAGATTTTCAATGGAAGTTAAGCGTCAATTAGATGTTTTAGATAGGCATCTCTCCAATAAAAATTTTATTTGTTCTGAACAATACACAATTTCAGACATTGCTATATGGCCATGGTATGGCGCTCTTGTATTAGGAAGATTATATGGAGCAGAAGAATTTCTGGATGTTAAATCGTATAAAAATATTTTAAAATGGGCAAAGATGATTGACGAAAGACCTGCCGTTAAAAGAGGAAGAATGGTTAATAGAATCACTGGGGAATTATACACACAGCTACATGAAAGACATAACGCTAATGATTTTGCAAATAAAACCCAGGATAAAATTAAAAGTTAATTTGTTATTTATAGTTCTTCAATTCCTAGATTTGCAATATACCTTCTATGCCAAGTAGGGCTTATAGTTAATTCATTTATACATACATGTTTTGGCATTTGACATAAAAATGCAATTGTTTCACCTAAGTCATCAGGCTGTAACATTTTTTTCTTCTGTTCAATTGATAATTTTTTAGGACGTTTATCTAGAATTGGTGTGGCAACTTCTCCAGGACATAATGAACAAGCTCTAATGCCCACATTACAAAATTCCATATTAATTGTCTCTGTCATTGCATTTACTGCATGTTTTGATGATGTATACGAAACTCCAGATAAAGTGCTAACATGATTTCCTGACCATGAAGAAACATTTATGATTAAGCCATCCATTTGATCTTTCATATGAGGGATGACGGATTTACAACAATAAAATAATCCATTTATATTTGTTTGAAAAACTTTGTCCCAGTCATTTTGATCTATGGTTTCCCAATCTCTTTTTTCAATATTTATACCGGCACAATTTACTAAAATATCAATTCTATCATGATCTTTTTTTATTTCGGAGGTGATTTGCTTAACTTGATCTTTATTTGAAATATCTAAAATTTTAATTTCTGACTTATTTATACATTGAGCGGCTGTTTGTTGTAATGTTTCTTTATTTCGGCCAGATAAAATAACTTTCATTCCCAATGCAGATAATGTTATGGCGGCGTTTTGTCCGATACCAGATCCTGCTCCTGTAATCCAGACAATCTTATCTTTTAAATTTCTTTTCATATTTAATTTATCTTTCCTAGTTCAAATGATTAAATTAATTTTTATTGAGCTGTTAGCCCTCCATCAACAACAAGACTTGATCCTGTCATAAAGCTAGATTCATCTGAAGATAAAAATAAAATTGTTTTAGCAAC
Source organism: Pseudomonadota bacterium (assembly GCA_027625145.1). GTDB lineage: Bacteria > Pseudomonadota > Alphaproteobacteria > Puniceispirillales > Marisalimonadaceae > CAJJBL01. Next base: position 5,296 of record JAQBXK010000011.1, read on the forward strand.
TTCTTCTGCTGTCCCCAATCTACCTATAGGAGTTTGGGATATTCCCGCTAAATATGAATCTTCAGATGTCATGTTTGGGTTTTGTTTCAGTCTTGCATCAGATACTTGATCACCCATTTCAGTTTCTATAATGCCTGGATGAACTTGATTTATTCTTATAGGGAGCTTTTTCTTTCCAAAATAAATTGCCATTGATTTAGTGAAAGTTGTAATCCCTCCTTTAGTCATTGAATAAAGAGGGTCTAGTTGGGATCCAACTAATCCAGCTACAGAACTTAGATTAATTATTGAGCTTCCATACTTTGATTTCTTTCCGGCATCAATTAAAAATGGTGTAAGATATTTTATTCCTAAAAATACACCAGTCAAATTTATAGAAATCAATCTTTGATATTCTTCCATTGATACATCATTGATTTCTTTGCCTAACCAAATTCCTGCATTATTAACTAAAATATCAATAGATTCATTTTCATTTTCTAATTTTTTTGAAAATTTATCCCATTCTTTTTCTTGAGAAACATCTATTTTATAGAAAGAAGCTTTTTCTTTTTGGTTTAAAATTTGTTTTACTGTGTTAGAGCCATTTATTTCATCAATGTCTAGAATAAAAACTTTTGCACCAGCATTTGCTAAAGATAAACTTACAGATTTGCCAATACCTTTTGATCCGCCCGTTATTACAGCATTTTTATTAAGCAGTGGCATCATAACATGTCCTCATTAATATTCTTCATTTTGAATCATTAATCTGTAAAGATATCTTTTTTCATTCATATCATAATCGCCATTAGCCTTATGCATTAATATTCTATTGTCCCAAATAACAAAGTCACCTAATTTCCATTTATGCCTATACTCAAAATCTTTTTTTGAAACATACTTCATAAGTTTTTCTAATAGCTTGATACTTTCAGAATTCGTTAACCCAATAATATTTTCTATTCTTATTGGGTTAATATACAAACATTTTTTTTTATTTTCAGGATGAGTTCTAATTATTGAATGAATTGTTTCATCTTGTTTTTCTGATTTGTTTGATAAAGCCATTAATTTTCTTTTGCTATGAGAACTTTGATAAACATGAACTGCCTTTAGGTCATTGATTTTATTTTTTAATTTGGAGGGCAATTTTTTGTAAATTAAATTCATATTAACAAATTGAGTGTCTCCACCATAAGAAGGTATTTCTTTTGCATGAAGAATAGTTGCTTTAGGAGGATTAGGATCATTACTATGGTCGGTATGATAACCTTCACCAGGAATATATATTTTTCCATCTTCATACTTATCTTTATTAGAAATATAATGAACTAAATTATTATCTTTTAATGAAAATTTTTTATTATGTTGTTCAAAAATTTTTCCAAAAATTTGAGATGATTTATGGAATTCATTTGGAGAGAGGTCTTGATTTCTAATAACAAGTACTGAATATTTTAAAAATGCTTTATTAAGTTCAGAATATATACCTTCATCATATATTTTATTTAAGTTAATGTTATCAATCTCTGCACCAGTATGATCTGATAATTTTTTTATATTTAAATTCATCTGTTAAATATCCCCTATATATATATTATATAGAAAGATTTTAACTTTCAATTAATTTTACAAATAAATCTTTTTAACTACAATGTTAATTAGTATCATTGATAAACTGGGGAAATTTTATGAACGTTATTCAAAATATACAAAATCAGACACCTCAAGAGAGAGCTATATATAATAGTCCTGATAATGTCTTTAATTGGTCTTGGCCAAAAGTTCCAAGACATAAGTTTTTAAAAGAAAAAGAAGAAGCTTTTAGTTTTAATGACAAAAGTTTACTGATCCCTCTTGATATTTCAGATATTTTGTCTACCCCTTATCCAGCTACTATTCCATCAATATTAGCAAGATATATTAGATTGAAATCAGGAGATCCTTTGTCTCATAATTTGGTTGCATCAGGTGAAATATATTATGTTATAGAAGGTAATGGAAAGACAACAAATTTAGAAGATACAATTGAGTGGTCAGAAGGCGACGTTTTTTGTTTACCAGGTGGCAATGAAACTAATCATTATTCTTTGTCGGATAATTCTATTTTATTTTTAGTTACAAATGAACCAATATTATCCTTTGAAAAATTAATTCCTTCTAAAGAAAAAAATGAAATAATTAAAGCTACTCATTGGACAAGTAAAAAAATTATGTCTAATTTAGAGGAAATTTATAAAAGACCAAAAACTAATGAAACTGCAGGGGTAGCTATTCAATTTTCTACACCTGGGACTTTACCTAGTAGAAATACTATTCCAATGATAAACACAGCTTTAAATACACTTGAAGCAGGTGGCGACCAAAAACCTCATAGGCATAATGGAGCGGCAATAACCCTTGCTATTCAAGCAGATAATGTCTATTCCCGTATAGAAGATGAAGAGTTTGATTGGGAGAATGGAGCTGTGTTAATTACACCAGCCTCAGAGCTTCATTCACATCATAACCGCGGCTCTAAGAGAATGATGAGTTTTGTTGTGCAAGATGAGGGGCTTCATTTCTACCTTAGGACAACTGGTTTTAGTTGGGACTAAGTATTTTTTTAATTATGTATTAGAGTGATAATATGAATGATATAACTTTAGAAGTGTTTACAGACTATGTTTGTCCTTGGTGTTATTTAGGAGATGCTAGAGTAAAAAAAATAAAAACTAATTTTAACATTAACATAAAATTAGTTCATTTTCCTTTGCATCCAGCAACCCCATCAGAAGGACAGACATTATTAGAACTTTTCCAAAGTGGTCCTGATGACATAAAAGAAAAAAATTCAAGAATGAAAGGTTTAATGGATAAAGAAGGCCTTTCCTATAATAATCGAACGCATACTTATAATAGCAGATTAGCTCAAGAAGTTGGAGCTTGGGCTGAAACAATGCAAAAACACACATCTATACATGACAACTTCTTTGAAGCTTACTTTGTAAAAGGTTTAAATATTGGATTAGAGGAAGTTATTTTAGATGTTGTTGCCCATTCAGGTCTTGATAAAAAAGAAGCTAAATCAGTGATTAACAATAGAACATTTAAAAAAAATATTGATGAAGACTGGGAAAAATCAAGACAGTACGGGGTCACTGGAGTTCCAACTTATGTATATTCCGGCCAAAGTTTAGTTGGCGCCCAACCATATGAAAATTTAGAACAGTTTTTGAATCATTTTGGCGTAAAAAAAATATAATTTTTTAATTTTATTAATTAGTAAAAATATGAAATATAAAAATATTTTATTTATAAGTCACTCTCCATCTCTAAACACTATTAAATTATCAAATCATATTTGTATGAAAGCAAAGCGCTTAAATCCTAATATAAGCTTGATTTGTTTGAATCCTTTTGAAACTAATGTAAACTCTTTTAATTCAATAGATGGTGTAATCATAAGTACTACTGAAAACTTTGGATATATGGCAGGAGCTACCAAAGATTTTTTTGATAGATGTTATGAAGATTTAAGAGAAATAACTGCAGGGTTGCCTGTTTTTTACTATGTTCGTGCTGGTTTAGACGGGCAAGGAAGTCAAATTGCGATTAATAAAATTCTAAAAGGTTTAAAATGGAAGCAAGTCTTACCACCTTTAATTTTAAAAGGTAAATGGCAAAACAATTTTATTCAAAAGGTTGAAGATCAATCACTTGCTTTTGTAAATGGCATTGAAATGGGAATTTATTAATTATCTCTTGGATATTTAGGTAAGTTTGCCAATCCATCCAATAGTGCTTTTTGAAAATTATCCATTGCTTCATTGAAGTCACTTTTTGTATTTTTTAAGCCATCTAAATAGCTATTTACATCTTTTTCTAAAATACCAATTGTGTTTTCTTTACTATAACTTTCTTTAGACCAGTCTATCGAGTTTATGTTCTCACTAAACCAAGTTTTTCCAGATGAACAATTAAGTATGTCTAATAATTGTTCTGTTCTGATACCTAGGTTTTTGGCTTCTGATAGAACATGTCTAACAGCAACAACTGAAGATGCTGCTACAAAGTTGTTTAATACTTTTACAGACATTCCTGAGCCAAAATCACCTATATGATGTATAGTTTTTCCTAAAATTTTTAATAAAGGTAAAATAGTTTTAAATTGATTATTTTTAGATCCAACCATAAAGGTTAATGATGCATCCTTTGCTCTCATTGGAGCCCCAGACATTGGGGCTTCAATAATAGAAATGTTTTCAGGAACTTTTTTTAAAAAATCCTTTAAAAAAGCAGGTGATAAAGTGGAACAAATTATAAGTATTTTATGATTTTTTATATTAAAAAGTCCATCAACACCTTCGCATAAATCTAAAGTTTGTTTAATATCTCTTACTACACTTAAAATTACGTCATTATTATCGAAGAAAACTTTTTTAGAAGGAATAAAGTTTTCTTTTAGGTTTAAAAAATATTTTTGGGGTCTAATGTCATAACCTTCAGCTTTTATATTTTTGTTTAAAAGAACTTCTAGCATTGGCAATCCCATATTTCCACATCCTGCGATTCCAATATTTAATTTTAGTATATGGTTCATTTTAAATGCCTTCTTTAATATTTAGAGTACTTGTTTTAAATTATTTTATTTAATATATTAAATAAAACTTTTTTTATGGACTTGCAAATGAATGAAGAAAATATAAACGTAGATGATCTTAAAAAATGGATTGGAAATAGTGAAATTGTTACAGATGAAGTTTCACAAGGTCTAGAGAAAAAATTTAGAGCTACTTTAAATATAGATCCTGGGGAACCGGTTTTTGGAGAAGAGGCTTCATCTGGTATTCATTGGGCGCTAGCTCCTGCAGTTGTTAAATCGTCACTTCTAGGAAAAGATTCTCATCCTACAAAAGGTGGCTTTTTGCCTCCTGTATCTTTGCCTAGAAGAATGTGGGCAGGTTGTGAAACCGAATTCTTTTCTCCATTATTTATTGGAGATATAGTGACAAAAAAATCTTCCGTTTTTGATATTAACCTTAAAAAAGGCAAATCAGGTTTATTATGTTTTGTTAAGGCTAAATACGAGTTTTTTGTAAATGATAAGCTGGTTATTAAAGAATTTCACGACATCGTTTATAGAGATTTTATAAAACAACAAAAAAATCAAATTTTAAAAAATGAATTGCCTACATTTAAATCTGATTATGAAGAAAAAATATATACTCACCCAACAATGTTATTTAGATACTCTGCAATAACTTTTAATGGCCATAGAATCCATTACGATTATCCGTATTCTGTTAATGAAGAAGGTTATAAAGATCTTGTTTTTCATGGCCCGTTACAGGCAACTTTGCTTTTAAGGGCTGCTGAAAAGTTTAAAAAAACCAAGGTTAAAAAATTTATTCATAAAGGTATCGCTCCAGTATTTGCTAATGATAATTTGTTTATTAATATTGAAGATAAAGATAATAATGAAGTTAATTGTTTTACAAGTACTTTAGATGCAGGTTTAACAATGAAAGCTGAAGCTTTTTTTTAAAATTTATATAATTACTTAAACTCTTTTCTTATTTCTTCTCCATTTTCATTAATTTTTGGAACAGAACCTCCTTCTGGAAGTTTTCCATCATGTTGAGCGCCGGAAGCTAATAATTTAATTGTTCCATTTGGAGTCTGAACATTCATATATAAATTTTGTGGATGATTTGATAATTGCTCCATATCAGAAATTCTTCCATATGCTATTCCTCCATCATCACATTTTTTTATAACCTCATCCCTAGTTAATTTTATAAAGCACTGGTTTATATGGTTTTCTAGAGATTCTCTATTTATGACTCTTTTACTATTATCGCTAAATTTATTATCATTTTTTAAATTAGGAATATTTAAAACAATATCACATAAATTTGCCCATTCTCTTTCATTTTGAATTCCAATAAGAATTTCTCTGCCATCTGAACACATAAAAGATGCATATGGTGCAATGGTTGGATGCCTAATTCCGCATCTTTCAGGCACTTTGTTTCCATATTTATATTGAAGAAATGGTACATTCATCCAATCAGCAAGGGCTGAATATAATGAAACAGAAATATGTCGACCTTTGCCAGTTTTCATTCTGCCAATAAGGGCTAATTGGACTGCTTGAAGCGCTGTCATGCCAGCTGAAATGTCACATACAGAAACTCCAACTCTAGCGCGACCACTCTCATTTTCATTAGCAGGAACTCCAGTTAGGTCAGTTAATCCAGCTTCAGCTTGAATTAACATATCATATGCTTTTTGTTTCATATATGGGCCACTTTCTCCAAAGCCTGTAATAGAGCACGTAATAAGAGATGGATATTGTTGTCTAAGATCTGACAAATTTAAGCCAAGTCTATCAAACGCTCCTGGAGCTAAATTTTGAATTAATATATCAGCTTTTTTTATTATATTTTTTAAAACGCTAATATCTTCAGTAGATTTTAAATCTAAGGCTATAGATTCTTTTCCTCTGTTAAGCCATACAAAGTAAGCGCTATTTCCATTCACTAAATTGTCATAATTTCTAGCAAAATCGCCTTCTTGTCTTTCTACTTTTATAACTCTTGCGCCTGCATCAGCTAATCGACTTGACAAATATGGAGCAGCAACAGCTTGTTCTATTGAAACAACTAACAAGCCTGAAAGATCTTTTGGAGCAAAATCAACCATTATTTATTCCTTCAAATTAAGTTTTTATAAACATGAAACTTTCTATATAAAATAATAGTATTTTTTAATTATTAATAGCTTTAATTATATGAATTAATATATTCATTATATTAATTATTTTTGTTTTTTTGCCAAAAGGAGAAGAAGTGTCTGATTATGATTATGATCTAATAGTTATCGGTGCTGGATCAGGTGGGACAAGAACCGCTAGAATTTCGGCCTCTTATGGAGCAAAAACATTAGTTGTAGAAGGTGATAGGGCTGGTGGAACATGTGTATTAAGAGGATGCGTTCCTAAAAAGCTTTTAGTTTATGCTTCACAATTTTCTGAACAAGTTTCAGATGCTGAAGGATTTTGTTGGCAGGTTGATGGTTTTAAAAGTAATTGGAATAAGTTAATAAAAAAGAAAAACATTGAGTTAGATAGATTGCATGAAATTTATGTAAACTTAATTAAAAACTCTGGGTGTGATTTAATTTCAGGTTGGGGAAAAATTGAAGGCCCAAATCTTGTTTCTATAACGCAAGAAAATAATCAAATAGTTCAATATTCTACAAAAAAAATAATGATAGCTGTTGGAGGAGAACCCTTTTTTCCTAATTTTAAAGGTAATGAATTTATGATTAATTCAGACAAGGCTTTGGATCTAGAAGAATTGCCAAAATCAATTATAATATATGGATCTGGTTATATTGCAGTTGAGTTTGCAGGAATATTTAATGGTTTTGGTGTAGATACTCATTTAGTTTTTCGTTCTGATAAAACTTTAAAAGGTTTTGATGAAGATATTAGAGATCATTTAATGTTATCTATGGAACAAAAAGGTATTACTATCCATAATAACGTCACAATATCAAAAATTAATAAAGATTTTAATGATTACATAATAGAATTATCAGATGGCAATAAATTAAATGCTGATTTAGTTATGGGAGCAACTGGGCGTATTCCAAAAGTTTCAAAATTAGGTTTAGAAAAACATTTAATCAAACTTGGTCTAAGAGGTGAAATTTTAGTTAATGATTATAATCAAACTAATATTGACTCAATATATGCTATTGGTGACGTTACTGATAAAATTACGTTAACACCAATCGCTATAGCTGAGGGCCATGCATTTGCTGACAGAGAATTTGGAAATAAAGAAAGATTTATCTCATACGAAAATGTACCTAGTGCAGTTTTTAGTCAACCATCTATAGCTGTAGTAGGTTTGTCAGAAAAAGAAGCTGTTGAAAGAGGTTTTAAAGTAAAGCAATATAAAAGTGAATTTAGGGCTTTAAAAAATACAGTTTCAGGAAATTTAGAGAGAACGTTAATGAAATTAGTTGTTGATGAAAAATCTCAAAAAGTTATTGGAGCTCATATGATAGGTCCCGATTCTGCTGAAATAATTCAAGGAATTGCTATAGCGATAAAAGCTGGCGCTCTTAAGTCAGACTTTGACGCGACTATAGGCATTCATCCATCTGCAGCTGAAGAGTTTGTTACTATGAGGTCTTAAAATCAATTTATTAACACAATATTTGTAGATTAGATCATTTTCTGCTATTTGAGAATAATATAGAAATAAAAAATAGCTTGTTAATTAATATTTAATTGTGAAGAAGGTAGTATCATGGTCGATTGGTCAGTAAATTCATGGAGAAATTTTCCTATTAGACAAGTTCCTGAATACAGCGACAAAGATAATGTTGTCACTGTTGAGAAAGAACTTTCTTTAAGACCACCTTTAGTTTTTGCCGAAGAAGCTAGAAGACTTAGAAAAAGGATGGCAGATGTTGCTGAAGGAAAAGCTTTCTTGTTGCAGGGTGGTGATTGTGCTGAGTCTTTTGCCGAGCATAATGCAAATAATATAAGAGATAGTTTTAGAGTGCTTTTACAAATGGCAGTTGTTCTTACTTTTGGATCAGCTTTACCTGTAGTTAAAATTGGAAGGCTTGCTGGTCAATATTCAAAGCCAAGATCTTCACCTTTTGAAATAATTGGAGACATAGAGCTTCCTAGTTATAGAGGAGATATGGTTAATGATATGGAATTTAACAAAGAAGCTAGAGAACCAAACCCAGAGCGTTTAATTAAAGTATATGACAAATCTGCATCTACACTTAATCTATTAAGAGCATTTGCAAGTGGAGGAATGGCAGACTTAACTAAATTACATGAATGGAATTTAGAGTTTGTGAGGGGAACCAAAGAAGCGGAAAAATATAAAAATCTTGCTGCTCAAATCACTTCATCTTTAGAATTTATGAATGCTTGCGGTATGACCCCAGAAAACACTCCTCAACTTAGAGAAACAGAGTTCTATACATCTCATGAAGGCTTGCTTCTTAACTATGAAGAAGCTCTTACTAGAAAAGATACTATTACTGAGGAAAAAGGATGGTTTGCTACTTCAGCACATATGCTTTGGATAGGTGATAGAACTAGAGCTATTGACGAGGCTCATATAGAATATATGAGAGGTATTGCAAATCCAATTGGTCTTAAATGTGGTCCTTCTACAGATCCAGACGATCTTCTTAGGTTAATTGAAAAGTTAAATCCTTTAAATCAAGCTGGCAGACTTACATTAATTGCAAGAATGGGTGTAAATGATATACATAAAAAACTTAAACCATTGGTTTCTGCTGTTAAAAAATCAGGGTTAATTGTTGGTTGGTGTTGTGATCCTATGCATGGGAATACAGTTAAAGCTTCTAGTGGCTTTAAGACTAGAAAAATGGATGATATAATGACTGAAGTTAAAGGATTTTTTGATGTGCATGGTGAAATGAATACTGTTCCAGGTGGCGTTCATTTCGAGATGACTGGTCAGAATGTTACAGAATGTGTAGGTGGAGTTTACGCTGTTAGTGAATCTAATCTAGGTGATAGATATCATACTCATTGTGATCCAAGATTAAATGCAACTCAATCTTTAGAATTAGCTTTTTTATTAGCTGACCTTCTTGCTGAAACTCGTGGCAAAGTTGGAAAACCATTTTCTGCAATTTCTTGAAGAAAGTTTAAATTGTGACTAAATCTAAAAAAGAACCTAATATTAATTTAGATAAAACAGATGATTGGCCATTTGATTTAAGGCCTAGTCCTAATCAATTGCCTTCAGTAACAGATACTTATTTTTTAAGAACTCGTGATATAGTGTCATCATTTGGAGATACTGAAGTAACTTATGCTATTTTTATGAGAAGACCTGTTATATCTGCTTTAAACCCTGCTTTGGAATGGCTTCAAGCCATTGTTAAAAAAAGAAACAGTAGCGTTAACGTTAACCGTTGTTTTAATGAAGGCGAGGATGTAGGTGCAGGAGAGCCAATGGTATACCTATCTGGTTCATTTTTAACATTAGTAGACCTTGAAACAGCCTTGCTTCAAAAAATTGGAGCTACATGTGTTGCTGCTTATAATGCAAAATCAATGGTAGAAAGTCTAAGAAATACATCTTTTCTAGCAATGGACGCAAGGCATTGTGCAGGAACAGACATGGCTGATTTAATGGCTTATGGTGCTTCTGTAGGTTCTAAAAGGGTAAAATCTGAAGGAGATGCAATTGGATTTATAGGTTGTGCAACTGATAGGACTGCTCATATGTTTGAAATTACCAGCGGTTTGGGGACTATGCCTCATGCATTAGTGGGTTACGCAGGATCAACTTTAAAGGCTGCCCAAATGTTTAATTCTACATGGCCAAATCATCCTTTAACAGTTTTAATTGATTACTTTGGTAAAGAAATAACTGATGGTTTAATGGTGTGCAGAGCATTTAAAAATTTAGCTAAAGAAGGAACTTTGTCACTTAGGTTAGATACGCATGGTGGCAGATATATAGAAGGTTTAGACGTGGCAGGATCATATGCAGTGCTTGAAAGAAATGTTCCTGAAGCTATTAGAGGTTATAGAACTGAACAGGAATTAAGATACTTGATTGGTACAGGTGTTTCTGCGGCAGCTGTATGGCATTTAAGAGAAATGCTTGATAGTTCAGGGTTTGAAAATGTTAAAATTGTAGCATCTAGTAGCTTTGGTCCTGAAAAATGTAAAGTTTTTTCATTAGCTAATGTTCCAGTAGATGTGATCGGAACTGGGTCATATTTGCCAAGTAGGTGGTCAGAAACTTATGCTACTGCAGACATCATTTCATATGGTGGGAAATCACAAGTTAAGCTTGGAAGAGAATTTCTACTTAGGCGTTAAAAAATATTATTATTATAGGTTAAGTTATAAAATGAAAAACAAACTTAAAATTGTTCTTGCTCAATTAAATCCAATAGTAGGAGATGTTAAAGGTAATGTTCAAAAGTTAATTAATATTAGAAGTAATTTCAATAATAATATTGATATTATTGTTGTACCAGAATTATATATTTCAGGATATCCAATAGATGATTTGGTTCTTAGAGATGATTTCCTAGAATTAGTAGGTGATCAAATAAATAAACTCGCTAAATTAACGAATGATGGAAAAGCTGCTATTATAATAGGGGCTCCTAGAAAAGAAAAAGATACTATTAGAAATTCAGTTTTTGTTTTAGATGAAGGTGAAATAATAGCTTTTAGGGATAAACATAATTTGCCTAATTCTGGAGTTTTTGATGAGCAAAGAATCTTTTCACAAGGGCCTTTGTCTGGTCCAGTTAAAGTTAGAGATGTTCTAATTGGTTTGCCAATATGTGAGGATATTTGGACTGAAACAGTTGTAGAGTGTTTATGTGAAACCGGAGCTGATATTATTTTATCTATAAATGCTTCACCTTATACAATTAAGAAAAGAGATCAACGGATGTCTGTAGCCGTCTCTAGAGTTTTAGAATCTAAATTGCCATTAATTTATCTAAATAGAGTTGGAGGTCAAGACGAGTTAGTTTTTGATGGATCATCATTTTGTTTAAATTACGATGGAAGTTTAAGTTGTCAGTTGCATGATTTTAAAGAAGAAATGTCTGAAATAACTATAGAAAAAAAAGATAACAATTGGGTTTTTAAAGCAGAAATTAAAAATGTTTCCTCTAATTTAGAAGGTTTATATAAGGCTTTAGTAATGGGCGTTAGAGATTATGTTAATAATAATAATTTTCCTGGCGTAGTTTTAGGAATGTCTGGTGGAATAGATTCTGCATTAGTTGCTGCTATTGCAACAGATGCACTAGGCCCTGAATTAGTTAAAGCTATAATGATGCCAAGCCCATACACAAGTAAAGACAGTTTAGAGGATGCAAAAAATGCTTCATCTAAACTTGGAATAGAATACTCAGATTTAGACATAAAAGATGGTATGAGAGTAATTGAAAATATTTTACAAGACTTTGAAGGACCATTTGTAAAGTCAGGAATTGCTGAAGAAAATATTCAATCTAGATTAAGAGGATTAGTTTTGATGGCTATTTCAAATAAATATGGACCAATGGTATTAGCAACAGGTAACAAGTCTGAATACGCTGTTGGTTACGCTACTCTATATGGAGATATGTGTGGTGGATTCGCTGTAATTAAAGATTTATGGAAAACCCAGGTTTTTGCACTTTGTAAGTGGAGAAATTTAAATAAATCAGAAGATTTTCTTGGACCTGATGGGATTGTTATTCCAGAACGTATAATAACTAAGCCTCCAAGCGCAGAATTAAGAGAGGATCAAAAAGACACTGATAGCTTGCCAGAGTATGATATTCTTGACGCTATTTTACAAAAATTAGTAGAAGATGATTTTTCTATTAATCAGATAATTAGTGAAGGTTTTAATGTTGAGGAAGTTAAAAGAGTTTCGATGCTTTTATGTAGATCTGAATATAAAAGATTTCAATCTGCACCAGGCCCTAAAGTTAGTGAAAAAGCTTTTGGAAGAGATAGAAGGTATCCTTTAACAAGTGGCTTTAGAAATTGGAGCTAATTAAATTCAATTTAAGTACAAATTTACATAATATCTTCAATGTTTAACTAAAATTTAATGTTTTTAAAATTAGGAATTAATTATGGTTAAAGTTCGTTTCGCTCCGAGTCCAACTGGATATTTACATATAGGTAACTTTAGAACGGCTTTAGTGAATTTTTTATTCGCTCGAAAAGAAAATGGGCATTTTATGTTAAGGATAGATGATACTGATGATGAAAGGTCTACATTAGAGTTTGAAAAAGGCATTATTAATGATTTAAAATGGATGAATTTCAATTGGGATAGTATTGAAAAACAATCAAGCAGACTTGGACGTTACAATGAAGCACTCAATATTTTGCTTGATAAAAAACGCGCGTATGCATGCTATGAAACTGCAGAAGAATTATCACTCAAGCGAAAAGTTCAACTTTCATCTGGAAAGCCTCCTATTTATGATAGATCCGCATTAAGGCTTTCTGATTCAGATATTGCAAATTTAAAGTCAAGTGGTAAAAAGCCGCATTATCGATTTTTATTAAATCATTCTGAAATTAAATGGAATGATTTAGTCAAAGGTGAAAGCAAGTATCATATGTCTAGTTTGTCTGATCCCGTAATATTAAGAGAAGATGGAAGAGTTATATATACACTTGCTTCAGTAGTGGATGATATTGATTTTGAGATAACTCATATATTAAGAGGCGAAGATCATATGACAAACTCTGCTGCCCAAATCCAATTATTTGAATCCTTAGGATCAACTGCACCTAATTTAGGACATTTATCTTTGTTGACTGATATTTCAGGATCTGGATTATCTAAACGGTTAGGTAGCTTGTCTTTGCAAGATCTAAGAAATGAAGGTGTTAATCCTATGGCTATATCATCTTTATTATCAAAAATTGGATCATCTGATTCAGTTGAGGCAAAAAAAGATATTAAAAATATAATCATAAGTTTTGATATAAATAAATTTGGAAAATCACAGCCTAAATTTGATAAAAATGAATTATTAGCATTAAACTCTAAGGTTCTTCAATTGATGGAGTATGATGAAGTTTTAGATGATTTAAATAAATTAGATTTAAAAATTACAAAGGATCTTTGGAATTTAGTAAGAGGTAATATTTCCCTTTTAAAAAATGTAAAGGATTGGTCAGATGTTTGTTTTGGTAATATTAATTCAATAATAGAAGATGAAGCTTTTATAACTCAAGCAGCAAAAACTCTTCCAGAAGGTGAATTTAATAAATCTACTTGGTCTATATGGACAAAAAATTTATCACAAATAAATGGCAGGAAAGGAAAAGATCTTTATATGCCACTTAGGTTATGTCTAACTGGGTATAACAAAGGTCCTGAAATGGCAGACTTAATCTTAATTATAGGAAGAGATAAAGTTTTAAAAAGATTAAGTAACCAAGATCAATAAAAAAAGAAGAGTAATTATGGGTAATTTAAAATTATATAATACTTATGAAAGACAATTAATGAATTTTTATCCCATTGATTCTAATAATGTCAGAATATACGTATGTGGACCAACTGTTTACGACTTTATTCATATTGGGAATGCTAGACCTTTAGTTATATTTGATGTTTTAGTAAGAGTTCTTAGAAGCATTTATTCAAAAGTTACTTATGTTAGAAACATTACAGATGTTGATGATAAAATAAATCAACGTGCAAAAGAAAAAAATATATCTATTTCAGAATTAACAAATCAAACTATTAAAAACTTTCAAAAAGATTGTAATTCTCTAGGAAACTTGCCTCCAGAACATGAACCGAAAGCAACTGATCATATTAATGAAATGATTGATATGATTGAAACTCTTATATCAAAAGGTTTTGCATATGTAGCATCAAACAACGTTCTATTTTCTATAAAAAAATTTAAAAAATATGGAAATTTATCAGGGCGTAATTTAGAAGATATGATTTCTGGTTCTCGTGTAGACGTTGTTGATTACAAGGATAATCCTGGTGATTTTATTTTATGGAAACCTTCCTCTGAAGATCTTCCAGGTTGGGAAAGTCCATGGGGAAGAGGTCGTCCAGGTTGGCATATTGAGTGTTCAGCTATGAGTAAAAAGTATTTAGGTAATTCTTTTGATATTCATGGAGGAGGGGCTGACTTAATTTTTCCACATCACGAAAATGAAATAGCTCAATCTTGTTGTTCTAATAATTCAAATTTAATGGCTAATTATTGGCTTCATAATGGATATGTGACATCTGATGGTGAAAAAATGTCAAAATCTCTTGGTAATTTTACTACAATTAATAATTTATTATTAAATTGTGATGGTGAATCAATCAGATATTCACTTTTACAAGCTCACTATAGAGCTCCATTAAGTTTTGGGAAAAAGACTGTCACTGAAGCTCATAAATCTTTATCTAGATTATATAGAGCAGTTGATGGGTTTGAAATTGATGGCGATCCTGATAAAGAAATTTTAATAAACTTATGTGATGATTTAAACACTCCTAAAGCTCTTGCTAGAGCACATTATTTGGCAGATCAAGCAAATAAAGGAAGTAAAGAAAGTGCTCAAAAATTAAAAAACTCAAGTTCAATATTAGGAATTTTGTCTCATTCTTCAGAAAATTGGTTAAAATATGGGAAAGATAGTTATACAGATAAATTTAATTCTCAAGCAATAATATCTGATCAAAAAATTAATGAATTAATCATAGAAAGAAAAATAGCTAAAGATAATAAAAACTATTCTTTAGCAGATCAAATAAGAAATAAATTATTAGAATTAAATATTATTTTAGAAGATAAGCCAGATCGAACTGACTGGAGAAAAAGTTAAATAAAACATGAACAACATATGAAAAACCTTGCCCCGTATATAATATTATCAAGGCCACAATTAGGTGAAAACATTGGTTCATCTGCTAGAGCCATGAAAAACTTTGGTGTTGAAAAATTAAGATTAATCTCTCCAAGAGATGGATGGCCTAATAAATCCTCATATGCTATTTCAGCTGGTGCAGATGATGTTTTAGATAATTTAGAATGCTTTGAATCATTAGGTAAAGCCTCTCATGACATATCTTTATTAATAGCTACAACAGCTAGAAAACGTGTTATAGGAACAAAATCTTTAAATATTATTGAAGCTGTTTCAAAATCTTTTCATCATGCTATTGATGGAGGTAAGGTTGGGTTTTTATTTGGACCTGAACAATCAGGGTTGTCTAACGATGATGTTGTTCAAGCTGATTATACAATTTCTATACCGTTGAATAAAAATTTTTCTTCATTAAACTTATCTCAAGCTGTTTTGTTGATTTGTTGGGAGTGGAATAAATTAAAAATTTCTGAATTAAGCCCTCAAGATAATGAAGTTTTAGTTAATAAAAAACTAAAAAAAAGCACTGAATTATCAAATGTAGGTGATAGAGAGTATTTTTATAAACAATTAGATGAAATGCTAACAAAATCAGGCTTTTTTTATTCACCTGAAATGGCTCCTGTTGTAAAGCGTAATATTCGTAGTCTATTCAATAGAGCTTCCTTAACACATCAAGATTTAAGAACTCTGCATGGTATTATTAGGTCATTATCTGAAAAAGGAAATCGTACTTGACATTTTTCAATTAACAAGTATTTTTCAATTCTAATTCCGATAATGTGGATATCAACATGGTGTTGTTTATCCCGAAGTTATTACTTCTGGTTGGAAGCATAATTTCTACTTTATTTAAGTAGTTATATAAAGGGTTGTATTAATGCCTAAGTCAGATCATAAAAGAACTAGTTCCAAACATAAAATAGATAGAAGATTAGGTGTAAATCTTTGGGGAAGACCAAAATCTCCTCTTAATGATAGAGAATATGCGCCTGGACAACACGGTCAAAGAAGAAAAAAGCCAACTGATTATGGTGTGCAGTTAATGGCTAAGCAGAAATTAAAAGGTTATTATGGTAATATTGGTGAAAAGCAGTTTAAAAAATATTATACAGAAGCCGTTCGAAGAAAAGGCGATACTGGAGCAAATTTAATAGGTATTTTAGAATGCAGATTAGATGCTGTTTTATATAGAATGAAGTTGGCTCCAACAGTTTTCTCATGTCGTCAATTAATTAATCATGGTCATGTTTTAGTTAATAGTGCCAGATGTAACATTCCTTCAAGAATGTTAAGTATTGGAGATATTGTTTCTTTAAAAGAAAAAGCAAAATCAATTCCAGCAGTTATGGAAGCAATTTCTTTACCTGAGAGGGATGTTCCTGATTATGTTGAAGTTGATCATTCAAAATTTTCTGGTACATTAATCAGAATTCCTATGCCTGATGAAGTGCCTTATCCTGTACAAATGGAAACTAATCTAGTTATCGAGTTTTATTCAAGATAATTCATATTGTCTTATATTAAATAACGCTACATAATTAATGTAGCGTTATTTTTATAAATTTTTTAAACGCTTATTCCAGCGTTATTAAAATAATCACTTAATTCACCATTTTCATGCATTTCTCTTATAATATCACAACCACCAACAAATTCATTCTTAACATATAATTGAGGTATGGTAGGCCAATCAGAATATTCTTTAATTCCTTCTCTAATTTCAGCGTCTTCTAAAACATTAATGCTATTAAACTTTACACCCATATGAGTTAATACGCCTACTACTGCTGCAGAAAATCCGCATTGAGGCATTACGGGTGTGCCTTTCATAAATAATAAAACTTCATTATCTCTAATAATATCTTTAATTTTTTCTTTTGTATTATCTTCCATAGTAAGTCTCCTTTAATCTTTTGGAGCAGAAGTGTTTAAGGCAAGAGCATGTAACTCTTTGCCAACTCTTCCACCCATTGCATTATAAATCATTTGGTGTTGCTGTACACGTGATTTCCCTCTAAATTCTTCTGTAACTACTTGAGCAGCAAAGTGATCACCATCACCTCTTAAGTCATCTATAGTAATTTTAGCATTTGGAAAAGATTTTAATATCAGTTCTTCAATTTCATTTGATGTCATAGTCATGTTATCTACCTGCCTTTACTTATCTTCATTCATTAACAAAGGTAATGTTTCTTCATTATAATGACTTATATCATTAATTGATATGGGAGCTAAATTATATAAATTCAAGTTTCCAGTCATATTAGTGTCACCAAGAACAAAAAAGTCTACTAAATTACTTTTTGCAGATAAAATAACCTTTTCAGGATTTTTAGTAGCAACAATAATTCTACCTTGATCTTCACCAAAACACCATCCGTGTAACATATGATTTGACCAGTTTTGCGAAGTTGAATTTATAGGAAGATTAATATTTATTCCTAAATTATTAAAAAATAACATTTCACAAATAGCTGGAAGTAAACCCCCATCAGAAAGGTCATGAGCAGAAATAATCATATTAGAATCTGTTAACTTTAACATAAGATCAATTAATTTTTTTTCATTTTCTAAGTTTATTGGAGGAGGTGCACCAATAACATCTTGAGATGTTATTTCTTGATATAAACTACAACCCAACCATCCATCATCAATTTTTTCGTTTTGACCAAGAAGAATTAATGTACAATCAATTTCTGCATTTAACCCGATACATTTCTCTACTTCTTCTAATAGGCCAACCATTCCAATTACTGGTGTTGGTAAAATGCTTACACCATTTGTTTCATTATATAGAGATACATTTCCAGATACTATAGGAGTATTTAAAAAAATTGAGGCTTCAGATATTCCTTGAATAGACCCAACAATTTCTCCCATTATATTAGGTTTTTCAGGATTGCCAAAATTTAAATTATTAGTGATTGCTGAAGGTTTTGCACCTGTTGAAACTATATTTCTTGCTGCTTCACATACTGCTTGCATACCTCCAATTATAGGATCAGATTTCACATATCTTGGTGTACAATCTGTTGTCATGGAGATACCTTTACCTAACGAATTTTTAGATTCAGTTCCATGAATTCTAACTACTGAAGCATCACCATTACCATTGGATAAAACTGTATCAGCCATCACTGAACTATCATATTGTTCCCAAAGCCATCTTTTGCTTGCCATATTAGCATTTTGAAAAAAATTTGTTAAAATTTCATTTATCGTTTTATCTACAGCTATTTCTTTTGAAGTTAAAATTTGTTTATTTCTAATTATTTCATATGGTCTATCATATTCTGGAGCATCATCTACTAATGGTGCTATAGGAATATCACAAGCAACATGACTATTTTTATGAAGTATTAATCTTCCTGTATTTGTTACTTCGCCTATCGTAGCAAAATCTAAGTCCCATTTTTGAAAAATAGCTTTTGCTTGATTTTCAGATCCAGGCTTTAAAACCATTAACATTCTTTCTTGGCTTTCGGATAACATTATCTCATAGCTAGTCATTTTTTCTTCTCTTGTTGGAACTAAGTCTAAGTTTAAAAACATACCTAACCCCCCTTTAGAGGCCATTTCAACACTTGAACTAGTAAGGCCTGCAGCTCCCATGTCTTGGATTGATAAAACGATGTCTGTGCTCATTAATTCTAAACAAGCTTCTAAAAGTAATTTGCCAGTAAAGGGATCTCCAACTTGGACCGTTGGTCTTTTTTCTGAGCTGTTTTCTGTGAATTCAGCAGATGCCATTGTTGCTCCATGAATACCATCTCTTCCAGTTTTAGCTCCTACATATACTACAGGATTACCAGATCCAGTTGCGGCTGAATAAAAAATTCGATCTTTTTTAGCTAACCCAACGGCCATAGCGTTCACTAATATATTTCCATCGTAAGATTTATTAAATTCAGTTTCACCACCTACTGTTGGAATTCCTATACAGTTTCCATAGCCACCGATACCTCTTACAACTCCAGAAACAAGATGTTTAGTTAATGGATGATCTATAGATCCAAATCGTAATGCATTTAAAAGAGCAATAGGTCTTGCTCCCATTGTAAACACATCTCTTAATATTCCACCTACGCCTGTTGCAGACCCTTGGTAAGGCTCAATAAAAGAAGGGTGGTTATGAGATTCTATCTTAAAAACTACAGCTAGATTATCACCAATATCTATAACCCCAGCATTTTCTCCAGGTCCTTGAATAACGTGACTACCTTTAGTTGGCATGGTTTTAAGCCATTTTTTTGAACTTTTATATGAGCAATGTTCTGAAAACATTGCAGAGAAAATGCCTAATTCAGTTTTATTAGGAATTTTTTTTATTTTATTACAAATCAGTTCAAATTCTTCTTTTGTTAAACCCATTTCTAATGCTGCTTTTAGATTACTGGTTTGTTGAACAAAGTATTCATTTTTATTAACTTTAAAAAGTTCAGAATCTATGTTTTTATTTAGTTTTAAATCTTTGTTTTTCATTATTTAATCAATTAGTTGTTCTATACTTGTGCTTAAAAATTTTAACCCATCAATTCCACCTTGAAATTTATTTATCACTCTTTCAGGATGAGGCATCATTCCTAAAACACGACCATTTTTTGATAAAATGCCAGCTATGTCATTTAAGGAACCATTTGGATTATAATTATTTTTATTATTTTTAATTTGTTTATATTTAAAGGCTATTCTTCCTTCACCTTCTAATTTTTCAATCACTTCTTTAGAAGCAAAAAAATTGCCTTCATTATGCGCTACAGGAATTTCTAGTGTTGTGCCCACTTTAAATCCTGAACAAAAAGGGCTTTCAAGAGTGTTTTGGATTTCTAATAATGTTTCTTTGCATGTAAAAAGTAATTTTTGATTTTTAATTAAGGAACCAGGAAGAAGTTTAGCTTCGATTAAAATTTGAAACCCGTTACATACACCAAGTACAGCTCCACCTCTGCTAATATGATTTTTAATGCTTTTTATTATAGGTGATCTAGCGGCTAAAGCTCCGCACCTAAGGTAGTCTCCAAAACTAAACCCTCCTGGTATTACTATTAAATCTAGATTAGGTACTTCCGTTTCTTTATGCCATAATTTTATAGGAGTTTTACCAGTTATTTTCTTAAGGGCAATTATCATATCTCTGTCACAATTAGAGCCTGGGAATATAGTTACTGCCGTTCGCATAAATTTTATTTATCCTCTAAAATATCAATTTTATAATTTTCAATAACAGTGTTAGCTAAAATTGTTTCACACATATTGTTAGCTTGTTCTAAGACTTCTGATTTATTTATTTTATCAATGTTTAATATTATTTGTTTGCCAATCCGTATATTTTTAAAATCTTTAAATCCAAGGTTCAATAATGAGTTCTCAATTGCTTGGCCTTCTGGATCTAGAACTCCATTTTTTAATGATATATTGATAATTACTTTCATTGTAAGCTCACTTTACTTTACTATTTCAGTTTTACTACTTGAGTAAGTCTTTTTTTCAGGAAGTATACCCAATCTATTAGCTACTTCTTGATAGGCTTCTTTTAATCCACCTAAATCTTGTCGAAACAAATCTTTGTCCATTTTATTATTAGTTTTTATATCCCATAATCTACAGTTATCTGGACTGATTTCATCAGCCAGCAATAATATTGAATTACCATCTTCTGAAAAATAACGACCAAACTCAATTTTAAAGTCAACAAGTTTTAGGCCAATACCTAAAAAAAGGCCTCTTAAAAAATCATTAATTCTTAGGCCATATTCTTGCATTTCATCCAGTTCATCTCTACTTGCCCATTCAAAGTTGATAATATGATCTTCATTTATTAAAGGGTCACCTAATTCATCTTTTTTATAATAGTGCTCTACCAAAGGCCTGAAAAATAATTGTCCTTCCTTTAATCCAAGACGCTTTACAATTGATCCAGCTGCTATATTGCGAACCACAAATTCAACAGGTATGATTTCAACCTTTCTTACAAGTTGTTCTCTCATATTAAGTTTTTTTATGTAATGAGTTGGTATCCCAATATCAGTTATTTTTTGCATTAAATAATCAGAGATAGCATTATTCAAAACACCTTTACCATTAATTATAGAGTGTTTTTCTGCATTATTGGCAGTTGCATCATCTTTGAAATACTGAATTATTGTGTTTGAGTCAGGTCCTTCAAAAATTGTTTTAGCTTTTCCTTCATAAAGGATTTTCTTTTTTGTCATTACTTTTATTCTTTCTCATTAGAAAAAACGCGATCAAAAATAGTATTAATGTGTTTAAAATGTTGGTCTAAATTAAACAATTTATCAATTTCAATTTCATCAAGATAGTTTCTTACTTTTGGGTCATTCTTAAGTAATTTTTTATATACATTTTTTCTACTGTTTTCAGGGGTTTCCCATACTTTCATTGCATTACTTTGAACCATTTCATATGCATCTTCTCTGCTTGCCCCTTTTTGAGTTAAAGCAAGTAAAACTTGTTGAGAATGAACTAGTCCTCCTAATTTTTCTAAATTAGAGAGCATTACTTCAGGGTAAATTAATAAATGATCAATAACTGAAGTTAATCTGCTTAAAGCAAAATCAAGTGTTATTGTTGCGTCAGGAGCTATCATTCTTTCAACTGCAGAATGGGATATATCTCTTTCATGCCATAAAGTAACGTTTTCTAAAGCTGGAGTTACAGAAGATCTCACTATTCTTGCCAAACCAGTTAAATTTTCGCTTAAAACAGGGTTTCTTTTATGTGGCATTGCGCTAGATCCTTTTTGGCCTTGAGCAAAATATTCTTCAACTTCTCTTACTTCTGTTCTTTGAAGATGCCTTATTTCTGTTGCTAAACGTTCAACACTTGAAGCTATAATACCTAGCGTAGAAAAAAACATAGCATGCCTATCTCTTGGAATAATTTGAGTTGAAATTTCTTCAGGTTCTAAATTTAATTTTTTGGAAACATAACTTTCTACGAAGGGATCAATATGTGCAAAAGTTCCTACAGCTCCTGAAATAGCACATGTGCTTATTTCTTTTTTGGCATTAATTAATCTTTCTTTATTTCTTTTAAATTCAGCATAATAACTAGCTAATTTTAAACCAAATGTTATTGGCTCTGCATGTATTCCGTGTGATCGACCAATAGTAATTGTATTTTTATGTTCTAGAGCTTTTTTTTCAAGAGCTAAAAGTAATTTATTAATATCATTTAATAAAATTTCTGAAGCTTTTTGTAATTGTATTGATAAAGTAGTATCCAATATATCTGAAGAAGTCATTCCCTGGTGAATAAATCTTGCCTCATCACCAACATATTCAGATAAGTTAGTTAAAAAGGCAATAACATCATGTTTTGTTGTTTTTTCTATTTCATCTATTTTCTCAATATCAAACTTGCCTTTTTCCCAAATTTTTTTGGCCGCTTCTAAAGGTATTACTCCTAATTGAGCTTGAGCATCGCAAGCATGAGCTTCAATTTCAAACCAAATTTTAAATTTCTCAGATGGTGACCATATTTGTACCATTTCTTCTCTTGAGTATCTTTCAATCATGCTTTCCTCAATTTAATATTATAAAAAATATTTTTTGATGTAAAATATTTTAAAGTGTTTATAATAATTTACTAAATGAATAACTATCATTTTACATTATATTTAATTAATTAACATTATCTTTTAAAAAAATATATGAGTAATAATTGTTTATAAGTTCTATTTTAAAAAATACGATTAAAGTTTTAGTAACTAATCCTGAAATAAGAAAAAAAGCAGTTGAAGTTACTATGAAAGCTTATAAAAATGCTAAACCAAAATTAAAAGAAATTAGTAAAGCCATAAAAACAACAATTAATGATGGTTTAAAGAAATAAATAATGATTTTATAAAATTTGAACTTTTAAAAAAAGTCTTTTCTAGAATAATGCCAGTTCTGAATTATTTGTAATTTGGTTGAGTATATCCTTTTGGAGAGTTTGTGAATATTTCATACCCATTTGATGTAACTCCAATACTATGTTCAAACTGAGCTGACAAACCTTTGTCTTTTGTAATAGCTGTCCATCCATCAGATAAAATTTTTACATCATATTTTCCAGAATTTATCATTGGCTCTATTGTAAAAAACATGCCTTCTTGAAGAACGTTCCCTGTATTAGGTTTGCCATAATGAAGTATTGTTGGAGGGCAATGGAAGACTTTTCCTAATCCGTGTCCTGTAAAATCTCTTACAACTGAGAGGCCATGTTTTTCTGCATGTTCTTGAATAGCAAAACCAATGTCGCCAACAGTTTTTCCAGGTTTAACTACTTCAATTCCTAACATAAGACATTCATATGTAATTTTTGTTAAAAACTTTGCTTTATTAGATGCAATTCCAACAAAAAACATTCGGCTAGTATCACCAAACCAACCATCAAGTATTACTGTAACATCAATGTTTAAAATATCCCCATCTTTTAGGGTTTGAGATGAAGGTATCCCATGACAAACTACTTCGTTTATTGAGATGCAAGTTGACTTAGGGAACCCTCTATAATTTAATGGAGCTGGAACAGCATTATGATTTATAATATATTCATGACATAAATTATCTAAAAATTCTGTGCTTACTCCAACTTCAACAAAATCTGTAATATAATCTAATACTTCTGCAGCTAATTTGCCTGCTTTATGCATATTTAAAAATTTTTTTTTATTATGAATTTGTATATGATTGATCATTTTAATTTTTCTTATTTAAATTTATATTTTAGTATTAATTTATATATACTTAAATAAGCATACGACGGATACTTATTATTTTTAATTTTAGGAGTTTAATTTTATGGTTTCAACAGCTGGTATTATAATTATTGGAGACGAAATTTTATCTGGCAGGACAAAAGACACGAATGTCAATTGGATTGCTTCAGAATTAAATAATATAGGAATCAGATTAATAGAAGCACGAATTATATGTGATGATATTTCTACAATTGTAGAAACAATTAATTTATTTAGGAATAAGTTCACTTATGTGTTTTCTTGTGGAGGGATTGGTCCTACTCATGACGATATAACAACAGAGTCTGTTGCAAAAGCTTTTAATCAAAAATTAGAAAAAAACCGTGAAGCTATGAGAAGGTTAACATTACATTTTGAAGGTACTAACATTGAATTTAATGAAGCTCGTCAAAAAATGGCAATTATTCCGGTTAATGCAACCTTAATTGATAATCCAGTTTCTGCAGCTCCGGGATACAAGATTGAAAATTTATTTGTTTTTGCAGGTGTCCCTAAAATAATGCAAGGAATGTTTCATACTATTATAAATGATTTAACAGGTGGCAAA
Source organism: Pseudomonadota bacterium (assembly GCA_027625145.1). Classification (GTDB taxonomy): domain Bacteria; phylum Pseudomonadota; class Alphaproteobacteria; order Puniceispirillales; family Marisalimonadaceae; genus CAJJBL01. Next base: position 30,025 of record JAQBXK010000011.1, read on the forward strand.
AAATTATTTTCTAGAACTGTATCATCTAACATTGGTGAAGGAATGATCGCAAAAGAACTAGAAAGAATAGAAAAAAAATTTTTAGGAATAAAAATTGGTTCTTATCCATATTTTAAACCAGGAAGCTTTGGAACATCAGTTGTTTTAAGATCAGAAGAAGAAATTCAATTAGATAAAGCATCAAAAGAAGTTTTGAAGGCTATAAATAACTTAGGAGGAAATGGTAAGATTTATGAAGAAGATCAAGTTGATGAAAGAAATTTATGAATGAATTTATTTAGCAGAAGGCAAGGAGCTTTTACTTAATTTTCGTTTATTAAGATTTTTACTTTTAAAAAAGTGAATGAGAATTATTCCTGAAATAAATCCTCCAATATGTGCAGCATAAGCAACTCCTCCATTACTTACTTCAGTTCCATTAAAACTTATTAACTGAATAATTATCCAACCTCCAAGTACTATTATAGCTCGAATATTTATTATCTTAAAAAAAAAGATAAACCAAAAAAAAACTCTAATATTAGCTTTGGGGAATAACATTAAATAAGCTCCCAATACACCTGCAATAGCTCCAGAAGCACCAACCATAGGAATGGTTGAGTTTGGATCTAATAAGGCGTGTGATAAAGCAGCACAAGTTCCGGTAATTAAGTAAAAAACAATAAATTTTGTTTTTCCCATTACATCCTCAATATTATCTCCAAAAATATAAAGGTATGTCATGTTACCAATTAGATGCATCCAGCCACCATGAAGAAACATCGATGTTATTATAGAAAGAAATGATGGGATAAATTTAAGAGTTGGAGATAACTCTGAAAACCCAAATAGTACAGCTGGAATCATTCCAAAACTAAGAAAAATACTATCTTTAATATAGGAATTTTTAAAAACGTAAGTGATAAATATCAAAACACAAAATAAAATAATAATCCAACATATTAAAGGTTTCTTGTTTGTTGGGTTTTGATCAGAAATGGGAAAAAAAAACATTTTAACTGTTGAATTCTATATTATCAATAATCCTTGTATTACCTATTTTTAATGAACCTAAAATTACTTTTTTTCCAACTTGATCACTATTGAAAATAGGACTTAATAATTCATCTCTTATCTCGTAATAATCAGGTACAAGATTGATAGATATTAAAAATTCTTTTGCTGTTTTGATGATAACTTCAATGCTTTCACCTAATTGATACAAATCAACACTTTTTTTCAGACATTTAAATAAATTAGATGCTAAATCCAATTCTTCATTGGATAAATAATTGTTTCTAGATGATAATGCTAAACCATTATTAGATCTTACGATGGGAGCAGTTAAAATATTTAGATTGGGAAAGTATGATTTAGACATATTTCTTATCAAAATTTGTTGTTGATAATCTTTTGCTCCAAAAACAGCAATGTCAGGTTTAATTATATTAAACATTCTATGAACGACAGTTAAAACCCCATCAAAATGATCTGGTCTTAATTTGCCACATAGCTCTTTACCAAGGCTGCCTGATTTAATTAGTTGAATTTCTGTTTCATCAGGAAACATTTCATTTCTGCTTTTTGGTAAAAATAAAATGTCACAATTTTCATCATTTAATTTTTTAATATCTTGTTCAATTGTTCTAGGGTAATTATCAAAATCATCATTTTTTCCAAATTGAAGTGGATTAACAAAAATTGTTGTTATAGTCTTTGAGGAATTTAATTTTGCTAACTTAACTAATGATAAATGGCCTTGATGTAAATTGCCCATAGTTGGGACTAAAGCTAATTTACCGGGTGATAGAGAAATTTGACCTAATGCTTCATTGAGTTCATATTTAGTTTTAGCAATAATCATTTAAATAATGACCTATGTGTTTTATTTTAAGTAATTATATAATATTTATTAAGAACTCTTTAATTAGTAATTAAATTAATTTAATCTTGCAAGGACGGAAACACTTAAAAATCAAAGTATTTTTTTATTAAATTTTATATGGTACGGACGGGCGGACTTGAACCGCCAAGGGCATAAAGCCCGCCAGATTTTAAGTCTGGTCTGTCTACCTATTCCAGCACGCCCGCATAAACCATATTTGTGTTGTTTAGCTTAGGATTTTATGTAAGGCAAGTTATTTATTAAAAATATTAACAACATTTATCATGACATTTATTAACAAATTTCATATAAGTTAACTTGTTATTTAATGTGGAGTTAATAATATGAATAATGATAAATTAGGCAGTAAGATTGAAGGAGAAGAATATTTAGTTCTTCATGAATTTGCTAAAAAAGCTAAAAAAAATCTCTCGAAAGAAACATGGGATTACCTAATTGGTGCTGCTGAAACAGAAACTACATTTAAACGTAATAGATATGCTTTGGATAGTTTGGCATTTAGGCCAAGGGTATTAAGAGATGTTGAAAATATTAACTTAACAGCAGATTTATTTGGTCATAAGTTACGTATTCCTGTTATTTTAGCTCCAATAGGGTCAATGCAAGATTTTGTTGATGGAGCTGGCATAGCTCCTACAACAGCGGCAGCTAATTTTGGTATTATGCATATGACTAGTTCTACTTGTTTACCTGGTTTTGAAGAAGTTGCAAAAAGTGTAGATTATCCAAAATTATTTCAACTTTACATAAGAGGTGATAAAGACTGGGTTGATGATAATATCAAAAGAGCAATTGATTATAATTATGCTGGTATTTGTTTAACTGTAGATTTAGATGCTTATGGAAGAAGAGAAAGAGATTTGTCGAAGAGATATAGAACAACTTCAAGGCAATCTGCTTCAGGTTTTGAGCATCAAATGCGTTTTTCATGGAAAGATATAGATAGAATTAAAAGCTATTGTGATTTACCTATAATTTTAAAAGGAATTGCTACTGCCGAAGATGCAATTTTAGCTGTTGAGCATGGAGTTGAAGTTGTTTATGTATCAAATCATGGTGGTAGACAACTAGATTATGGCTTAGGCGGTGTCAAGGTTTTGCCTGAGATAGTTAATGCTATAAAAGGTCGTGTTAAGATATTTTATGATGGAGGGATAATGAGAGGTACTGATGTAGTAAAAGCTATTGCATTAGGTGCTGATATGGTTGGAATAGGAAGACTTCAAGGGTTTGCTGCAGGTGCAGGAGGTTCTGATGCAATTTTTAGAATGTTAGAGTTATTAGAGGTTGAGATCAGCACTTGTATGAGGCTACTTGGAATTAATTCATTTAATGAACTAGATAATACATTTTTAACTAACGATAATTCTTTTGGAAATTTGGATGTTTTAAGCTCATTTCCATTGTTAAGCGAAGGTTATTAATTAAGTTTTTATATTAGTTCGTTAAATCTTTTTAAAAAGTCTTTTATTGATATTTTAGGAGAAACAGGTTTTATTTTTGTTATAAGTTTAATTTTAGGCTTCTTTAAAATCTGTAAAGCTTCTATTTCAGTATATCCAGCAATTTGAACAGATTCAAACCAAGCGGCTGCTTTATCTGCTTTTTTAATGCTTAACTCAACTGATTTAGGAATAATTGCAGGGAGTCCAAATCTTAAGTTAATAGCTTGCATCAAATTGTTTTCAACTAATCTATAACTATTATTTAGGGCGTATTTAAATGGAGTAATCAAGTCACCTATAACATATTCAGGCCCATCATGTAATAAAGCTGCTAATCTCCATTTCAAAGATGAGTTAGGATTATTTTCAGTAAATAATTTTTCTACTAAAAGTGAATGTTGAGCCACTGAATAACTATGAATTCCAATAGTTTGGCCATTCCAACGTGTAACACGAGATAACCCTAAAGCAATATCTTCGATTTCTATATCAAATGGCGATGGAGATAAAATATCAAGTTTTTTGCCAGACAACATTCTTTGCCAAGCTCTTTCATTTATTTTATTTAAGTTTGAAGAAATTGATCTTACTTTCTATGTAAAATGTTATTTTTGTTTTTTTATTAAAAATGTCTTTATATTAATATATATTAAATATATTAAACTAAAAATACATTATTCAGGTAAGTACTTTGGATTTCTATCAAGCTGAAAGTAAATATAAGCAAAAACAACTAAGATTCATTTTTAGAAATGTATTAAAACTATTATTTATTTTTATAATATTTTTTTTAGGTTGGAGATTTGGTAATAGTGATAAATCAATTCTTATACAAGAAAATGAAAAATTAGTTAATGAATTTTCAGAATCTAAAAATATTTTAGAAAGAAATTTGGCTGAAATTAGATTGAAACTTAAAGAGGCAAATTTAGCTTTAGATACTAAAAACATAAGAGATGGACAAACAAAATTTGGAAGAAATGCTAAGAACGTTTTGGCGTCAACATTAGCTAGTGGGGTGCCTGAAAATATTATAGTAGATAATTTAAGATTATTAGGAAACAAAAAAAATTGTAATAATCTTCAATACAAAGAATTGCCAGTATCTACAAAATTGTTTGTTCCTCCTGAAAATACATTGAGATTATTATCTGGTAGTTTAAAAATTAAAGCAGAAGGTAATATTTTAGATATTAGTAATGATAATCCTTATTTTGATTCAAACAAACCTATGCGAGTTGCTTTTATATATCTTGGAAACAATGATTTAGTTGAAGGAACGTTACCAATCAAAAAAACTATTTTTGCAGGAAATTTTTCTGTGAAAATAGAGCTTGTTAAATCTAATGTAAGAGGGGCTGTTCTAGTTAATTATATAACTTGTAAAGTTTAATTTTAATATCAATATATATAATATTTAGTTACTTTAATATTTTTTAAAGAGTATTTATATGAAGACAAAAACAGCTTTAATAACTGGTGTTAGTGATGGAATTGGAGCGGCTTTTGCTAGGCTTTTAATTGATAAAGGTTGGTATGTAATAGGAATAAGTAGAAACAAAGAAAAATTAAATATATTTCAAAAGAAATTAAATACAAAAATAAATATGTTTATAGGTTACCAATGTGACGTTCAAGACCTTGATAAATTAAAGTTAATAGCAAAAGAAAATAATTCTCCATCATTATTGTTTTTAAACGCAGGTATTTATAAACCAATTGATTCAAGTAACGAAAATATTGATGTTTATAGAGAACACTTAAATATTAATTTTCTTGGTGTAATTAATTGTTATGAATCTTTTCTTCCTAAAATGATGTTAAATGGTAATGGAAAAATTTTAATTATGTCTAGCATTGCTGGATGGATTGGATTACCAAAATCAGCTGCATATGGGCCTACTAAAGCAGCATTAAGATCCTTTGCGCAATCAATTAGATATGATTTATTTTCAAAAGGTATTTCAGTGCAAATTTGTAGTCCTGGCTTCGTTGACACTTCTGCAACATCAATAAATGATTTTTATATGCCAGGTCTTTTGAAAGTTGATGATGCTGCAAAACTAATTTATAAAAATATGAATAAGAATAAGTTTGAGTTCTCATTTCCTTTTATTTTTTCATCGTTTATGAAAATATTAAGTCTTTTGCCTGATAAGATATCTTTATTATTAATTAAGAAAATATTACTGAAAAATTAAATATTATGAAAAAAAAACCTATTGATAAATATATTGAATTATTTAGTGATTTAACAATAGATAAAGTAAAAGAATTTGATCATATAGTAGATCTAAATATAGAGTTCACTGATCCTTTTAATGTGGTTAAAGGATTAGATAGCTTTAAAAATATTTTTAACCACATGTTTAAAAATATTAAAGATCCAAAATTTAAAATTATAGATTACAGTATTGAAAAAAAAAGAACTTTTTTGAAATGGGAAATGACTTTTTTTGCATTTAAATCTAAACAGATAATAGTTGGTATAAGTGAGATTAAATGTGGCAAAAATGGAAAAATAATTGCTCATCATGATTATTGGGATTCTATGAATGGTATATTTATTAAATTACCTTTTATAGGATTTTTATACAAAACGAGTTTAAGATTATTTTCTTTAAAAAACTAATCTAAGCTAAGCTTAATTTGTTTAAGATCTATGTTTTTTGATAAAAACCCTCCTTCACAATATGATAAGTAGTAATTCCATAATAGTTTAAAGTTTTCGTCAAACCCAAGTTTTTCTATTTTATCCCATTTTTTATTAAATTCTTTATTCCATATGTTTAATGTCTTTGCATAATCTTTAGAAAAGCTGTCTATAGAATTTATTTTTAAAGAAGTTTTATTAATTAGTTCTTTAAGAATTTTATCAGAAGGTAACATACCTCCTGGAAAAATATATTTTTGAATAAAGTCAGGGTTACTTTTATAAACATCATAAATTTTATCATCTATTGTAATTAATTGAAGTGAAATGTTTCCATTAGGTTTTAAAATATTTTCAATTTTTTTAAAAAATATATTCCAATACTGCTTTCCAACCGCCTCAAACATTTCAATTGATACAATTTTATCAAATTTACCAGTAATATTTCTATAATCACATAATAAAACTTTTACTTTATGAGATAAATTAGCATCAAAAATTCTCTTTTTAGAGTATTCATATTGCTCTTTAGATATTGTAACGGCGGTAAGATTACAATCATAATTATTTCCAATAAATTCTGCAAATCCTCCCCAACCACATCCTATTTCTAATATTTGATCGTCATTTTTAATTGCTGCTAATTCAGCTAATTTCTTATATTTATTATTTTGAGCAGCTTCTAATTTTATAGATGTGTTGTTAAATATTGCTGATGAATAAGTCATTGTTTTATCTAACCAATATTCATAAAATTTATTCCCTAAATCATAATGAAATGAAATATTTTTTTTTGCCTGATTTTTTGTATTTTTATTTTTATAATGAAAAAGCTTATGTATAATTTTTTTTAAAATTGAAATATTAAAAGTACTCTCAGCTTGATCATTATTAAGCGCACAGTAATGAATTAAGTTTGTTAAATTATTAGTTGAAATATCCTTGTTAATATATGATTCAGCAAATGCGACTGAGCCACCTTGAATGATTTCTTTTGCAGTATTTGGTTTAAGAATTTTTAACATTGCTTTAGGACCAGGATTTTTAGCTTTTATATTCTCAATGTATCCATTAGAAAACTCTATTTGGATTGAACCATATGAAAATTTTTTAAGGCCCTTTAAAAGTAAAATTTCCCAAAAAGTCATTGTTTTTCCTTAATTATTAAAAAGTGGATGAAATTCGTTATTTTTTATTTTCTGTTAATTCTTTTGCTATTGAATATTTTACATTTTTACTCTTAGGTATTTTATTGAAAGATACTCTTTTTAACCAAATTTTTAGAGCTTGAAAATGTATGTTTATCCATATTTTCCCTGGAAAAAATAAAAAGTTAATTAATCCAATAAAAAAATTATAATTATTAAATTCTATTTCTTCTAATTTCATTGAAGCTGTAAAGATAATTTCGTTATTTATTTCGTATTTAACAGTAGTTTCTACTTTTTTATTTAGATAAATTGCTTTTAATTCATAACAGCCTTCATCATTATAAAATGGTGAGACAAATAGTTTTTTCAATACCTTTTGTGAATTACCTTTTTTATTTACATCTAGTAAAATATAATGATGAATATCTCCAAATGTATTTTTTACTTCAAATATTGTATGTACTAAATTACTTTTTCCATCATAGCAAAAATAAATTGATAAAGGATTAAATCCAAATCCTAAAACTCTTGGAAAGCACATTAATTTTATGCTTTGGATACTTGTTGATTGATAAGATTTTTTCTTTATCAAATCAAATATAAAATTTAACAAATCTTTTGGTTTTGAGTTTTTTGTTCTAGAACCATGATCTGAAGGCATCCATGAAAAAAAATTCAATTTATTTATTGAAAATAAGAAAGGTTTTTCAAGATTCCTTTCTTCAGATATTGATGTTAAATCTACAATTATAGCGATAATTCTATTTTTAAAATAATGTTCAATTTTCCCATATCTATTATGATAAATTAAGCCTTTTAAAAATTTAAAATATTTTTTTTGATATTTCATAATTTTATCATCTGCTATCAATCGTTTTCCAAGGAATTTGTATGTTCATTAATTTAGCTATAATGACAGCTGATTTTATACCATCCTCGTGGAATCCATATCCTGTCCAAGCACCACAAAAATATATGTTATTATTTCCTTGTATCGAAAAAAGATTATTTTGAGCTTCATTAGTTTTATTATTAAAAATAGGATGCATATAGTTAATCTTTTGATAAATTAGTGATTTTTTTGGATTTTTATATGGATTAAGACTAACAAAAATATCTTTTTTAGTTTTCAATTCTTGTAAAATATTCATCCAATAAGTCACTGAAGATTTTGTTTTACTATCTTTGTTAGATAAATAATTCCAACTTGACCACACATTCTTATTTAGTGGCATTAATGAGTTGTCAGAATGTAAAAAAACAATATTATTTTGGTATTGAAATTTGTTTAATAAATCAGAGGTTTCTTTTTCTATATTTTTCAATATTCTTAAAGATTGATCGGGGTGAGAAGCCATTACAACTTTATCAAAATTATATATTTTATTTTGTTGATCAGTAATTATAATTTTATTATTCTTACTTATAATTGATTTTATTTTTATATTTAATAAAAGTTTATTATTTTTTTTAGATTTTAAAAGGTCAACAATCTTATTAACATAAATTATTGATCCATTTTTTACAGTTCTCCATTTTGGTCTTTTATAGAAATTTAGTAATTGATGATTTTTAAAAAACGTTAAAAGGCTTTTTGCAGGAAAATTTAAAATCTGTTCATCTGGACAAGACCATATTGCAGAAGACATGGGTATAAGGTGATCGTTTACAAATTCGTCACTGAATTTACATCTAATAATATATTCTTTTAAACTTTCATTACCTGGATTTGAATGAGCATATTTATAACCAAATTTAAAAAAAATAAAAATGTCTTTTAAAATCCGATAAAAACTAAGATTAAAATAATTTTTTTTCTGAGCAAACAATCCTTTTAATGATCCTGAGTACTCTAACTCTCCATTTCTTGCTGAAACACCAAAAGACATATTAGAACTGACTGTTGGAACTTTGAGCCATTTAAATAAACCAACAAGGTTAGGATAATTCAATTCATTGAATACAATAAAACCAGTATCAACAGGCACTATTTTTTTATTCACTGAAATATCAATTGTATTTGCGTGACCACCATATCTATTTTTAGATTCAAATAATGTAATGTCATGTTTTTGGGATAAAAGTAAAGCTGAAGAAAGGCCTGATATTCCAGACCCAATAATTGCAATTTTCATTAATAGGGGAACTCTATTTTATTTTTTAATTAATTTTTTTTAAACCAGACCTTGGTGTACACATATCAGAAAACATCTGTTTTAACATAGATTCCTTGCAATTTAAATATTCAGGCATTTTCATATTTGATTGTTCTCTATATATTGATGCTATAACTGTTATAATTATTAATGATGCTAATATCCACATTGTTTTTGACATATAATATTTCCTTAAATAATTACCAATTAAAAATATGATTAGGCAAATGTTTAACTTTAATTTTAGATTCGTTAGTTACTCTATTTTTAACACTATTACCACTTTTTACAATTTCATCATCGTTGCCAGATATAAGGGGGTGCCAGTTTGGCAATTCCTTCCCTTCATCTAATAGTTTATAAGCACAGGTATCAGGCATCCATTTTAATTCTTTTAAATTACTTGTTGATAAGATAATGCAATCTGGAACTATTTTTTTCCTATTAATATAATCTTTACATTGTGCTGAAGATTCGCATAATAATTTACATGAAACATTAGTGTAAAATATTTCTTTATTGTCATAATCTTCTAGTTTAATTACACAACATTTTCCACATCCATCACATAATGATTCCCATTCATCATCATTCATTTCAGTTAATTTTTTAGTTTCCCAAAATTTCTTATTACTCAAAATAAACCTTTATATTAAATTTATAGCTTCTTTTTTAAATATTTCTTATTTATAGATAAAGATATAAATATGAAAAACAATTTAAAAAAATCACAATTATCAATTTCATCAGCTAAAGGAGTTTTTTCTGAGTTATATCAGGATATTTATTTTGATAAAGAAAATGGTATTAATGAAAGTAAGCATGTTTATTTAAATTCAAATAACTTAGAAAAAAAATTTAAAGATGCTAATGAGTATTTAATTGCTGAATTAGGTTTTGGAACAGGGTTGAATTTTCTTTTATCTTGGGATTTGTGGAATAATTGTAAAAATAAAAATTCTTCTCTAACATATATAAGTTTTGAAAATGCGCCACTTTCGATAGTTGAACTTAAAAAAATTCATATACATTTTAAGAATTTATCTTCGTTATCAAAGATGCTTTTAAAAAAAATGCCTCAAGCTATCCAAAATACTCATAGAGTTTATCTTGAATTAGGAAATGTTAATTTAATATTAATTTATGATAACTTTTCATCTTTAAAGAACTTTAATTTTTTTGCAGACACTTGGTTTTTAGATGCATTTTCTCCTAAAAAAAATACAGATGCATGGAATAAAGAATTATTTGAAGAAGTATATAATCATACAAAAATTGGAGGTTCTTTATCTACATATACAGTAGCCGGTTATATAAGAAGAGGGATTTCAGAGAGTGGATTTAAAGTTTCTAAAATTAAAGGTATTGGTAATAAAAAAGAGATTTTATTTGCCTTTAAAGAGTATGAGCAGATACCTTTAACAAACGAATTATCTAAAGATAAGAATAATGTTGGACCAGTTGCAGTTATTGGGGCAGGTATATCAGGGGCTTCATTAATTTATGCTTTACAAAAAAGAAATATAGAATGTTATTTAATTGATAAATCATCAACTATAGCTTCTGGTGCTAGTGGTAATAAAGTAGCTCTACAAATACCTAAATTAACATTAGACGATTCACCATATGGTCTTTTATCATTAGAAGCTTTTTGTTTTTCAAGAAAGTTAGCTTTTGATTTAGGGGCAACTCCAATTTCAGAGGGTGTTATTTTACTGCCTTCAAGAGATAGAGAAATTAAAAAATTTAATTTACTATTAAAAAATAATTGGCCTAAAACTTTCATTGACAATAAAATTGCTAATTTTAATTTTTTAGAAAAAATACAATATTTATATATGAAAACTTCAGGTTTAGTGGAAAATATAAAATTTATAAATAATCTAATTAAAAATGTTAAATTCATTAAAAATTTTAATGTTAATAAAGTTATAAATTGTGACAATGGTTTAAAAAAAATAATTGATAATAAGGGTAATGAATTATTAGCTAAATCAGTAATATGGGCCAATGGATATGAAATGTCTGATCTTCACGAAAAAATACCAATTATTCCTATTTCTGGACAAGTTACGTATATCCCCGAAACATTTGAAACCTCCAAAATAAAACTAAACTTTAGTTATGGTCATTTTCTTTCACAATCAGTTAATGGATACCATCAATTAGGAGCTTCTTTTAATAAGTTTATTAGTAATGATTTTAACAATCAAGATCAAATAGATAACATTGAATCAATTCCTGATTTTTTAAAAAACATATTTAAAGCCAATGATCAAACTAACTTTCAGTCTAGAACTAGTGTAAGAGCCTCTACTAAAGATAGAGTTCCTTTTTATGGATCGTTAGGCAAAGTAAATGGTAACAATTCTGATCAAACATATGTTTTAGGAGGAATGGGAGCTTGGGGATTTGTTTATGCTCCTTATTTTGCAGAACTTTTAATAAAATCTATTAATAAAGAACCTATTATAATAAATAAAAAACTTGAGAGATTATTGACTTTAGATAGGCTTTTATAAATAAAAATATTATTGAGCAGCTAATTTGAAATCAAAATGAAAATCGTTAAAAATATTACAAAAACTTTTTTGTATTTTTATAATTTTTTTATTAACAGTCAGTTTTTTTTCATTCATATATAAATTTCTATTGATCTCTATTTGTATTGTATTAACTCCAAGAGAAGGATGCCCATAATTCCTTGTTATAAAGCCTCCAGCATAGGGATTGTTGACTTCAACACTATACCCATGGCTAATAAAAATATTTTTAAAATAATTAAAAATTTCTTTTGAACAACTCTTACCAAAGTTATTTCCTAGAACTATATCAGTTTGTTTTTTATAATTAAGTAAAGCTTTTGAAGGCATTGTATGTAAATCAATATGGATACAAATACCAAAAGTATTAAGTAATCTATTTATTTGTTTAGATAAAATATTATGAAATGGATCATAATAATTTTTTAAGATATGATTTGCATATGAAGCAGATAATTTATTTAAAAAAATAAATTCATTATAGCTTTTTTTAGGAATGACACCCAGTCCATAATCAACCATTTTTTGCTCCTGGATAAAGCCTTTTTCAACTACTTCAAAAAACATACTATTGTCAATTGAATGCCTGGATCTATTTAAATCCACAACTGCTCTTGAGCATTTAGCTATTATAATATCAGCGTTATTTTTGTCTAATAGATCTAAAATTTTATCAGATTCAAAATCTTCCATTTTTCTAACAATTTTAATATTTTTTTTGAAGTTGTTTAAAAAAATATCTGGATAAAAATTTCCTGAGTGAGGCACAGTAATTATAACTGGGTTCTTTGGTTTGCTCCTTATTAATTTCTTGATCATATTTATTTAAAAAAAACTATTTGTATTTGTTTGAATATTATTTAAATCTAATATTTAATATATAGCTTTGTTTTCAAAAGTAAAAATTTAATCACTTATTATAAAGGCTTTTCATGAGAATTTTTGATATACCTAATCCAGAATTAGATAATACAAGAAAAATGTTTAGAGATTTAGAAAGTGATTTAAGGCATACAAAAATAGATTTGGGCATTGGAATTTATAGAGATGAAAATGGTGATGCACCTGTATTTGGAGCTATAAAAAAGGCAGAAAAAATTCTTTTTCAAACTGAAATTTCCAAGTCTTATAAAACTCCATCTGGTAATTTAAGTTATTGCAATAATATTTTAGATTTAGTTCTTGGTCAGAGTGTTTTAAAAGATAGACATGGTAAAATTGGTGTTATTCAAATTCCAGGGGCTGGTTCAGGGTTAAGAATAGCAGGTGAATTAATTAAATCTTCTACAAAAAACAGATGTATTTCTGTTCCTGATCCTACTTGGAGACAACAGCCCTTTATGTTTCAAAAGTCTGGGTTATCGATTAAAAAATATGTGTATTATGATACAAAAAATAATTTTTTAGATTTTGAAGGAATGTTAACTGATTTAAATAAATTAGAATCAGGAGATGCATTGTTATTACATGGATGTTGCCATAATCCAACTGGAGCAGACCTTTCAGTTGATCAATGGGAAGAGGTAGCTCATGTATGTTCTAAAATTGGTTTATTACCTTTCATTGACCTTGTTTATCAAGGATTAGGTAAGGGAATTGAAGAAGATGTCGAGGGTATTAGAAGGCTAGTAAGTATTGTTCCTGAAGTCATTCTTACAGTATCTTCTAGTAAAACTTTTGGTGTATACAGAGATCGTTGTGGTTTAATGGCTGTAATAACTGATGTTGAGAGAGTTAAGGCAAGTTCTCTTGAAACAATGCTAAGTGAAATAGCAAGAGAGCTTTATTTCCATCCCCCTGATCACGCTGCTTCCGTGATTAATATACTTTTAGAAGATGTTAATTTAAAAAAAGAATGGTCATTAGAATTAAATACTATGCAAAAAAGAATTGTTTCTCTTAGAGATAAATTTGCTAATGCTCTTCAAGAAAAACAAAATAGTGATTATTTTAGTTTTTTAAACACTCAAAGTGGTATGTTTTCTCTTTTGCCAATTTCTAATGAAAGTATCTTATCATTAAGACATAATAATGGTGTTTATCTAATGCCTGATGGAAGAATTAATATTGCATCGCTACCTGAAATAAAAATTGAATATTTATCAAAAATAATTTCTGAATTACCTGAATTTAATTAAGTAGAGAATAAAATTGAAACAAAAACCATCTAGTAGAAATGAATATAATTATTTTTCTAAACTTGGAACTCGTTGGAATGATAATGACATTTATGGCCATATGAATAACATTGTTTATTATGAACTATTTGATACAGCAGTTAATAAATGGCTTATAAAAAATCAACTACTTGATATTAAAAAGGGCAATAATATTGGTTTAATAGTTCAATCAGGGTGCAACTATTTCTCATCACTTGCTTATCCTGAAGACGTAGATGCGGGAATTAGAGTAACTGAAATTGGAAATAGCTCTATTAGATATGAAGTAGGGCTTTTTCAAGAAAACAAACAATTAGCTTCAGCGGAAGGTTTTTTTATTCACGTTTATGTAGATAGATCAACTAACAAGCCATTACCTTTAGATAATGCCTTTAAAGAAGCTTTGAGATCTATCTTTATTGAACTGTGATAACTTTAATTCTGTTAATTAAATTAAATTTCTTTTAAGGCATTCTTTTATAATTGTTGAACTTTACTTTTTTACATATCTTAATTATGTATAGGTCTAATTAAAAATTGAATTTACATTCCTTTCAATTTTAAATTTTAATGGGACTATAGCTCAGCGGTAGAGCACTTGGTCGACATCCAAGGGGTCACAGGTTCAATCCCTGTTAGTCCCACCATTAAATAATTGAAATATAAGGGTTGTTTTTAGAAATGAAAATGCTTAAGATTTAAAATAATAATTTTTTTACTCATTATCTTTTGTATATTTTAAATTATTTTTGAGATTAAATTAATGAAAGCAATTAATAAGAGTTCAAATATACCATTAGGGATAACTTTATCTATTACTGAAGTTATTTGTACAATAACTATTGCATGTTTAGTTAAACTAATTGCAGGTGATTTATCTGTATTTATGATTTTATTTTTTAGATATTTATTTTGCGTTCCTCCTTTATTGCTAACCGCAATTTATCAACGAGGAAAACATGCTTTTGATATTAAATCAAAAGCAGGTTTATCAATTAGAACAATAACTGGACTAGGATCTTTTGGTTGTCTTTTTGCAGCTCTTCAATTTATTGATTTAAGTCTTATGACAATTTTATTTCAAACAATGCCACTTTTTATAACTTTACTAGCACCTTTTATCATTAAAGAAGTTGTTGGTTGGTTTAGACGTATTACTGCAATAACAGGTTTTGTAGGGGTTATTTTAATACTAAATCCAACTACTGAAGATTGGTTTAATTATGGAGTTATATTAGGAGTTATGTCTCCTTTTTTTGGAGCATTAATGACGCTTTCTGTTAGACGCTTAGGTAAAACAGATCATCCTGCAAGCACAGCTTTATGGTACAATTTACTAGGTACAATTGTATTTTTATTGATATGCATTTTTAATGAAGTAAAATGGCCTGAATATAATGGAATATTATTAATTCTTTTAATTGTTGGAATTGTATCTAGTTTTCAACAAATATGCTTAGCCTATAGTTTAAAATTTGCTCCTGCAAGTTTACTTGCACCCCTAAGGTATATTTCAGTTCCTATAGGAATAATAGTTGGTGTTTATTTTTTTAATGAAACTTTATCGACAACTTTTTTTATAGGCACTGCAATAATTGTTTGTTCATCAATTATTATTATAAGAAGAGAAACCAAAAAAAAATAATTCATACACTTTTTAATCTTTAATTATTATATTATATAATTATTTTCTTTAACTATATTTAAATTAAAATTATTAGATGATTAATAAAATCTTATTGTTATTAAAGTATATAAATATGCATACATTATTGTTAATTATATTTTTGTTATATTCAAATTTATCTTTTTCCGAAATAAAATCTATAAATCTTGGCCATTTAAAAAAAAATAGTAGTGGAAAAATTGTTTTTTTAAGACATGCCTTTGCCCCAGGTAATGGTGATCCTTCTGATTTCAAGTTTAATGATTGTTCTACACAAAGAAATTTAAGTAAATCTGGTGTAGAGCAAGCAATGAAAATAGGAAAAATAATTAAAAATAATAAAGTTAAATTTAATAAAATTTATTCTAGTTATTGGTGCAGATGTTTAGACACGGCTAAATATTTAGATATTGGTATTGTTATACCGCACAAAGGATTAAACTCTTTCTATGAAAATATAGTTGATAGAGAAGAAACAATAAATTCCTTTAAAAATTTATTAAAAAAAATAAAACCTTCAGAATATCCATTATTGATGGTTACTCATTATGTTGTTATTAGTGAAATTACTGGCTTATCAGTTTCAAGTGGTGAAATGGTAGTTTATGATATTAAAACTAAAAAATCTAAATATTTGAAAATCATAGAATAAATTAATATTTATTTTTCTTTGTTTTTATTATCTTTAATTATCTCATAATCTCCCTCGATGATATCATTATTTTTAGGCTTGCTTTGAAAACTGCTCTTTGAGAAATTTGAGGTGGCTTCTGAATTTTTATTTTTACTATTAGATTTCATTCTAAAGTTTCTGATTTTTTTTGGAAACATAAAAAGAAAACCTGGTAATGTAAATAATAATGAAAATATCCAATGCCATTCATAAACGTTTGTTAATCCTAAGAAAACTCCTAAAGTTAAAACTAAAAAAGTAAATCTATAAAAAACACTTAATAAAATTATAATCCAAGTAAAAAATGTTCCATAACGATACGGCTCCATTATATCCTGAATTCCTATAAACCCGACTATAACATAACTTAAAAATAAAGTTGCAATCATAATTAAACTGATTAAGCCAAATTTTAGAATATTAGTTTGTTTTAGAATAAACATCTCAATGCTTCTATAAAATTAATTCTTAAATATTAATTTACCATTATATTTTCTCAAATAAAAAACTTTTTTTCCTGTCCAGAAGCATTTTTGTGAATCAGGAGTTGCCTCAACATATTCATCTATTTTCTTTAAATGAAATGTCTGATTACATCCTAGGAAAGAAAGTATTAATTTGCCATCAATAAAGTTAACTTTATCTTCTCTGCCATTTATTACATCAACGCTTGCATTTGTATAAGGAAAGCATTGAGCAAACTTATTTTTTTTACATTTTTTTTCAGTACTATTGAGTACAGTGATGTGTTGAGCAATATTTTTTGAAAAAATAAATCCATCATTATCTAACATTTTACAATTATCAGTTGGAGGTGTAGTTTTTCCTGAGAATTCACATTCAAACCATGTTCCATCTAATTTTTCAACTGCATAAGATTCAATATTAAGAAAAACAGAAAAAATAATTATAGCTAGATATTTAATGATTGATTTTTTAAACATTTGAAACTCATTTTTAATTTTACAATATTTATTTTTATGATTAAATTTATAATATTACTATTATTAAATATTTTTTTATTCATGGGGGAAACATTGATTATAAAAACTAGAGATTTATTTCCTGATTTTGTAGGTTTTGTCTCCGATATAAATTTAAAAGAAATTTTGAGTGACAGCTTAATTAATGAACTTGATGCTGCCGTAAATAAATATGCTGTTTTGGTTTTTAAAGATCAAAATATTACTGATCATGAGCAAGTTAGGTTTACTGAATATTTTGGTAAGATAGAAGCGTCAGGTAAAACTTCAAATATTACCAAAGATAAAGATAGAAGATTATCTTCAGATTTAGCAGACGTATCTAACTTAGATAAAGATAACAAGCCTTTTACGTTGAATGATCCTAGAAGAATTTTTAACTTAGGTAATCGTCTTTGGCATACTGATAGTTCATTCAAGCCAGTTCCAGCTAAATACTCATTGTTATCAGGAAGAAATGTTTCAAAAGAAGGCGGTAATACAGAGTTTGCTGATATGCGATCAGCATATGATAACTTAGATTTCAAAATTAAAAATAAAATTGAAAAAATGATATGTGAGCATTCATTAATATATTCTCGTCAAAGATTAGGCTTTGATATGGTTAGAGAATTATCACCTGATGAAATCAAGAATTTTAAACCAGTTGAACAGCCGTTAGTTAGAAATAATAAATTAACAAATAGAAAGACTGTTTTTTTATCCAGTCATATTGGTAAAATTAAAGATTGGACTAGGCCTGATTCTATGTGTTTTATTGATGATTTAATTGAGTACGCAACTAAAGAAAAATTTTTATATGTACATAAATGGTTGCAAAATGATTTAGTCATTTGGGATAATCGTCAGACAATGCATAGAGCAAGAGCGTTTGATGATTTAACTGAATACAGAGATATGAGAAGAACTACTGTTTTAGGGGAAGAAAAATTGATTTAATATTAATTTTTTATTATTTTTCTTATTGAATTAAATCCATTTTTTAGATCTTCAATTAAATCTTCAGTATTTTCTGATCCTGTATAAATTCTTAAATATTCTCCAGATGGAACATAACTGGATTTAAGTTTCCTGCTTTCAGAAATATTCATGGTAGATAAAAGGCTTGAATAACCACCCCATGAAGCTCCTATTCCAAAAATTTGACAATTATTTGCTATTTGATCAACAACATGCTGTGGGATGTCATCGTTAAATTCTACTCCAAAAATACCTGATGCTCCTTTGAAATCACGTTTCCAAATTCTATGATCTGGGTGTTGTTCAAGCGCTGGATGATTTACAAATTTAATTTCTTTTAATGTTTCCAGAAATTTGGCAACAGCAATACTATTCTCAGAACTTTTTTGTAATCTTAATGGTAATGTTCTTAATCCTCTTAATGACATGTAAATATCATCAGGACTAACATATATGCCTGAGTTTTTTGTCCATCTTTTAATTGCTTCTAAATTTTCACCGTTAGCGACAACAGCGCCCATCATTATATCAGAATGACCTGAAATGTATTTAGTTATAGCTTCAACTACTATATCTACACCAAAGTTTATGGGATTAAAGTATAAAGCTGTCGCCCAAGTGTTATCTATTATTGATTTTAAATTATATTCTTTACAGATTCTTATAATTTTATCTATGTCTATTATTTCAAATGAATAAGTTCCAGGACTTTCAATATAAATTACCTTTGTTTGATTGTTTATTAAGGTTTTTAGATTTTCAATATCTCTTGAATTATAAAAGTCATAGGTAATATTTAGTCTAGGAAACTCTTCTATAATAAATCTACGTGTTGATCCGTAAACAGAATCAGGAATTAAAATATGATCATCTGCTTTTATTATCGACATTAAACTAGTTGTAATAGCAGACATACCTGATGGAGCAAGAACGCATCCTTCAGCGTTGTATATTGCTGCTATTGATGAAGTTAATGAATCTGATGTTGGTGTTCCATTTCTTCCATACGTATATTTTCTTGTTTTATCTCTATAGACATCCATTGTTTCACTTAAAATAGTGCTGGTTCTATATACAGGAGGAGAAGGTATACCATGGTTCTCAATTGGGTTTTTACCCAAATGAGAAGTTAAAGTTTCAATATGTAAATTATTTTTTTTTTTTTTAATCATGTTTTTCTTCTTAATTTAATTTAAATAAAAAATGTTCATAAAATAATCTTTATATAAAAATATGTGATTAAAATGTTAACAAAGTAAACATTTTTTTAATTTTTCTCTTGATACTACAGACAATAAGAAGGAAACTCTAGTAAGTTTTATGATAAACATGAAAAATATATTTATGGAGATATAATATGAAAACAAAAATGATTTTAGCAGTTGCTACTGCTGGAGTTATGTTTGCAGGATCAGCTCTTGCAAGCACATTAGATGACGTTAGAGCTAGAGGTAAGTTAAACTGTATTATTAATACTGGTTTAGCTGGTTTTGCTGCTCCTGATGATAAAGGTAATTGGAAAGGTTTTGATGTAGATTTTTGTAGGGCTGTTGCAGCTGCTACTTTAGGTGATGCTAGTAAAGTTTCATATACTACAGCTACTGGTAAGACACGTTTTACTAAGCTTGCTGCTGGTGAAGGTGAAATTTTATCTAGAAATACTACATGGACATTTTCAAGAGATGTTGATTTATCTCAAACTTTTGTTGGTGTAAGCTACTATGATGGTCAAGGTTTCATGGTACCAAAAAAATTAGGTGTTAAGTCTGCAAAAGAATTAGGCGGTGCATCAGTTTGTATTCAAACTGGTACTACTACAGAATTAAATTTAGCAGAATTCTTTGCTGCTAATAACATGAAATATAACCCAGTTCCAATTGAAACAAATTCTGAAGCTCAGGAGCTATATAAAGCTGGAAGATGTGACGTTTATACAACTGATGCATCTGGTTTATATGCTACAATATCTAGTTTTGATAATCCTTCAGACCACATGGTTTTACCAGAGATTATATCTAAAGAGCCTTTAGGCCCTGTTGTAAGGCATGGTGATGATCAATGGGCAGATATTGTTGCTTGGACATTAAGAGCTATGTTGGCTGGTGAAGAGTTAGGAGTTACATCTAAAAATGTAAAATCTTTGGCTTCAAAAGACAATAAAAACAAAGAAATTAATCGTCTTTTAGGTAAAGATACTTTGCAAGGTGTTACAAAGCTTGGCTTATCTCCTGATTGGGCTGTTAATATTATTAGTCAAGTTGGAAACTATGAAGAAGTTTTTGAAGCTAACTTAGGACAGAGTACACCTCTTAAAATTGCTAGAGGAGCAAATCAACTATATAGAGATGGTGGATTATACTACGTTCCGCCTATTAAATAAATAATATATAAATCTTCGCTTTTATTATTTAAGCGTAGATTTTTTTTTTTAGTTTTTTTAGTTTTTTTTTAAAATTTTAACTTCGGATTTATAATGTTTTTTATAATTGGTCTGTGGCGAAACGAAAAAAGTAGACAAATTATATTACAAATATTTGTTTTATTATTTATTGGTTGGTTTTTGTCATGGCTTGCAGGTAACGTAGCCTCTAATTTCAGTGCTTTAGGTAAAGATATAAGTTTTGATTTTCTTTCAATTCCTGCTGGTTACGATATTAACCAGTATCTAATTGAATATAATAGTAGAGACACACACTTAAGAGCAGCAATAGTTGGTTTGCTAAATACAGGTTTAGTTGCAGTTCTAGGTATTATTTTAGCTACTGTTTTAGGTGTGTCAGTTGGTATAATAAGACTTTCGAATAATTGGTTAGCAAGTAAAATAGCTTATTGGTATGTAGAGTTTACTCGTAATGTTCCAATTTTACTTCAAATACTTCTTTGGCATGGGATTATTATTAATTCTCTTCCTCATCCTAGGAGTGCTTTAAACATAGGTGATGTTAGTTTTTTATCTAATAGAGGTTTTTATATACCTAAGCCTATTTTAGAAAATGGTATTGAATTAGTTTATTTATTTTCAGTTATTGCAATAATATTTGCTTTCCTTTTTTATAAATTTAGTAAAAAAAAACAAGAATTAACAGGTGTTCAATATCCTGTTTTGTGGATTAATTTGTCAGCGATTATTATTTTACCAATAATGGGTTACTTTATTTCTGGTATGCCTGTTTCATTAGAAATTCCTGTACTTAAAGGCTTTAATTTTGTAGGCGGCATACATATGAGTCCAGAGCTTTCTGCATTAACTTTTGCTCTAGGTGTTTATACTGCTGCATTTATATCTGAAATTGTAAGAGCAGGTATATTAGCTATTGATAAAGGACAAAAAGAAGCCGCTGCTTCAATTGGGTTAAAACCAAGTAAAATTATGAAACTAGTCGTCTTACCCCAGGCTAGAAGAATTATTATTCCTCCTTTAACTAGTCAATATTTAAATTTGACTAAAAATTCATCTTTGGCAATTGCTATTGGCTATATGGATCTTGTTGCAACGTTAGGTGGAATTTCTCTCAATCAAACAGGAAGAGAAATGGAAACAATGGTTCTTGTTATGGCAATTTATTTATCAATTTCTTTGAGCATTTCTGCTTTTATGAATTGGTATAATAATAGAGTTAAATTAGTGGGTAGATAATAATGATTAAAGAATTATATAAACCTGGATCATATCCTAATTTAGCTCCACCAAAAGGCACGGTTGGTTTTTATGGTTGGACTAAATCAAATTTATTTTCATCACTTAGTAATTCATTATTAACAATATTTTCATTTATACTTCTTTATTTTTTAATAGATGGGATTATTGGTTGGTTTTTTTTAGATGCTGTATTTGATGCAGATTCTAAAATTGAGTGTAGAAAAATAGATAGTGGAGCCTGTTGGGCAGTAATCACAAGAAGAGTTGGTCAATTCATTTACGGCTTTTATCCTGATGCTGAAAGATGGAGAATTGATATTGTCTTCATAGGTTTGTTTTTTGCCTCTGCACCGTTACTTTATCCTGACTTGCCTCTAAGACGCTGGTTATTATGGTTTTCTGGGTTTTATCCATTTATAGCATTTATTCTTATTAATGGAGGCTTATTTGGCCTTGTATCAATTGAAATAAATTTGTTTGGTGGCTTTATGCTTACATTGATCATTGGCGTTTCAGGGATAGTTTGTTCATTACCTTTAGGAATAATGTTAGCTCTTGGCAGGCAATCAAAGTTAACATTTGTAAGATCTATTAGTGTTTGTTTTATAGAATTTATGAGAGGTGTTCCATTAATAACTCTTCTTTTTGTAGCATCTTCTATGTTGAATTATTTTATGCCACCTGGGACTAATTTTAGTATTTTAGTTAGAGTTATTATTATGTTTACTTTCTTTGCCGCTGCCTATATTGCCGAGGTTATTAGAGGTGGAATTCAAGCAATACCTAAAGGTCAATATGAAGCGGCGGAGTCATTGGGTATGACTTATTGGCAAACAACACGATTTATAACTTTACCTCAAGCTATGAAAATATCTATTCCTGGCATAGTTAATACCTTTATTGGATTATATAAAGACACAACTTTAGTTATTGTAATTGGTTTATTAGACCCACTTGGTATTGGTAGGGCAGCTTTAGCCGATACCAAATGGAATGGATTATCCACTGAAACTTATTTATTTGTAGCTTTATTTTTCTTTGTAAGTTGCTTTGCTATGTCAAGGTACTCACTTTGGCTTGAAAATAAATTGAATACTGATCATCGATAAGGAATAAAATGGTAACTAATAAAAAAAACAATTCTTCAAAGCCAGTTATTGAAATTAAAGAAATGCATAAATGGTTTGGTAATTTTCATGTTTTAAAAAATATTACTTTAAAAGTTAATCAAGGTGAACGTATTGTGATTTGTGGTCCATCCGGCTCTGGGAAATCAACATTAATTAGATGTATAAATAGATTAGAAGTGCATCAACAAGGTGATATAATTGTTAATGATATTGAGCTTTCTGGCGACTTAAAAAATTTAGAAGCTATTAGAAGGGAGGTTGGAATGGTTTTTCAATCATTTAATCTATTTCCTCATTTAAGTGTTCTTGAAAACTGTACTTTAGCGCCAATTTGGGTGAGAGGACTTCCTAAAAAAGAAGCTGAAGAAATGGCAATGGAACTTTTAACTAAAGTTAAAATTCCAGAACAAGCTCTTAAGTTTCCTGGACAGTTATCAGGTGGTCAACAACAAAGAGTAGCCATTGCTAGATCTTTATGTATGGAGCCTAAAATAATGCTTTTTGATGAACCAACATCAGCTTTAGATCCCGAAATGATAAAAGAAGTTTTAGATACAATGATTGAATTAGCAGAAAGTGGAATGACTATGCTTGTTGTTACGCATGAAATGGGTTTTGCTAAAAAGGTAGCAGATAGTATAATTTTTATGGACGAAGGTGAAATTATTGAGCAAAACAATCCAAAAACTTTTTTCAATAATCCAGAAAATGAAAGAACTAAGTTATTTTTAAGCCAAATACTTAATCATTAATATTTTGTGAATTTAATCATTACCTTTTACTATTTTTTGCCCTGAAGTAGCCCATTCTGTCCAAGAACCATCATAAATTGGTATTTCCAAACCTTTTGCATAATGTAAAGCAAGAGATATAACACATGCAGATACTCCTGATCCACAGGTTGCAATTAATTTTTCATTGCCTGTTATGCTTTTATCATTAAAAATTAAATTTATTTCATTAATACTTTTTAGTTGTCCATCATTATTAATAAAATCTGAAGAGGGCAAACTTTTAGAATTTGGAATATGACCCGATTCCAATCCATCTCTAGGTTCTTTCGCTTCACCTGTAAATCGTGCGTAAGAACGAGCATCAAGTACGAATGTATCTTTATCATTAGAGATTTCAATGATATCATTTAATTTCTTAACGAGTTGTTTTTTTTCTATTTTTGCAACAAAATTACCTAATGTTATATTTGTTTTATCTTCTGTAACAATACCTTTCTGTGCTTTCCATTTTTTTAATCCACCTTTAAGTATAAATAAATTATAATGACCAAAATATCTAAACAAAAACCATGCCCTTGCTGATGATAAAAAAGGAGAATTATCATAGATTATTATTTCATCTTCATTATTTAAACCTAAATCTTTCATCATACCTGAAAATATTTCTTTTGAAGGGATCATGTGAGGTAGTGAATCATTAGGGTCAGCTATTTTATTTATATCAAAAAATATGGCATTAGGGATATGTTCTTTATTGAATTCATCTTCTGCATTTAAATTTGAGTTTGGCAGAAAAAAAGTAGCGTCTAATATTTTTAAATTATGACCTTTATTAATTTTTTCTATTAATTCATTTGGTTCAAGAAATAAATTCATATTGTCTCCATTTATAGCCAATAGGGTTTTATTAAATTTTTACTTACAAGAAAAGTAGGGTTCCATATTTTAGATTGATAACGTTGACCTGAATCACAAAGTATTGTTACTATAGTTTTCCCTGGACCTAATTCTTTAGCTAGTTTTATTGCTCCAGCAATATTGATTCCACTTGAGCCTCCTAAAAATAATCCTTCATCTTTAAGAAGGTCAAAAATTATTCTTAATGCTTGATTATCATCAATTCTAAAAGACATATCTACAGGGCAATCTTCTAAGTTTTTTGTTATTCTTCCTTGGCCAATACCCTCAGTTATAGAATTACCTTCAGATTTCATTTCTCCGTTTTTATAATAGTTATATAAACCTGATCCAAAAGGGTCAGATAAAGCTATTTTTATATCTTTATTTTTTTCTTTTAAAAACAATCCTGTTCCAGACAATGTACCTCCAGTACCAACAGCACAAGTAAATCCATCAATTTTACCTTCTGTTTGATCCCATATCTCTGGACCTGTTGAATTGTAATGAGATAATTTGTTAGCAATGTTATCAAATTGATTAGCCCATAGGACACCCTCATTATGTGTTTTATTTAACTCCATAGCAATTGTTTCAGATTGTCTAATATAATTTCCAGGATTCGAATAAGGCAATGCTGGGACAAGTTTTAGTTCGCATCCAATTAATTTTAAGGTATCTTTCTTTTCTTGACTTTGTGTTTCAGGCATTATTATTAATGTCTTATAACCTAGACAGTTTCCAACTAAGCCAAGTCCAATACCAGTGTTGCCAGCTGTTCCTTCAACTATAATTCCTCCAGGCAAAAGATTTTTATTAGAAATAGCGTCTAAAACAATACCTTTAGCGGCCCTATCTTTAATAGAAGATCCGGGATTAAGAAACTCTGCTTTACCATAGATATTACAACCGGTCATTTCACTTGCTTTATTTAATTTTATTAAGGGAGTGTTTCCAATTGTATCTATAAAATTTTCTTTTACATAATTATTCATAAATTTTACTTACTATTTAATTTTTTTTGTTTATACAAAGTATAATAATTTTATAAACATTATATCTATATA
>JAQBXK010000051.1 GCA_027625145.1 Pseudomonadota bacterium
CTTTCCATTACGGGAACATTTTTAGTGGGTAGACCAAACGGTAGACCATTATGTGCCTGTTGACACAGATTCAGTAATACATAATATGAGGGTAGAGCTTGTGTAGCAATGACAATGGTTCATATATAAGGAACATCTTACCGCCCCCGGGCACTCATTACATTATCGATCCTTAATCAGGATTCAAACTGCCGACCAACTTTCTTAACTAACATGCAAACCCTATATTTCACGCCTTCTTTGCGCAGGGTGGTTGGTAACCAGAAGCAATACTTCCTTTGAAAATTGAGTTCGAATTACATCAAGAGTTGGGAGCCATTCTTGACAAGTAGCTAAATCAGCAAACAAGTTGAAGGGTTTTCGCAAGGAAAACCGCAGTGTTGCGCCCTCTAATTCCAAGTTCGAAAAGGCATATCCAAGCAATTGGCGCTTTTCATCGATTGTCGAACTCTCAAAAAGATCATATGCATGTGAAGCCAAGGTAATCAAAGAGCTTATGGCTATTTTGAACTGTTCGTTTCCTTTGTGGTGCTGTTCTAACAACTGGTTAACTTCCTGCTGCCTGCTGATAAGCTGAGACAACTTATTGTTATACACATCCTTAGTAATACACCAGACAACATGTTGTTATACACTAGCAATCAGTCGGTTAAAGTGACGATATTGTCAGTGATACGGGTGTCATTTAAGCAATATTAATGAATTATTTGAAAAGCACCCATATAAACTGAAATTGCATTCAAGTGCATAACCTAGCGGTATATCATACGGTATATTGAAAACGCTTTAAAATATAATTCTTTTAAAATCATAAGCCTATAGCCCAATGGGCGGTATGATGTAACGCTGTCTAAAAATATTAATTTAAAAAACACCTCTTAACTTTTTGTTAAGAGGTGTTTTTTTTACTAAAAAATGTAAAAAATGAAAATTTGTTGCGTCCGTTGATTATCTAAGTTAGCAATAATAAATATTTTATAAGAAGATGAAATAATGATTAGTATTGAAACTAAAGAGCTAGCAGAAAAAGCTAACTCCTGGCCATTTGTTGAAGCTAGAAATTTAAGAGATAGATTAATTAAATCTAATTCTATAGCAGGGTTGCTAAATGAACAGCCAGTATTATTTGAAACTGGTTATGGTCCATCAGGACTTCCTCACATTGGAACATTTGGAGAGGTTGCTAGAACTCGAATGGTACAATATGCCTTTCATGTTCTAACCGGAAAAGAGACAAAATTAATATGTTTTTCTGATGATATGGACGGTTTTCGTAAAGTTCCTGAAAACGTTCCAAATCAAGAAATGTTAAAAAATTATCTTGAACAACCTTTAACTAAAGTTCCAGACCCTTTTAATCAATATGATAGCTTTGGAAATTATAATAACGCTAAGCTTAAAGAATTTCTCGATAAATTTGACTTTGAATATGAATTTATCTCTGCCACTGATTGTTATAAAGCAGGTAAATTTGATGATGCGTTGAAGCAGATTTTAAAAAATTATGAAAAAATAAAAAGTATAATTATGCCTACTTTAGGAAAAGAAAGGCAAGAAACATATAGTCCTTTTTTACCAATTTGTCCTACTACGGGAAAGGTTTTACAAGTAAATATAACATCTATTAATATTGAAGATTCAACTATTAGTTATATTGATCAGGTTTCTCAAGATTTAAAGACGGTTTCTATTCTTGGAGGTTCATGTAAGTTACAATGGAAATGTGACTGGGCGATGAGATGGTTTGCCTTAGGTGTGGATTATGAAATGGCAGGTAAAGATTTGTCTGAAAGTGTTATACTGTCTAGTAAAATTCTTAAAGTTCTTGGTAAAAATCCTCCTTCGGGATTTTCTTATGAACTTTTTCTCGATAGTAATGGAGAAAAAATATCTAAATCTAAAGGAAATGGATTATCTATTGAAGAATGGTTGAGATATGGAACTCCTGAATCTTTAAGTTTATTTATGTTTAATAACCCTAAAAGAGCTAAAAAACTATATTTTGACATCATCCCAAAAACAACAGATGAGTATTTCTCTCATATTAAAAAATTTTATGAACAAACAATAGATCAATGTATTGAAAATCCTGTTTGGCATCTTCATAAAGGAAATCCTCCGAAGTTAGAATTTCCTGTAACTTATACTTTATTATTAAATTTAGCTTCTGTGTGTCATGCAGAGGATAATGATATAATATGGGGTTATATATCAAGATATGAACCGAATTTAAAAAAAGATAAAGAGTTAGATGCGTTGATATCTTTGGCAGTAAATTATTATAATGAAAAAATTGCACCTACAAAAAAATATAGGACTCCGTCTGAACTTGAAAAAAGAGGTATATTGCAATTAATTGAAGCTTTATCCAAATTAGATGATGCTATCTCATCAGATGAAATCCAATCAATCGTATTTTCTATAGGTAAAAATTTAGAATATGAAAATTTACGTGATTGGTTCAAAGGTCTCTATGAAACAGTTTTAGGTCAATCAGATGGCCCGAGAATGGGTAGTTTTATAAAATTATATGGTATTAATTCAACTAAAGCTTTGTTAGAGCAAGTTTTAGAAGGTGCTTTAGTAAAAAGTTAGGTTTATTATGATTTGGAAGTTTATAACTTATTTTGTTCGTAAGCTAAATCCTGAAACAGCTCATAAAATAAGCTTGTTAGCTCTTAAAGTAGGCCTTAGTCCAAAATTAAATCACACTGTTTTACCAACAACTATAAAATCAATTAATTTTAGCAATCCATTGGGATTAGCTGCTGGTTTTGATAAAAATGCTGCTGTTATTAAAGGTGTGCATCATTTAAATTTTGGCTTTACTGAAGTTGGGACAATAACTCCACTTCCACAATATGGTAATCCTAAGCCTAGAGTATTTAGATTAAATGAA
This sequence comes from Pseudomonadota bacterium, assembly GCA_027625145.1. Lineage (GTDB taxonomy): Bacteria > Pseudomonadota > Alphaproteobacteria > Puniceispirillales > Marisalimonadaceae > CAJJBL01. Next base: position 2,900 of record JAQBXK010000051.1, read on the forward strand.
GATCAAGCAATCATTAATAGAAATGGCTTTAATAACATAGGAATGATTGAAGCAAGAAAAAATTTAGTTGATTATAGAAAAAGGTATCCAGTTGGAGGAAAATTTATTGTAGGCATTAATATTGGTCCTAATAAAGATAGTAGCGATAGAGTGAATGACTATAAATTATTATCACAAGAGCTATCTCAATTTGCAGACTATATTTCAATAAATATATCATCTCCAAATACACCAAACTTAAGAGATTTTCATGAAGCTAAACAGTTAAAAAAAGTAATTGATGCTGTAAAAAATGGCCTTGTAAACTCTAATAAAAATAATATTGAAGTTCCTATTTTTTTAAAAATTGCTCCAGATATTGATGATATTAGTCTAGATCAAATAATAAAAACTGCTCATTCGCAAAATCTTTCAGCGTTAATAATATCAAATACAACTATAGAAAGAGACCCTAGCCTTAAATCAAAAAATATTTATGAAATAGGAGGTTTATCCGGCAAACCTTTATTTATGAAATCTACTAATTTATTATCTAAAGCCAATCAAATTATTAAAGCAAAGAAATATAGTCTTCAATTAGTAGCAGCTGGAGGAGTTTCAGATCATTATACAGCTTATGCAAAAATATTATCTGGGGCTAATCTGGTTCAACTATATACTGCAATGACTTATAGTGGTCCAATGATTGGAGATAATATTATTAATGGTATTATCAGTTTGATGAAGCGTGATAAAGTTTCAGACTTAAAAAATATAAGAGGTATTGCATCTAACGAAAATATTGCTATGAAAATGGCTAAGAATGGAATTCAATCAGTATAAAATTTAATGTTAATATTAGTGATTATTTCATTTTACTTGACCTTTATGCATGCATAATTTATATAAACAATCTCAATTACTTAAAGGTTAAAAATAATGTCTAGAGTTTGTGAAATTTCTGGTAAAAGTGTAATGAGTGGTAATAATGTTAGCCATGCAAAAAATAGAACCAGAAGAAAATTTTTACCCAATCTTCAAAATGTAAAGCTGTACAGTAAAATTTTAGATGCCTTTATAAGCATGAGAATTTGCGTTCGTTCATTAAAAACTGTTGAGAAGAATGGCGGCTTAGACAATTATTTAATGAAGTCAAATAATAGAGATTTGGCACCTGAAGCACAAGCAATTAAAAAAACAATCCTTAAAGCAGACAAAAACTCATCTGAAAATATTTAGGTATTTTCTTCATTAAAAAGTTCGGCTAATTGTTCTGTAAGTGCTCCTCCCAATTGTTCAGCATCTGTAAGTGTTACTGCTTTATTGTAGTATCTTGTAACATCATGACCAATACCAATAGCTACTAACTCAACAGGTGACTTATTTTCAATAAAAGAAATGACTTGTTTTAGATGCTGTTCTAAATAGTTGCCGTTATTAGAAGATAATGTTGTATCATCTACAGGAGCTCCATCGCTAATAACCATTAAGATTTTTCTATCCTCTAATCGTCCTAATAACCTTTCATGAGCCCATAATAGGGCTTCTCCATCAATATTTTCTTTTAAAATTCCTTCTCTAAGCATTAAACCAAGTGAATTTTTTGCTCTCCTCCATGGTGCATCTGCAGCTTTATAAATAATATGTCTTAAATCGTTCAATCTTCCTGGATAGGAAGGTTTACCTTCATTAATCCATTGTTCTCTAGATTGACCACCTTTCCAGGCTTTAGTAGTAAAACCCAGTATCTCAACTTTAACTACACATCGCTCTAGAGTTCTTGCCATTATATCTGCGCATATAGCTGCTATTGTGATTGGTCGACCTCGCATTGAACCAGAGTTATCTATTAATAAGGTAACTACCGTATCACGAAATTTCATATCTTTTTCTTGTTTGTAAGAAAGTGGAAATAAGGGTTGGGTAATAATGCGAGCTAACTTGCCGGCATCTAACATTCCTTCTTCAAGATCAAAATTCCAAGATCTGTTTTGTCTCGCTTGTAATTTCCTTTGAAGCTTATTTGCTAATCTTGCTATTGCGCCTTGTAATGTTTCTAATTGTTTATCTAAAGTGCTTCTAAGTCTATTTAACTCTTCTTCCTCACAAAGATCTGTGGCATTAACAATTTCATCATATTTTGTAGAAAAAACCTGATAATGATAATTAGCTTTGTTTTTATCTGAATTATGACCTGTAAGTGGGTTAGATGCTACTTCTCCTTCGCCTTCGCCATCTTGATTTTCAGTTTCAGAATCTTGAGTTTCTCCTTCTATTTCGCTTTGATCATCATTAGCATCACTTCCTCCATCTAGGCCTGCTTCTTGATCATCCTCAGATTCACCTTGAGCTGATGAGCTGTTATCTTCATTTTCATTTTCATCAGAATTATTATCTTCGTCATTATCTTCATTATTTCCATTATTAATATCATTTTCTCCAATTTCTGCTTGTAAGGCAGTCAATAGTTCTCTTGTTTTTTTTCCGAAAATTTCTTGATCAGAAATATTTTCGGATAATTGATTTAATAGATTTCCAATTCTACTGTTGATCCAAGGACGCCATTTTTCTAAAGAAATAGATGTATTTTTAGGAGGTTTAGTATCAGAAATTTTTTCTCTCATTATTAGATGTAAAGCATTAACTAGAGCTTCTTTATCATCACTTCCAGGAACCGGTAAAATTTTTTCTTTAAATTTATTGTCTAGTAAGCTTTTTAAATTATTTTTTAATCCAGTAAGATTTTTGCTTCCAACCGCCTCAATACGAGCTTCTTCAGCAATTTGAAATATTTGAGATGATAGATCAGACTTAGGTGATAGCTTTGAATGTAAAACAGGATCATGATACCTGATTTTTAAAGCTATTTGATCAGACTCGCCTCTGATTTTAGATATAGTCTCTTGATCTAATTCTTTTATAATTTGAGGTAATCTTATTTCTTTAGAAGATAATTGGCTACTTGTGCCAGAGAATTTAATTTCTCTTTCATTAACCTTATCCCCTGAAATTGCTTTTAATGTGGCAGCAGTAGCAATTTGAAATTGAGAGTATTTTGATTTTTCATTCATATTAATATTTGTTAATCATTATTTAAATTAACTGTACTAATTAAATCTCTTCCAAAACATCTTTGATAATATTCAGACACTATTGGTCTTTCCATTTCATCACATTTATTTAAGAATGTTAGTTTAAAGGCTAGATCAATATCTTCAATAATATTAGTGTTTTCAGCCCAAGTAATTACTGTTCTTGGAGACATAACTGTTGAGAGATCTCCTGACATAAATCCATTCCTAGTTAAATCGGCAATAGCTACCATTGATTTGATTGTTTGTTTTCCTTCTTCATTATTAAAGTTGGGAACTTTCGAAATCACAATTTTTTCTTCAGCTTCTGAAGGCAAATAATTTAAAGTAGAAACAATGGACCATCTATCCATTTGGCCTTGATTAATTTGCTGTGTTCCATGGTATAATCCTGTTGTATCACCTAATCCAACAGTATTAGCTGTAGCAAAAAGTCTAAAGTTTTGATGAGGAGTGATAACTCTGTTATTATCTAAAAGTGTTAACTTACCCGCAACTTCAAGTACTCTTTGAATTACAAACATAACATCAGCTCTTCCTGCATCATATTCATCAAATACAATTGCTACAGGGTTCTGTAATGCCCATGGAAGAACACCTTCTCTAAACTCGGTAATTTGTTTGCCATCCTTAAGAATAATAGCATCTTTTCCAACTAGATCTAAACGGCTTATGTGGCTATCTAAGTTTACCCTAACGCATGGCCAATTTAATCTTGCAGCAACTTGCTCTATATGAGTGGATTTACCTGTTCCATGATAGCCTTGTATCATAACTCTTCTATTATATAAAAAACCAGCAAGTATAGCTTTTGTAGTTACCTCATCAAATAAATAAGAATCATCAATTTCTGGAACAAACTTAGTCTTCTCTTTAAAACCAAATATTTTCATATTCGTTTTAAAGCCAAATATTTTTTGAGAGTCTAAACCCAAGGAAAGAGATTTAGGAAAAGTATCGCTTTCAAAATCCATTGTGTTAGTTAAACTAACTTCATTCATAATATTATCTCCAAATTTTATTGTGCTATTTATTGTTTTTTGATTCTGTAAATGATTTATAAATTATTTTATAAGCATTTGATATAATCACAAATTTATCTTTGTTAATTTCATTTTTAATATTTTGCTGAGCATCTGGATGCCACTTTTTAGCTAGTAGTTTATATCTAGTTTTTACTTCTTTCAAGGTACTATCTTGATTAATTTCAAGAACTTTAAATGCTTCGTCTAATTTCTTATTTTTAACCTGGTTTTTAACTTTATTTTTTTGTTGATCAAAAAAATCAAATGCTTTTTGAAAGTTTTGGTTTATAGGCTTAGTTCCAAATTTCCAACTTGGTCTGTCCCAGGTAACGGCCTTTCTTATCTCAATTTCCAATTCTTCTGCGTTTAAGCCTTCAAAATAATTCCATGATTTATTAAAATCTTTAACATGATCAATACAAAAATAAAAATATTCATTAAGTTTTTCTCTAGATTTAGGGGCAGGATATATTCCTATTTGATCACAACTTTGATTGTGACAAATTCTATCTATACTTTCTTTTTGTTCTTTTTTTTTAAACATAATTAATCTTTTAAATTTTTTTAACTATAGAATTCTGATTTAGTACGTGCAACAGTGGATTTCATTTTTTTTAAAATTAAATATTTTCTTATTATTAAATGGAGTTTCAATTGTGAATAGAAAAGCAAGAATAGAAAATTTGATTATAAATGAAATTAATCCAGATTTTCTTTTAATTAAAGATGTATCTGAAGAACATAGAGGTCATCGTAGCTTTAAAGATGGTGTAGAAAGCCATTTTGATATTACTATAGTAGCTGATAAGTTTTCTGATAAAAATAAGATTGAGCGTCATAGGATAATTAACAAAATCTTAAAAGAAGAGTTTTTATTAGATTTACACTCGGTAACTTTAAAGGCTTATTCTTTAAAAGAGTATAATAAAGTTTAGGAATTTATTATAACTCAGTATTAATTCCAATTTCATTCCACAAACGTAATTGAGAAATATAATTACCTTTTTTTTGTAAAACTCTAAATCTAATTTCAAAAAATCTAAACTCTTGTCCAGGTTCAGGTATTGTTTTAGATTCATGTAAAATTAATCCAGCTATAGTATTTGCATTTTCATCTGGTAAAGTCCAACCTAAGGATCTATTTAAATCTCTTATTGTGACAGATCCATCAGTGATAAGAGAACCATCTGGTTGGAGTTTAACACCTTTGACATGAATATCTGTTTCATCGTCGATGTCGCCAACAATTTCTTCTAAAATATCTTCTAATGTAACAATTCCTCGAAAATCGCCATATTCATCAACAACAACGGCAAAATGTTCTCTTCTTGCTCTAAATATTTCTAATTGATCAAATAGGAGTGTGGTTTCAGGAGCAAAATAAGGTTGAATCATTAACTCAGATAAATTTATTGTATCTAGATTTTTAAAGTTTCGTCTCCGAAGACTCCTAAACAATTCTTTTGCATGCAGAATTCCAATGATATTATCAGGGCTGCCTGAATATATAGGAAGTCTAGTAAAAGGGCTTTCTCCTGCAACTTTAAATATTAATTCAGGTGGAGATTTAGAATCAATCATTGTCACAGCACCGCGATGAGTCATCACAGCTTCAATCGTAACGGCGTCCATGTCAAGCATGCTTGACATCATTTTTCCTCTCTCTTTAGCTTTAATTTCGTTGCCTGCATGCAATCTGATCATGCCTCTTAGTTCTTCAGTTTTAGCTTCTTCGTCCTCAATTCTAGGTCCAGTGACAAATTTAGCCAGTCTTTCTGTGATAATCGTAGCAGGAGTTAAAACAAAAATAATAATATTTATCATTGGAGCAACAGTTAATGCCAATTTATCTGCGTGACTGAATGCATATGTCTTTGGGATAACTTCAGCAAAAATAACTAATATAACAGTCATCAAAATCGTTACAAAAATTAATCCAAAATCAGCAAAATAATTAATAGCAAAGCTAGTGGAATATACTGAAGCAATTACATTTACTAAGTTATTGCCAATAAGAAGTGAGCTTATCATTTTTTCTTTTTTTATTAATATTTTTTCAATAATGACTGCTCTTTTACTACCTTGAAGGGCAAGTTCATGAATTCTTGCCTCAGAAACAGCGGTTAGAGCTGTTTCTGAGCTAGAAAAAAATGCAGATAAAATAATTAATATTATAATAATTGAAATAAAAACGAAAGTTTCAGGCATTATATTTCTTCAGTTAAAAAGTTTTTTAGAATTTCTGTGTTGACGTCTTTTTTAATAAAAGATTCTCCAATTTTATTATTTAAAATAAAAGTTAATTTATTATTTTTTGTTTTTTTATCATATTTAAATTTATCAAAAATTTCATCGGCTGATAGTAATAAATTAGGAATATCTTTTATAGAAGTAGGAAGGCCAGATTTTTTAAAAAGGGTTTTTACCCTTTCAACTTCAGATTCTAAGCAAAAACCTAATTTTTTAGAAAAACTGAATGCCATGCAAATTCCTATTGATACTGCTTCGCCATGAATTATTTTTTTGTCATGATTTCCAATTGATTCTATGGCATGTCCAAAAGTATGCCCCAGATTTAATAATGCTCTTTTGCCCATTTCTTTTTCATCATCTTGAATAATGTCAGACTTTATAGAGCACGATGTGATTATAACTTTATTAAGGCTTATGTTATCAAAATTTAATATTTTTTGATAATTATCTTCTAGCCAAATAAAAAAAATTTTATCTTTAATCAGGCCATATTTAATAACTTCTGAAAAACCAGCTCTTAATTCTCTACGTGGAAGGGATTTGAGAATAGATGTATCAGCTATTACGGCTAATGGTTGGTGAAATGTTCCTATTAAGTTTTTACCTAAAGTACCATTCACACCTGTTTTTCCTCCAACAGAACTATCTACTTGAGAGAGTAAAGTAGTAGGTATTTGTATAAAATTAAGACCTCTTAATAAAATAGACGATGCAAAGCCCACTATATCTCCTACAACTCCTCCTCCAAAGGCTATTAAAAGAGTATCTCTATCAATATCAAAAGATAAAACATTTTCTAAAATATTAGTAAGTTTAGACATGGTTTTAGTTTTGTCCCCCCCTGAAATTGCTATCAAACTTACTGAAGCAGCCTCTTTTTTTATTGATTGAATAAATTGATCAAAATGACTTTTTGGTTTATTATTAACAGAAAAAAAATCATCATGAATAACAATCAACTTTTTATTATTAATATATTTTTTTAATAGTTCTCCAGCCTGAATTAAGCAATTATTACCAACAAAAATAGGATATGAAGATTTCTTGAGTTTTTTATTTATATTAACATTTATAATTTCTAGGTTCATTTTTATAATCTTTTTTTTAATATTTTATTGTGCGCTTATTTCTATAATTTTATCTATTATTTGTTTTGTTGAAAGAGTGTCTGTATCTAATTTATAATGAGCTAAAAGATAATACTTAGTCCTATTTTTTAAAATTGTATTTAAAGATATTTTGATATCTCCTTGTATCATAGGCCTTTTTGAGGCGTCTCCAACCCGTTTAATTAAAGTGTTAATAGAAGTATCTAACCATATTACTTGTGTATTTTTCAGTAATAAACTTCTAGTATCTGGATTGTTAAATCCACCTCCACCAATGCTAATTATCGCTTTCTCATTCTTTTTTTTAGATTGTTCGATAGTATTACGTATATGTTCTTTTTCAACTTCTCTAAAAAAATTCTCTCCGTGAATTGTAAATATATCTCTAATAGTTAAACTAAATTTTTTTTCTATTATGGCATCACTATCATAAAAGTTATAATCGAGCTTATTAGCAACTAAATTTCCAAACTTAGTTTTGCCTGTGCCCATCATTCCTATTAATGTTATTAGATTATATTCATGCTTTATTGATATATTCATGTTTTTTAACATTTAAATTAACTAAATTATATATTTTTATTTATAGATTATATTACTAAATTTT
>JAQBXK010000012.1 GCA_027625145.1 Pseudomonadota bacterium
TCCTCCCCCAGGTAGCTATTTATGTCATCAAATATCATAGGACGAAGGACCCCCATCCTTCGTCCTTTTTTATATTACATTGCTTATTTTAAATATTTTTTTTTGAAACATAAAAAAGAGAATGTTTTTACTATTTTAATGAAAATTAAAGTAAATATTTTTATATTTCTAAAATTGTATTGAATTAATTTAATTCTTGAATGACTATTTTATAGTTGATTAAAAAAATAGGCAAATAACACAATGTTTTTAAAATTAAAAATTAAAAAGAAAACATTTAGATGGGCTAAAATCAATTACAGAAAGTCTATATATTTTTATGCATTATTATATATCAATCGTTTATTAAAAATTCCCCTGAAAGTTAAATAAGTAAATTATTTTAAAATAAGAATTACTTAACATATCTTTCTTAAGGATAAGATTATGATAAACAAACAACAAACAATTACAGATCTCTGGTCACTTTTGAGAGAAAAAGAAAAGAATACAGGATTGAATACCCTTTCATTTACAGAAAGAGACATACTTGAAAACATAATGTTTTATTCAACTGAACATAAAAAGATCTTATTATATAATATTTTAGAAAACTGCCTTCATCCAAGGGCCACTCTTTTCCGAACTTTAAAAAAACTTCGTGAACTTAAATATATTAAAATAAAAAAAGATAAAATAGACAAACGTAAATCTTGGATTTTATTAAATAAAAATATTAAATATTAAATTTACATTCCATCTTTTTCTATTGCTTTAATAATTCATGGTTAATATAACTAGTTATGAATAACATGTTAAACATTTCTTTTAAAAATAATCTCTCTAAGTCTTTAACGGGAACAATTTTATTAATTGGAACTTATTTTTTCTTTTCTGTAATGGAATTGACAGCAAAAGAATTAGGAGAAAGCTTTAACCCTTTCCTAATTGTGTTTGCCAGATACAGCTCTCAACTAGTGATCTTAATTATTATTTTTAATAAAAAATCTTTAAAACACTTAAAAAGTGATTTTCCTATCTTACAATCTTTAAGAGGAACTTTACTTTTAATAACAACCTGCTTTATGTTTACTGGATTAGCTTATTTACCTTTTGCTGAAAATATTGCCATTTATATGATTGGTCCCGTCATAACCACTCTGCTAGCAAGCCTTATTTTAAAAGAAAAAATTTCATTAACTCAAATGATAATCGTTATCATTGGATTAATTGGTGCGCTAATAATTGCTAACCCTCAAAGTGCTACTTTTAATTATTTTGTTATTTTTCCATTATTAGCTGCGTTATGTTTTTCATTTTTTACAATTTCAACAAAATTCCTCAATTTAACAGATTCAAATCAAACCACGCTACTATATACAGCAATAAGTGGGACTGTTTTATCATTACCATTTTTATTTATTTACTCAGATACACCAACTTTATTTCATCTTTTTCTTATGTTATGCCTTGGCTTGTTAGCTACTATTGGTCATTTTTTATTTATAAATGCGTTAAAAGTAATTAATGCTTCTTTTGCTGCTCCTTTTGTATATTTAACAGTTCTTCTTGCAGCTTTTTGGGGATTTTTTTTATATAATGAAATACCTAATAATAACACAATTGCAGGAGGATTATTAATAATAATAGCAGGAATATTCATTATTCGAATAAAAAAGAAATAAGAAAAAAATTTAATTTGCTCCTTAAAAGTAGTCCTATAGTAAAAAAAATACTTATACAGATAATGATTTATATTTTGATGAAAGATTAATATAATTAACCTTCTTATTAACTCGGTTTTTCCTGTTGCTATTTTAATCTTACTAGGCTTCATTACAGCAAAAAGGAATATTTTTCACTATAATCAATCACTGATTTTTCTTAAGTATGTTGGGGTTATAGCCGTACCTGCGCTAACTTTAAAAATGATGGTATCAGTAAATATTTTAGATATTAATTGGAAATTACTATTTGGTTACATAACTTCAGAAATTATTATTTATATAAAAGCTCTATTAGTAGCAAAATATATATTCAAATTACTATGGAGAGAAGCTCTTATTATTGGAATGGCTGCTTCATTTGCTATCCATTTATTGTTTGTTTATCCAATAGTATTCAATGAATATAATGACGATTTAATTATACCAATTTTAGAAATAATTGGTTTTGATTGTATATTTCTAGTTATAAATATAATATTTTTAGATTTAATAACTACTAAGAATTTAAGTATTAAAAAAATCTTTTTAAAACAGTTAAATAATATCCCTTTAATTGCACTAACAATTGGTATTTTAATATCTTATTTAGAGATTGAAATACCACCTTTAATTGACCGTTCAATTAACTTTATTTCAGCTTCAGTTGCACCTTGTGCCTTATTTGCTGTAGGCATAATACTTGGTCAAAAAATAGAAAAGACACAAATACAACTTTCTAATTTAATAATTTTATTTAAAATTATTATTCATCCTATTTTAGCTATATTTATTATATGGAAATTTTAGACATAGATTTTAGTATTTCTGAAACAAGCATAATGATTGCCTATGCTCCAGTTGGATTAATGGCTTTAATATTTTCAACGCAATATGGAGTGAAAACTGATGCAATCACATGAGCATTGTTGGTTACAACAATAATATCATTAATAACAATATCACTATCAAGTTCACTGAGTTAATGGTTTTTATAAACCTGCATTAAATTTAAAACCAATTTTTTCAAATTTTTGTGAAAGATTAGCCTCAATGCTATCCATTTCTACTTTAGCCTCTGGAGTAAAAGATATATCATTCATATCATGTACTCCTCCAGAAATAATTACTTGCAACAATCCTTCTGTTTTACCAATATTAGTGAATGATCTACAAACACCCGGTGGGATTGAAATAGTATCATATTTTTTAAGTGTTAATTCCTCAGAACCATTGTCATTCCACCTAATTAAAAACTCACCTTCTAAAACGGTAAACGTTTCAAAAGTACCTAAATGATTGTGAAGGCCAGGTCCTTGTCCTGGCGGACAATTAGCTATAGTAATAGTGATTCCACCTGCTCCAATGATTGGAGCGCCGGAATTTATTGGCGTCTTACCTTCTGAACTGTCTAATCCAATAATTGAAAGCAATTTTCTTGCATAAACAATATCTTTTCCAGCTTGAGGAATTGTTTTATCTAATTGTATTGGCAATGGAATTAAATCTAAAAATCTAGAAACTCTTTTGCCCATGTCTGATTTAGTTAACTTTAAAGTTTTCATATTACCCTCACTTATCAAAGTAATATATTAACATATCAATTTATTTAATCAAAAAAAATGTTATTCTTACGATTAAACATAAAAAAAGGGCCTAAGGCCCTTTAATTAATTTATTTTTCAAATAGTTTATAGAGGCTGTAAATTTACTGCAGCTACTTTTCCATTTTTACCAGTTTCTAACTCAAAACTTACTTTTGCGCCATCGTTCAAAGTATTCATTCCAGCTGCTTCTACTGCAGAAATATGAACGAAAACATCTTGAGATCCACCTTCTGGCTCTATAAAGCCAAAACCTTTATTTGGATTAAACCATTTTACTGTACCGTTAGGCATTCTTTACTCCTTGTTATTTGCTCTAATTATGAGCATAGTTGTTCAATCAAAACACGTTAGACTAGATTGAACATATAATGAGCAAGGAAGTCGATCGTATTAGTCAGACAAGCTGACTGCCTATTAAGGCTTAGATAATTAATATACTACATATGCTAAATTCTATCTATTAGCAAACAAAAAATGATTGTCCATAAAAATGGTTACAATTTGAACTGATTTTTATTTATGCATATTTTCATTTTATTATAGAATAGATTCTAAAGAATTTAAAAAATTACTCCTATCATTCTTTGAAAATGGCTTATTTTTGCCTTTCAAAAAAGGGTCAGCCGAACGTAGATCAGACATCAAATCTCTTGTGGCAAGGATATTTCCTATATTATCTTTTGTTAAAAAGCCTCCATCATGCCTTAAAACAAAAGCTTGTTTTTCAATACATTTTGAGGCGAGAGGGATATCCACTGTTATAACAACATCACTTTTGTTTACATTTTCATATATCCATTTATCTGCTTCATCAGGACCTTCATTTACAATTACCAACTTTATCAAATCATTTTTATATGGGCGGATACCTCCATTGCAAACCATATTAACATTTGTATTATTACGAATTGCAACTCTTATTATCTCATCTTTTACAGGACAAGCATCCGCATCAACAAAAATACTCTTCATAATCTTTTTATTTCCTCTTGTAATTCAAAATCAGGCATTAAATCAGTTAATCTTTTCAAACTCTCCGCCTCAGACAATGCAGGAACAACTGCAAACCCTTTCATATTTTCTATTTCTAAGGAGATATCAGAGTTATCTGAGTTTCTAAAAACATAACAATATTCAGGTAAAACAAAGTTTATTTTCCATATTGGAACTTTTCGAGGATAACCAAGGTATCTTGTTACTCTAGAAGCATCTATAACAAGTCTCTCAATAGTATGAATTCTTTCTCCTAATTTTCTCACTTAACCCACCAAAGCTATAAACTGTATATTTATTAAATAATATTATACAATAAAGTTATTATTTAATATTATTAAACTAAAAATATGGAGAATAAAATATGCTTTTAGATGTGCGTACTTATAGGTGTAAGCCAGGGATGATAAAGAGCCACCTTAATTTATATAAAGAAAAAGGAAAACCAGCACAATCAAGAAATCTAGGACAACCATTAATGTTTGCGACAACTGAAACTGGAAATCCAAATGAATACACTCATATTTGGGTATATCAAAATGCTGACGACAGAGAAAAAAAAAGAGCGGCCATGTGGAATGACCCTGACTGGATAAGCTATACCCAAGAAAGCGCTAAATTAGGAGCTTTAGAGTCTCAAGAAAATAAACTTTTAAGCCCCGTTGAATTTTATGAATTCAAAAAACCTTAAAACTAATGATTTTAAGCTGGCTTAGCGGCTCTATCTAAAAACTCATCTCTCCTTGATAAATAAAAAGAATAACTATCAGGGAGGAATGAAGTTGCATTTTCTATATTAAAATGTTTGGCTGCTTTATATACCCACTGTGTGTCAGCAAGAAGCTCTCTACCTAAGGCGACTAAATCAGCTCTATTATTAAGAATAATGTCATTTGCCTGAGTTGCATTGATAATAGCTCCAACAGCCATTGAGCTTATATTCGCTTCATTTTTAATTTTTTCAGAATAAGGCACTTGAAAACCTGGTATAATTTTAGATTTCGTTAACACTGGGGAACCACTAATACCTCCAGAAGAACAATCAATAACATCAACTCCTGCTTCTTTTAAAGCTATTGCCAATTTAACGTTTTCATCTAACGTAGCACCTCCATCAACTCCATCTACAGATGATAATCTATAAAAAATTGGCTTGTTTTCAGGCCAAACAGATTTAATATCTCCAATAATTTCAAGAGCAAACCTAATTCTATTTTCAAAGCTTCCACCATATTTATCAGTTCTTTTATTAGAAATAGGAGAAAAGAATGAGTGTAACAAATAACCGTGAGCTCCATGGATTTCAATCATATTAAAGCCGGACTTTTCAGCTCTTTGTGCTGCTTTTTTAAAATCATCTTTGACACGATCAATATCTTCTATTGTCATTGCTTTAGGAATTGGTGAAACATCATTTATTGGAACAGCACTAGGACCAATAGTTTGCCATGCTGGCTCTTTGCTATCATCTTTAATAATTGGAGAAGCTCCATCCCATGGCCTTAAGAAACTTGCCTTTCTTCCTGCATGAGCCAACTGAATTCCACTTACACAATTATACTGCTTGAAAACCTCAACTATTTTCGACAGACCTGAGATTTGCTCATCATTCCATATGCCCGTGCATCCGTGTCCAATTCTTCCTTCTGGTGAAACTCCTGTTGCTTCTATAAAAGCAGCCCCAAGTCCAGAGAAAGCAAACCTAGAGTAATGTTGAAAATGCCAATCACCTACTATTCCATTTTCAGCCTTATATTGACACATTGGAGATAAAACTACTCTGTTTCTTAATGTCTTTGACTTAATTTGAAATGGAGAAAATAAAACTGGTTCACTCATACTCAAAACTCCTTAAATTTATATTGTTATGTTTATTTATCAAAAAGAATTATTTTGTAAGAAAGGATCTAAGATTTTTAGATCTTTGTTTTGCTGAAGCCATCATAAAAGAAAGATCTGATCCAGACAATATAAATTTCATACCCATTTTTATATATTCTGACATTAGTTCTTCATTATAAACACCACCCATTCCTGGTATTTTATTATACTTATCACAAGCTGAGATTACTTTCTTATAAGCTTCTTTAATCATAGTATTAGAATAGTCTCCAGGAATACCCATTTCCATGCACAAGTCGTTAGTACCAATTAATATAACATCAACACCTTCAATGGCGGCTATCTCATCAACGTTATCAATAGCTGTTGGACTTTCTAACATTATAACAACTAACATACTTTCATTAACTATTTTAGCAACTTCAGGAATAGGTAATTGCTGAAAATTCAATTGAGGTAAAGAACCAGTCATTGAACGATGACCTTTTGGAGGATACAAACAATAAGAAACAAGCTTTTTTGCAGTTTCAGCATCATCAACATGAGGAAAAACAATTCCCATAGCCCCAGAATCAAGAACTCGCGTTGCATGATGATGGGCGAAATCTGGCACTCTTACTATAGGAGTTATACCTGCATCTTGTGCAGCAACTGAAATTTGAGATGCCATATCAATGTCCATACTATTATGTTCCATATCAATGAAAAGCCAATCATAATCAGATGCGGCCATTATCTTACCTATATCAACAGTTCTACTTTGTCTTATACCAACGCCTAGAGATAATTCTCCGTTTAATATTTTTTCTTTTGCTATATTTTTCATTATTTTAAAATCCCATTTTTAAACAATATCATATTATAATTTTTAATTAATTTAAAATAATTTGAGGTTATTTTTTATATAGTTAATATGTTAAGTTCTTTAGAGTGTCAATAAGGTTATCTTCAGTTTAAAGTTATTATAAATCAAGAGGAAATAATAAATCATGAATGAGCAAGAAAACAAGTTAAAACATACGGAGACAAGCAAATCATTACCAATTGCAATGTTACGGGCTAGAGAAGCTATAATGCTATCATTTAGGCCTGTTTTAGCTAAACATGGCTTTACAGAGCAACAATGGAGAGTGTTAAGAGTTTTAGGTGAAAAAGGACCTTCAGACGCAGGTCAAGTCGCTTTTGACGCGTGCATTCTTGCTCCTAGTCTGTCGAGAATATTAGGTAAACTGGAGAAAGATAAATATATATCTAGATTTATTGATGCTAATGATGGGAGAAGAATTAACTTATCTTTAACAACCCTTGGCGAAGAAGTTCTTGAAAAAATTGTTCCTGAAACTGGCATTATTTATAATTCTCTCCAAAAAAGTTATGGCGAAGAGAAATTAAGAGTCTTACTAGAACTTCTCGGTGAAATAAGCCAATGGAAAGGTCGTTAAAAAAATACTAATTTGGAAGATCTACTCTAAATTTTTTTGACAGCTTTTCTAACATTTCAACTGTTTCCTTTGCAAAGGTTATTCCATTTTTTAAAGAATTACTCCTTTTAGTTAACGCACTTTGTCCTGGCAATCTGACTTTATCTATATTTTTTCTAGGTGGATTATCTAAACATTGCTGAGAAAGAAAAGTCATTTCTTTTTTAAAAACATCTAATCCAGCAAATGCCTCAGGATCAATAACTTGAACAAATGTTGATAAGTTCATTGTTTTAGGTTTCAGACTTCTTCCAGAACCAGACAAGCCTTGAGATAAAGCCTCAATACCTAAAGCTAAACCAAAACCTTTATGTCCATATTCCATTCCACCAATAGGCATCACTGTTCCATTTCTATCTCTAACTTCAAGGGGATCATTTGTTGGTGTACCATCAGAAGTTAATAAACAATCAAAATCAAAAACTTCATTTTTAGAAATTTTATCTGCTATCATATTATTAGTTGTAATTGATGCGCTTATATCAATTATAACTGGTTGATCATTAGTAGGATAAGCCATTGCCATTGGGTCAGGAGTCAACAAAGGCTTGGTTCCTCCGAATGGAGCTACCGTTGCAGCAGACGGGACTGAACTTTTAATTATTGGAACCAAACCCTTCTCAACAATAGGAAGCATATAAGCTGCTAATGCACCATTATGATGGCTATTCCTTATTAAAACAGTTGAAATACCATAAATTTTTGCTCTTTCTGAAGCCGTTTTCAATGCCTTTTTAGTTAACCAAATACCAGGCAAAAGCTTTCCATCCCAAGTAACACAACTCCCTGTATCATTTAAAATTTCTTCAGTTCCACTAATATTCATAGCACCTAACTCAATATCTTTTATATATAAGGGCAACAACCTTATACCATGGGTAGAGTGTCCCATCATATCCGCTTCAATTAAAATTTCAGCAGTGTCAACAGCCTTTTCTTCATCCATTTTTAAAGATAAAAGCACAGAAGTGCAAAATTTCATAAGTTTAGAATATGTATACATATTAAGTCCCATTTTTATTAATTTTCTTTATTAAATGGTTTTTTTGCTGCTACAAAAATACCCATTACAATCATTAAAAGTGCACATAAATCATAATAAGAGATTGATAAATCTAAATAAATTGTATCAATTAATATAGCTAGCACTGGTACCATCATAACAGATATAGAAGTTACAGTAACAGTAAAATTTTTTAAAACTATAAAATAAGCCCAATATGTATAAGCACTAGCAAAGAAAATAGCGAATATCAAAACTAAAAAATGCCTGTAATCTGGTTCTCCTATATTATTTAAATCCCATAAAATAGCAAAAGGAATAATAGGCAAAATACCTATTAATTGCTGCCAACCCGCAATAACAAATGCATCAAATTTTAAACCACCATATTTTAAAATTATTGTCCCTACCCCCCAACTAAATCCTGCCATTAGCATAACAAAAATTCCAACCCAATTTGAAAAAAAGTCTATTCCAGCAGCAAGCGAAATAACACCAAATACCCCTAAGCAAAGAGCTATAAAGCTTGAAATAGTTATTTTTTCATACCCCATCATAGCCGCAATCATAACAGCCCATACAGGCATTGTATAACCTAAAACAGCGGCCCTTCCACCTCCTAATAAACTTACACCATAGAGCATTAAAACTTGCCATAACGTTACATTAAACAAACTTATCAAAATTAATGATGTCCAATTTTTTTTAGGAATAATTAATTTTTTACTTCTGATTTTTGCTATCAATAAAAGTATGATGGCAGCAGGAATACCAGCGGACATTCTAAAGACTAATGGTGGGATTTCTTGAACAACAAAACGAAATAAAGGCCAAACCAATGTCCAAACAACAATTAATAAAACTAAAACAAGTATTAATTTTATTTGTTTAAAGCTTTTAGGTAATGAAAAAAACATATTTTATTTTTTTTCATCACATAAATATCTAGTTATAGAGGCATTGACAGCTAGAACAAAAGACAGAGTTTCATCATTAATAAAAAAAATATCTTGAATATGCGTCCAAGGTTCTTCTTCATTGAAGGCGTAAGCTTTGCTCCCTCCTAAACCAAGCATTTTATATTTTGAATTGTTTGCCAAAAATGATCCTGATTTTTCATTTTTACCATCTATTATGGTAACCTCAACAGACTTTTCTTTACCAGTGATCTTAAATATATGAATTCCGTTTGACCTAACAGCTGCAGCACTTTTTGGTTTGCAAATAAACAATGTTTCTTTGGCAAAAGAATTTGAAGCAAAAAAACAAAGAACACAAATATATAGAATAAATTTTATAATGAACATTATACTTCTTCCTTTAAAAAATTAAAATTTATTTAGCTAGAATTGTTTATATATTTGAATAAACTATTTTTAGCTTGTTTTGAAATATTGATTTTTTTTTCTGAAACCAACAACTCATGATTTTTTTCAACTTTATCAAGATCATAAAGATAATTAACCATAATTCCTGCAGAAAGAGATTTGCCGTTTTTTGAAGAATCCCCTAAAAAATTAACTTGCTCTAAAGAAGCTCCATTCCCCAAATGGAACCTTGCTACAGGGTCATTAGGTAATCCATCAGGACGATCTGAGTTCATAAAATAATTACCAACATAATGCATAATTAAATCATGATTTTTTAAAAAATGCTCGGGGGTAACACATTTTTCTAACTTGATATCAATTTTAGGAAATTTATTTCTTATCCATTTTCTAAAACCAGGAACAGGAGAGAGAGTTATAAATTTTTTTAAATTTTTAAATTCTAAATTTAAATCATTTGCAACTTGCTTTATTAAAAAATTACCAAAAGAAATTCCAGCCAAACCTTTTTGACAATTAGATATTGAATAAAAAACTGCAACACTTGTTTCTTCAGGATCTAATATATCTCTTTTTTCTCTTAGAACATCCTCAATTTTAGCGGGAATATCTTTCATAAGAGCCACTTCAACAAATATAATAGGTTCATCTTGCATAGCTGGATGAAAAAAAGCAAAACATCTTCTATCTTTTGGAGCTAAACGCGCTCTCAACTCATCCCATGAATTAATCTGATGAACAGCCTCATATGCAATAATTTTTTCTAAAATATGAGCTGGAGTTTCCCAATTAATTGGCCTTAAGATCAAAAATCCTCTATTAAACCAATTTTTAAATAAATAAACCATATCATTATCTACTGCCTTTAATTCAGAATTATTTTTAAGTAATTCCAAAAGTTTTTTTCTTATATTAACTAATCTTATAGTGCCTCGAGATATTCCATTACATCTTCTAAAGATCTCACGACGTTTTGGTTCAGATAATTTAAGTAAATTTATTAAATTATTTGAACTTTGTTCTGTTTTATAACTTTCAATAGCTAGAGATAAATCTTTAGTAGATATTTCATAGTTATCTCGGATCAATTTGAAGAAATCTAAAAGATCATTATCACTTAATTTTTCACAATGCTGCATTAACAACTCAGCATAAACTAAAGCAGAAACTTCTCCTTTTGCGGATGAAACATTCTCAATAAAATCTTTTGTTGAAGTTGACTTTTTTTTCTCTGCGAAAAAATTAAACGACTTACTTTTAATAGGCTTTTCAAATATTGAATTCAAAAGTTCTTGTACAAACTTAATTTTGATCATTTTTCTTGACCCTTAATATAATCAGGGGAAATTCATAATAACAATAATAAAACCACTATACACATAGTATTAGTATGTTAAAAATTTAAATAATATATTTATTTATTTTAAATATTATTAGCTAAATACTCTGATGCTCTAGAAGCCCCTCCCTTTTGGTGAGGTATTTCTGCTAAAGACAATCCCATTTCTACACCACTTAAGGTTCCCATAAGCATTAAATCATTAAAGTCACCAAGGTGACCTATACGAAAAACTTGCCCAGCTAATTTTGACAAACCATTCCCAAGAGACATATTAAGTTTTTCTAAAATAATTTTTCTTAGTTCATCTGCATCATATCCAGCTGGAAGTTTAACTGCCGTTAAAACACTTGAGTAATC
This sequence comes from Pseudomonadota bacterium, assembly GCA_027625145.1. Classification (GTDB taxonomy): domain Bacteria; phylum Pseudomonadota; class Alphaproteobacteria; order Puniceispirillales; family Marisalimonadaceae; genus CAJJBL01. Next base: position 11,636 of record JAQBXK010000012.1, read on the forward strand.
TCTCTCTTCAACACATAAAACCTCTAGTCCCCATGCTTGCACAGCAATTCTTGTTGCTTTTGCATGCCTATCATGACGTTTAAAAACATTTTCAAGACCTTCTTCATGCAACATTATAATGGCTTCTTTTAGGCCATATAATAAATTCGTTGCAGGTGTATAAGGAAAAGATCCTGATTTATTAGAATTTATTTGATCTTCCCAGTCCCAATATGACCTTCTATATGAAGAGTGCTTTGACTTTTCTAGAGCTTTCTTTGAAATAGCATTAAAAGATAATCCTGGGGGAAGCATTAACCCTTTTTGTGAGCCAGAAACAGTAACGTCAACTCCCCACTCGTCATGCTGAAAGTCCATTGAAGCTAATCCAGAAATTGTGTCTACCATTAATAATGCATCATGTTTTGCATTATACATAGCTTCTCTTACTTCTTTAATTCTAGAAGTGCATCCAGTAGAAGTCTCATTATGAACTACACAAACAGCTTTAATTTTACCTTCTTTATCCTCAATTAATCGATCAAATAATTTCTGAGGCTCTACTCCCCTTCTCCAATCAGTCTTTAAAAACTCTGTTTTAATTCCTAACTTTAAAGCCATTTTTTGCCATAAAGACGCAAAATGTCCTGTTTCTACCATTAAAACTAAATCACCTTCATCAAGAGTGTTAACTAAAGCCGCTTCCCATGCACCTGTTCCTGATGCAGTATAAATGACAACATTATCTTTAGTTTTAAAAATACTTTTCATACCCTCAATACAATCTTTTGTTAAAACTTGAAAATCAGGCCCTCTGTGATCGATAGTAGGATAATCCATTGCTCTTAAAATTCTATCTGGAACGTTTGATGGGCCTGGCAATTGTAAAAAATGTTTTCCAGGCTGGTATTTGGAGTTAATCATATTTATATTTTCATCCTAAAATTCTAAATTATTGATATTACCTTAATGTTTTTTTTGACAGAATATAAAACACTGTTACTTTCACAATATATCACTAACTAAGTCAAAAGGTTTTTCATAATGATAACTATCAATAACGAAATTGATTTAAGTTCTTTTAAAGAAAAATTCAAATCAGGTTTCTTTGATGACAAGTTTACTAGAGGTTTATATTCAACTGATGCTTCAATTTATCAAATGATGCCTTATGGAGTTTTAATTCCAAAATCAAAATCTGATGTTATTGATGCTATAAAATTTTCAATTGCAAACAAAACTGCTCTTCTACCTAGGGGCGGTGGCACATCACAATGCGGGCAAACTGTTAACCATGCAATTGTTATCGATAATTCAAAGCATTTAAATAAAATTATTCATTTTGATAAAGACAAAATGATATGCATTGTTCAGCCAGGTATAGTTTTAGATGAATTAAACCGATTCTTGAAACCCTATGGTTTATTCTTTCCTGTTGATGTTTCTACATCAAGCAGAGCTACAATAGGAGGTATGACTGGTAATAATAGTTGTGGAGGCAGGTCTATAAGATATGGAATGATGCGTGATAATGTTTTAAATATTGAAGCAGCTTTATCTGATGGATCTTTGTATAATTTTGGATCTATTGATGTTCAGAACCCAGTCAAAAATTCGCAGAATAAATTTGCAGAAAACATTCTTGCTAATTTAATAAATTTAGCCAATAAAAATAAACAAGAAATTTTAGATAAATTCCCTAAAGTTCTTCGAAGAGTTGGTGGTTATAATATTGAAGCATTAATTCAAGATGCGATGGCCTTAAGACCTAACGGCAAAAAAGGTGATGGAATTAATTTATCACATTTATTAGTTGGCTCGGAAGGAACCTTGGCTTACTCAACTGAAATAACATTAAAGTTATCTCACTTACCTTCTAAGAAGGTAATGGGCATTTGTCATTTTCCAAGTTTTTATGAAGCTATGAATGCAGTTCAACATATTATTAAGCTAGATCCTGTGGGAATAGAATTAATTGATGATACAATGATTGAACTAGCTAGAAACATTGAAATATTTAAACCAATTATTAATGAAGTAGTTAAAGGCAAGCCAAAATCACTTTTAGTTATTGAATTTGCTGAAGATAATATGGATGAGAATATAAGTAGACTTAAACAATTAAATATTCTTATGAAAGATATAGGATATTCTTGGAAAAATACTCCAAAAAAAATTGGTGGCGTAGTTGATATATTAGACAACAAAACTCAATCAAGTGTTACTGAAATGAGAAAATCCGGACTTAATATTATGATGTCTATGAAAAATGAAGCTAAACCAGTTTCATTTGTAGAAGATTGTGCGGTAGAACTAACAGATCTTGCTGAATACACTGACGGCCTTAATAAAATTTTTGATAAGCATGAAGTAAAAGGCACATGGTACGCTCATGCATCTGTAGGATGCCTGCATGTACGACCTGTTCTAAATATGAAGCTTCAAGAAGATGTTTCTAAAATGAGAAACATTGCTAATGAGGCGAGTGAATTAGTTAAAAAATATAAAGGCTCATTTTCTGGAGAGCATGGAGATGGAATTGTCAGATCTGAATTTAATGAGGTGATGTTTGGCAAAAAAATGATGTCTATTTTTGAAGAAATTAAGACAAGTTTTGACCCAAATAATGTTTTTAATCCTGGAAAAATAATTAGGTCTCCTAAAATGGATGATAGATCTTTGTTTAGATATGCTCCTGGGTATAAAGCAGAAGATATTGCTACAGTATTGAATTGGTCAGACTGGCCAGGTAAATCAGGTGGCTTTCAAGGCGCTATTGAAATGTGTAATAATAATGGCTCATGTAGAAAATTAGATGGAGGGGTAATGTGCCCATCTTATAGAGTTACTCGTGATGAAAGAGATTCAACAAGAGGGAGAGCAAACACACTAAGATTAGCTCTCTCCGGTCAACTTGGTGATCAAGCTTTAACTAGCATTGAAATGACTGAAACAATGAGTTTATGTGTTTCATGCAAAGCGTGTAAGCGTGAATGCCCTACGGGTGTTGATATGGCAAAGATGAAAATTGAGATCACAAGCCTAAAGACAAAAAAATATGGTTTAAGTATTCATGAAAAGTTAATTGCTTATTTACCTGATTATGCATTGATGGCTTCAAAAATACCTAGTTTATTAAATTTAAGAGATAAAATTCCAGGTGCTGCAAAATTTAGCGAAATATTTTTAGGATTTACAGCTAAACGTCCTCTTCCTAAATGGAGAAAAGATTTCTTTCAAAACAATGAATTACCAGAAAACCCTTCATTAATGGGCAACAATATGCCGGTTATTCTATTTGTAGATACCTTTAGTCGATACTATGAACCTGAAAATGTTAGATCTGCAATTAAAGTTCTTAAAGCCGCAGGGTATTATCCTTTTTTACCTTCATCAACAAGCGTTAACAAACCTTTATGTTGTGGAAGGACATATATTAGCAATGGACTAATGAACAAAGCTGAAACTGAAGGCAAGAGATTATTAGATACCTTTTTACCATATTTAAAAAATAATATTCCAATTGTTGGGATAGAGCCTTCATGTATTTTATCATTCAGAGATGAGCTTCCATCTTTAATAAAAGATCCTAATATTAATCTTCTGAAAAATAATTCTTATACATTTGAAGAATTGTTATCTAAGAAATGTAAAAAAATTAATTTCAAAAAAATAACACAAAAAGTTTTATTGCATGGGCATTGTCATCAAAAAGCTTTTGATGCCGTAAAACCAATTCAAAAAGTACTTAGTATGATTAAAGGTTTAGAAGTTGATTTAATTGATACCAGTTGTTGTGGAATGGCTGGAGCCTTTGGTTACAATAAAAAAACCTATGAAGTGTCTATTAAAATGGCTGAAGAGAAATTATTTCCAGCTATTAGAAGAGCTAAAAAAAATATTACTATTATAGCTGACGGAACTTCTTGTCGTTGCCAAATTAAAGATGGTCTGAATAGAGAAGCAATCCACATTGTTCAGTTTCTTGATAAAAATATAATTTACTAAATAAGAATATGATATAATATTATTTTAGCTTATTATAAAGGGTAAAAATGTCTTCTAATATTAAAAAACCAACATCAGCTCATTGGGGCAGTTATTATGCTGAAGTAAATAATAATAAACTTATTGCAATGCATCCTTATGAAAAAGATAAAAACCCTTCTTTAATTGCAAATGGAATAGTTGACACTATTGATGACGAATTAAGAATTAAAGTGCCTCATATAAGAAAAGGTTATCTTAAAGAAATAAGAAAAGAAAAATTAGATAGTAAAAATTATATCACAGGCAAGAGATCAAGAGAAAAAAGAGGATCTGATAAATTTGTCCCAATTACATGGGAAGAAGCTTTTGAAATAACCGCTTTTGAATTAAAAAGAATAAAGAGCGACCATGGTAACAAAGCATTTTTTGCTGGTTCATATGGATGGGGCTCATCAGGCAGGTTCCATCATCCTCAAAGCCAACTTCATAGATTTTTTAATTCTTATGGGGGATATACTAAATCTGTCAATACATACTCATATGCAGCAAGTGAAACCATAATGCCTCATGTAATAGGCTTATCTTATAGACAGTTTTTAGATACTCATACAGATTGGGATAATATAAGGGACAATTCTGAAGTAATTTTAATGTTTGGAGGATTGCCTCTTAAAAACTCACAAGTTAATTCAGGCGGTGTAGGGAAACATACAACTAAAGAATATCTGTTAAGTTGCAAAAAAAAAGGTATCCAATTTATTAATATTAGCCCAATGGAAATGGAAGCAGATATAATTACCAATTCTGATTGGATTCAAATAAGACCGGGAACTGATACAGCATTAATGTTAGCTATTGCTTTTATTCTAGAGACTGAAAGCTTAGCAGATAAGGCTTTTCTTAATAAATATTGCACTGGTTATGAAATTTTTGTCAAATATCTTAAAGGCACCTCTGATGGTAAAGCTAAAACACCCTATTGGGCTTCAAAAATAACAGGAATACCTAGTAATAAAATCTATGATTTAGCTAAAAAAATTGTGAATAATAGAACTATGATAACAGGTGCCTGGGCCTTACAAAGACAGCAATATGGTGAGCAACCTCATTGGATGATAAGCGTTCTAGCTTGTATGTTAGGTCAAATAGGCCTTCCAGGGGGAGGATTTGGATTAGGTTACAGCGCAGAGAATGGTATAGGAAACCCTGTTGAGCATCATAAATGGCCTGCTTTAGATCAATTTAAGAACCCAGTGTCTACTTTCATTCCTGTAGCCAGGACCTCTGATATGCTTCTAAACCCAGGAGATATTTTTTCATATAATGGTAAAGATATTGTGTATCCAGATATTAAGTTAGTATATTGGGCAGGTGGCAATCCTTTTCATCATCAAATGGACTTAAAGAAACTTACAAAAGCTTTTAAAAAACCTGATACGGTGATCGTTAATGAAATCTGGTGGAATAGCCTTGCTAGACACGCAGATATTATTTTACCTACATCAACATCACTTGAAAGAAATGACATATCTATAAAACATTGGGATCAAACTATATCACCAATGCATAAAGCAATAGATCCAATTGGAGATTCAAAATCCGATTATGATATTTTTTCAGGAATCGCTTCAAAACTTAATATTGAAAAAAAATTTACAGAAGGTAGGAATGAAGATGAATGGCTAAGACACCTTTGGAATCAAGCAAAAGATAGTGCCTCAAAAGCAAATTTTAATTTGCCAGAATTTGATAAATTTTGGAAAGGAGGATTTCAAGAAGTATTATCTCCTAAAAAACAAACTATTCTAATGGAAGATTTTAGAAAAGATCCTATTAAAAATCCTTTACCTACTCCATCAGGTAAAATTGAAATTTTTTCTCAAACTATTTCTGATTTTAATTATAAAGATTGTCCAGGTCATCCTGTTTGGCTTGAGCAAGACGAATGGCTTGGATCAGTATTAACTAAAGATTATCCACTTCAACTTATTTCAGGCCAACCTGCTAATAAATTACATAGTCAACTAGATAATGGATCAGAAAGTCTAAAGGATAAAATACAAGGAAGAGAGCCAATAAAAATAAACCCTAAGGACGCTTTATTTAGAGACCTTAAGAATGGAGATATTGTCGAAGTATATAATAAAAGAGGCAAATGCTTGGCTGGCGTGATAATTAGCAATGAAGTTATGAAAGGAGTAGTTTTCCTTCCTGTAGGCGCGTGGTACGATCCAATTGAAGATGGTAGCTTTTGCGTACATGGTAATCCAAATGTTTTGACTAAGGATAAAGGTACATCCTCACTATCCCAAGGACCATCTGCGCATTCAACATTAGTTGAAGTTAAAAAATATTTATTAGATCTGCCACCGATAAATATTTTTACAAAACCTATTATAATTAGTAAATAACGTTGAACAATTTTAATTATGAAATTTGCATTATCAATCCTTATAAAAGTTATTTATTAGCCGATAAAATTATATTATCAGCTCGAAAAGTATCATCTTCAAAAACTAAAATTATAATTAGCAAATATGAATTTGATAATAACATAGACCATGAATATTATGACGAAAGCGTAAATGTAACGAATTTAATTAAAGAAATTGAAAATAACGATACATCTGACGCATTTATTATATCATGTTTTGAAGATCCCGCACTTGATATCGCCAGAAGTATTAAATCAAAATTAATTATAGGAATTGGAGAAGCTTCTTTTTATACAGCTAATTTAATAGCTAAAAAATTTTCTATAATAACAACCTTATCTAGATCTAATGAAGCAATTAAAAATAATTTAGTTAATTATGGATTAGACCATAAGTGTGTTTCAATAAACGCTATTGAAGTACCAGTTTTAGATTTAGAGACAATGTCTAAAATAAATTTATCTAAACTTAAAAACGAGATAAAAAGAACGATTGAAGAAGATAAAGCTGAAGTTATTATTCTCTGTACACCTGGGATGTTTAACTTAAGTAAACAGTTAGAGGAAGAATTCCAAATTCCAATTATTGAAGGAGTTTCAACAGCTATAACTATGGTTGAGAGCCTATTAAAACTTGGTTTTAATATTAATAAATTAGCTGTAAATCAATCAAAATATATTAAAGGTTGATTTATCACGTTAAAAAAACAATTTTTAATTATCTATAATAATGGCATTCAACTTATATATTTATATCATCAATTCTAATTTGAGCTATTTTATGAACTTCCTTTAAAGCAGTTGTAAACTCTTGTTCATATGAGTTTTTAATTCTTTTGTTCATTTCATTTATTATGTTTTCTTTTGTTAAACCTTTTACCGCTATAATAAATGGAAACTCAAATTTTGATTTATATTTATTATTTAGATTTATTAAAACATTAAATTCATTATCGTTTAATTTATCTAACCCTACTGATTTTTGTTCTAATTTAGAAAAATCAGTTAGTTCGGATACCTTTTGTAATTTTTTCCCCAATTCAGGGTGCATATTTAATAATTTCAATTGTTCAGCACTTGTCGCATTTTGAACTATTGATTTCATTTTTAAAAATAAAATACTTTTATTACTAATTTTAATTTTTCCATTCGTAATTAATCTTTCAGGAACCCATGGGGAATGTTCATATATACCACTTAAAATACTCATAAACCTTTTTTCATCTATAATTTTAGAAAACAGCATAAAATTTTTATTGGACATTATTACATCAATTCCTATGATTAGTTGATATTATATAAGCATATTTAATATATATTTGGATAGTAAAAAAAAATGGCGGGACTAACAACACACGTACTTGATACAAATCAAGGAAAACCTGCTAAAAGCATGAAAATTGATTTGTTTAAAATTGAACTAACAAAAAGATTTTATTTAGGCACCTATTCAACAAATAATGATGGAAGAGTTGATAGCCCTCTCATTATGTCAGAAGATTTGGAAGTGACAACTTACGAAATATTATTTCATGCTGGTGAGTATCTCAAAAAAGAAAATCCTAATTCTACATCAACTTTATTCTTAGATATAATTCCTATAAGATTCAATGTTACAAATAACAAAGAACATTACCATGTTCCCTTATTGTTATCATCTTATAGTTATAGCACTTATAAAGGAAGCTGATGATTTTTTTATTACAAGAATGGATTGAAATTATCTTAAGATGGCTTCACGTAATTGCTGGAATTGCCTGGATTGGTTCTAGTTTCTATTTCATAGCACTAGATTTAAGTTTAAAACAAAATAAAGATCTCCCTTCAAAATCACATGGTGAAGCTTGGCAAGTTCATGGAGGTGGTTTTTATCATTTAGTAAAGTACTTAGTTGCCCCTTCAAGGCTTCCAGCCGAGTTAACTTGGTTTAAATGGGAAGCGTATGCAACATGGGTATCAGGCTTTGCCTTGTTAGCACTAATATATTACGCAGGTGCAGAACTATATATGATAGATATAGTCAAATATGATTTTGAAAAGTATGAAGCAATAATAATATCTATTATTGGTATTATCATAGGCTGGTTACTTTATGATCTTATTTGTAGAATGGCATTAAAAACTAATGTTTATGTTCTTATTATAGCAATACTTATCCTGGTTTCATCTATGTCGTGGCTGTATTCTGAGTTATTTAGTTATAGAGGAGCATATATGCAGGTTGGAACTGTGCTAGGAACAATTATGGTAGCTAATGTTTTGATGATAATTATTCCTGGTCAAAAAAAAGTAGTCACAAGTTTACTTTCTGGAGAAGAACCTGACCCTAAACATGGAATGATTGCAAAACAAAGATCTTTACATAATAATTACCTCACTCTTCCAGTTATTTTTATTATGATTGGAAATCACTATCCATTTGTTTATGCAACCTCATATTCTTGGATTATAATTTCTTTAATTTTAATTATTGGAGCTCTAATAAGGCATTTTTTTAATGTTAAACACACAGGGGAAAACCCTCCATATTGGGTTTTATTTCCAATAATTATTTTGATAACATTAAGTATCTATGTTTCAGAAATTGGAAAACCTAATCTTGAACTTAAAAACAACAAAACTACAGTTAAACTAATCCCTAAAATACCAGAGTTAATTCTTTCTAATGCACAAGAAATTATAGTTTCAAAATGTTCAATGTGTCATTCTAAAGAACCTTTATGGGAAAATATGCGATCTGCTCCTAAACTTATAAAATTAGAAACAACAGAAGATATTATAAATAATATAGATAAAATATATACACATTCAGTTATTTCATTTGCAATGCCTCCCGGAAATATTTCATTTTTAGAAAGCCATGAACGAGCTGAAATAGGAAAACTATATGAAGCAATATCGAATATAAAAAATAACAAATAAAATCTACTAAGGATTATCACATGCAAAAGTTTGATACTATTTTTAAAAATGGAGAAATAATCACTGAAAATGGTAAAGAAAAAACTGATCTAGGGATTTTGAATGGCAAAATATCAGCAATAGGAATTTTAAATGATGAAGCATCTGTTATAGAAGACGCTTCTAATTTAATAATCTTACCGGGTGGTGTAGATGCACATGTTCACATTGATCAACCGTCTGGCCCTGATGTTGAAATGGCAGATAATTTTCAAACTGCGACAATGTCTGCAGCGGCCGGAGGATCAACAACTATACTTCCATTTGCAATGCAAGAAAAAGGTCAATCTCTAAGGAAATGTGTTGAAGATTACCATAAAAAAGCTACAAACAACCTTTATATAGATACCTCTTTTCATTTAATAATAAGTGACCCTTCTCCTCAAGTTTTAGGCCAGGAACTACCCGCTCTGGCTAGAGATGGATATACTTCTTTTAAAGTATTCATGACTTATGATGATCTAGTTTTAAATGATGCAGAATTACTTGAGGTTTTTGAGGTTGCTAAAAAAGAAAAAACTTTAGTAATGGTACATGCAGAAGGTTACGATGCCATTAGGTACCTGACTAAAAAGCTGGAAGATGAAGGTAAATTAGCTCCTTATTATCATGGCCTTTCAAGGCCTCAAATAGTTGAAAGAGAAGCTACACATAGAGCTATTAGTCATGCAGAAATAGTAGATATTCCAATAGTAATAGTTCACGTCTCAGGTAACGAAGCGCTTTCACAGATAAAATGGGCAAAAAATAAAGGAATAAAAGTTTTCTCCGAAACATGTCCTCAGTACATTTGTTTAACAGAGGATGACATGAAAGGTCTAAACATGGATTTCGAAGGAGCTAAGTATGTATGCTCTCCTCCTCCAAGGGATTTAGAAAGCCAAAAAGCAATTTGGGAAGGATTAATAGATGGTACATTTGATATTTTTTCGTCTGATCATTGTCCATTTAAATTTAAAGATAAAAAAGGGAAAGATAGACCTGGTGCACGAACTTCTTTCAAATGGGTTCCAAATGGGATTCCAGGCGTGGAAACAAGGCTTCCCATTTTGTTTTCTGAAGGGGTTAGTAAAAAAAGAATTACTATAGAAAGATTTGTTGAATTAACATCAACCAATCCTGCAAAAATGTATGGTTTATATCCACAAAAAGGTTCAATAAAAGTTGGTGCTGATGCAGATTTAACAATATGGGATCCAAATAAAATTGCAAAAATAAAACAGTCAAACTTACATCATGGTTCAGACTACACACCTTATGAAAATTTAGAAATAAAAGGTTGGCCGATTGAAACTTGGTTAAGAGGAATAAAAATTTTTGGGAATGGGGAATTTATAATTAAAGAAAATATGGGAAAATATATTTCTAGAGGCTTTTCTTCTTTATAAAAAAATTATTAAAATTGGGATTAAATAGATGAATATCATTGATAAAATAGAAACACTTGTAAATCTTTCCTCACCCAAAATGGGCTCAAAGGTAATAAGCGTATCTGATGATTTCTTTGGTAAAGCATCTCGAATGTTAGATGATAAAGACCCTGTTTTTATTGAAGATAAATATGATGATCATGGAAAATGGATGGACGGCTGGGAAAGTAGAAGAAGAAGAGATGGAGGTCATGATTGGGCAATTATAAAACTTGGTTCACCAGGTGTCATTTCTAAAGCTGAGATAGATACAAGCCACTTTACTGGTAATTTTCCGCCTTTCACCTCTTTAGAAGGACTTTTTAGTGAAGAAGCACTTAATGAAAAATCAAATTGGGTACCATTAATTAAAAAATCTTCATTAATTGGTAATAAAAAAAATGACTTTATAATTGAATCAGCACCCAAAGTAAACTATGTACGTTTACAAATTTTTCCTGATGGAGGTATTGCTAGAATAAAGTTGTTTGGAGAAGTGAAGTATAACTGGAACAATTTTAATAAAAATAAATTAATTGAATTATCTTCATTAAAACTAGGTGGATCAATAGTTGCATTTAATAATGCACATTATGGAGATGTATCAGCTCTTTTGTCAGATGGAAGAGGCAAAACAATGGGAGATGGTTGGGAAACAAGAAGAAGAAGAGAACCAGGAAATGATTGGATAATAATTAAATTAGCACAAAAAGGTAAAATTCAACAAATTGAAATCGATACAGCTCATTTTAAAGGTAATTTTCCAGATCAAGCTTCCTTACAAGCTGAATCTATAAATCAAAACGTGAAGATTGAAGATATTATTAAACAATCAGAAAATTGGGATACAATTTTACAAAAAAATAAATTAAAGGCAGATATTATTCATAATTATAAAAATGAAATTAAAATAATTAATGAAGCAACACACGTTAGGTTAAACATTTTTCCTGATGGAGGAGTTTCAAGACTTAGAGTGTTTGGCTTAAGAGTTTGAAATGAAAACAATACCCATTGCCGTTATCACTAAGGAGACGTTTTTACCTTTTGGTCATTTGATTGATAAAGAAAATGCTGCAACAAAGTATTTTATTAATCAAGGAACTACTGAAAGACATCATAAGGTATCTGAATTAAGCTTAAATAATGAAGGTGGAACTCCAACTATTTCAATATTTTCTGGCACTCCAAGGGTAATGCCTATTGAGATCAAAATCATGGAAAAACACCCTATTTCTTCTCAAAGTTTTTTGCCTATACAAAACATTGATTGGTTAACCGTTGTATGTCATGAAAATAATGGGATGCCAGATTTAAATAATTTAAAATGCTTTCTTATTAATGGAAATATAGGAATAACATATAATCAAAATGTTTGGCATCATCCCTTATTGGTAAAAAATAAACAGGATTTTTGGATTGTAGATAGAACTAAAACAAATGAACCTTCTTCTATTAATTTAGTTGAATACCATTTCTTAAAAAAAGAAATTCAGTGTTTATCATTTTAAAATTTATATTTTTAATAAACGTTCAGAAGCTGATCTATGTTCTTCAAGAGATACGCCAAGATCAATATTATTTATATTTCCTGATTCTGAGATAATCTTACCATTACATATTGTATAACTCGTTCTCATTGGAGTGCATAAAACTAAACCAGCAACTGGATCGCTCCAAGTACCCGATAATGCTATTTGTTTTAAATCATAAACTGCAAAATCTGCAGCTTTACCAACAGCTATCTGACCTATATCATCTCTATTTAAAACTTTGGCTCCACCTCTTGTGGCTGTGTATAATGCTTCTCTAGGAGAAAACTTATCTGCGCCAAGATTTACTCTTTGTAATAACATTGCCTGTCGTGCTTCACTAAGAAGATGACCACTGTCATTTGAACTAGATCCATCCACTCCTAAACCTACTTTTACCCCAGCGTCCATCCAATTTCTTAAAGGAGCTATGCCACTAGCAAGACGCATATTAGAACAAGGACAATGCGCTATTCCTGTTCCTGTTTTAGAAAAAAGTTCAATTTCACTTTCATTTAGCTGTACACAATGTGCATGCCATACATCCTTGCCAATCCAACCTAATTGCTCAACATATTCACCTGGACGCATACCAAAGTGTTTCTGTGTATATTCAATGTCCTCTTTATTTTCGGCTAAGTGTGTATGCATCCCTACTGAGTATTGTCTTGCTAAAATAGCTGTTTCTCGCATTAGGTTTTGACTAACACTAAATGGTGAACAAGGAGCCAAAGCTATTCTTAACATTGAAAATTCAGAGTTATCATTGAAGTTTTCTATTACTCTTTGACAATCTTTGAGTATAGCCTCTTCATTTTCAACGAGTGAATCTGGAGGCAATCCTCCCTTACTTACACCAATACTCATCGAACCTCTAGTAGCATGGAACCTACAGCCAACTTTCTTAGCAGCTTCAATTTCATCTTCTAATTTTGAGCCATTGGGAAAAAGATAAAGATGATCACTTGAAGTTGTACAACCACTTATCACCATTTCAGACAATCCAATTAATGCAGATATATATATATCTCTTGGAACAATATTATTCCAAACTGAATATAAATTAGTTAACCAGCCAAATAACGATTCGTTTTGAGCTTTTGGATAACAACGTGTCAAATTTTGAAATAAATGATGATGAGTATTAATTAAGCCTGGAATAACAACCATATCTGTTGCGTCAATGATTTGATCTGGTTGGTAATTTGAGTTGTCGCACTTTCCTATTTCAACAATAATTCCATTTTCACTATAAATGGAATTATTACTAAGCTCACGCAGGTCATCATCCATAGTAGCTATAACTTTAGCGTTTTTTATTAAAATATTAGACATATGATTTTCAAAAAAATTACACCGCTCAATCAAGAGCGGTGTAATATAACAGTAATTATATAATTTTTAAAACAGTTATTTATCTTCTTCAGGTAAAATTATATTTAATAAAACAGCTAAAAATGCAGCAGGCAATAAACCAGAAGTAAGTAGCATTTGCATTTCTCCTCCTAATCCTGCAACTGATGCTGGAACTTTTTGTAAACCAAAACCAATAGATAATGAGATTGCAAAAATCATCATATTTCTTCTATTCCAATCAACACCACTTAACATATTAATACCAGCAGACGCAACCATGCCAAACATCACAATAACACCTCCACCTAATATAGCTATTGGCATAGAAGATACTAAAGCACCTATTTTGGGAATTAAACCACAAAGTATTAAGAAGATGGCGGCAATTGTAACTACCCTTCTACTCATTACTCCTGTCATAGTAATCAATCCTACATTTTGACTAAAGCTTGTGTTTGGCAATCCTCCAAAAACACCTGCAATAGCGGTTCCAATACCATCAGCATAAGTTCCTCCTTGTATTTCTTTGTCAGTAGCCTCTCTATTTGCACCACCTTTGGCTATGCCTGAGATATCACCTACGGTTTCAATTGCACTCACTATTGACATGAGACACATCGCTATTATTACTGTTAAATTTATATCAAAACCATATTTAAAAGGTTCTGGTAGGGCAAACCAAGCAGCGTTAGTAACTCCAGCAAAGCTTACGTCGCCCATTACTGCAGCAATAATATAAGCAACTATCATTCCGAGTAAAACTGAAGAGCTTGATACAATTCCTTTGGTCCAAAATTTTAAACCAAATGATACCACTATAACTATAATTGCAAGACTCCAATTTCCTATGCCTCCCCAAGTTGGCTTAGACATATTAAAATCACCAGCGCCTCCAGCTGCGTATTCAATTCCTACCGGAATTAAGTAAATACCAATCGCTAAAATAATTATTCCAGAAACAAGTGGTGGAAACCAATGTCGAATTTTTCCAACTATTGTACCTAAAAATGCATGGAATATTCCACCAATCACTATCGCTCCAAATAGCGTGCCCATTCCAACTTTTGCAGCACCAATCATAACTGGTACAAAAGCAAAGCTAGTACCTTGCATTACTGGTAATCTTGCCCCAACTGGTCCAAACCCGACTGTTTGCATCAAAGTAGCGATTCCTGCAAACAACATTGACATTTGAATTAAAAACACAGTATCAGCGCTTCCAAAAGCAAAGCCTGCTACACCAGCTATTATTATCGATGGTGTTATATTACTAACAAACATAGCCAAAACATGTTGTAAACCCAAAATAATTCCTACCTTTAATGGCGGAACATAATCTGGGTTTTTCAAATCTTCGGCTGAAACGTTTTCTAAATTACTCAATCTAACCTCCCCTATATATTGACAATACTTTAAACTGGATCACAACGTATTGATAAATACAAATTATTTATAATTAGCTTGTTAAATGATTGGTTTGAAATATTTTTTTAATAATTAATAATAATAAAAGTTAATTTAAAAATATTTCTTTAAGGTTATCTATTATATTGATACTTATATACGAATTCACTTATTAATAACTATATGAACAAAAAATAACTTCTTTTTTAAAGTAAGATATCCCAAATCTTTATTCCAATTAAAAATTAATATACTAACCTTTGATTGACTTTAATATTTCAGACGGCGTTGCTGGAGCGTTAAGCAATTCGGGTCTGGCATTTAATCCAGATGCTCTAATAGCTTCTTTAATAGCTAGAAAATAAGAAATAGCCAATAACAAGGGTGGCTCGCCAACTGCCTTAGATCTAAAAATAGTTTTTTCATCATTGTCAGCTTTCTCTAGAAGCTTAACATTAAATTTCCTTGGAATATCTCTGCTTCCAGGTAACTTATAAGTAGATGGTCCAGTCGTTAACAACTTTCCATTACTAGCAAAAACAAGCTCTTCGCATGTTAGCCATCCCAAACCTTGAATAAACCCGCCTTCTATTTGACCAATATCAATATTTTCATTTAAAGATTTCCCACAATCTTGTATTATATCAGCTCTAATTATTCTACTTTCACCAGTATTAATATCAATTAAAGCCTCAGATAAAGCTGCTCCCCAAGTAAAATAAAAATAAGGATGCCCATATAATTTATCTTGGTTCCAATGTATCTTAGGTGTTTTATAAAACCCAGTTGAAGATAAGGATATCCTATTATCCCAGCATGAATGAGCTAGTTCAGAAAATGACATACTATTTTTGCCAGCCCGTATTCTACCATTATAAAAAATAATATCAGATTTTGATTTTTTAAATAATTGAGCTATATGAGATATCATTCTTTTTTTAATTTGATCAGCTGCATTCCAAGCAGCCATTCCATTTAAATCTGAACCAGATGATGCTGCTGTTGCAGAAGTATTAGGAACTTCAGCCGTATTCGTAGAAGTGATATGAATTTGGTCTACAGGTACCTTAAAACATTCTGCAACAACTTGGGCTACCTTAATAAACAAACCTTGCCCCATTTCAGTCCCACCATGATTTAATCTAATAGAGCCATCAGAGTATACATTAACTAATGCGCCAGCTTGATTAAATGAAGGTTTATTGAAGGAAATGCCAAATTTAGCAGGCATCATAGCAAGGCCTTTCCTAAAAGGATAGCCTTGGTGTATTTGCTTTAAATTAAAACTCTTAACAGATTTTATTCTACCAGAATAGTTACTTAATTTATGAAGTTGTCTTAAAACTTTATTAATCCTTGGTTTTGAAACATTTTGTCCATAAGGAGTTGTTAATCCATTAACTTTAGAATAATAGTTTACTTTTCTAATTTCATCTAATGGCTTACTTAAATATTTAGAAATATTGTAAAGAATATTTTCAATTACTAACATTCCTTGAGGCCCCCCAAACCCTCTAAAAGCTGTGTTTGAAACTGTATTAGTTTTACAAACATATCCTTTAGCTTTTATTGACTTTAAATAATAACAATTATCTAAATGAGTTAATGCTCGTGTCATTACCGGTCCAGATAAATCTAATACGTTTCCACCATTACTTAATAATATAAGATCTAGTCCATTTAGCTTTCCATTCTTTGAAAAACCTACGTTATAGTAAACTTTAAAATTATGCCTTTTGCCAGTAGCGGTCATATCTTCATGTCTATTAAGACGAATTTTAACAGGCTGTTTAGTAACAAAAGCACTCAGAGCAGATATAGCTGCAAAAATTGTTGCCTGACTTTCTTTGCCTCCAAATCCTCCTCCCAATCTTCTTACTTTGCTCTCAATTTTTGCCGCAGGTATATTTAATACATTACTTACACCGTGCTGAACTTCCGTTGGATGTTGTGAACTGGACCAAACAGTAAATTCTTCATTTTCCCCTGGAAAAGTTAATGCAACATGTGTTTCTAGATAAAAATGATCTTGCCCTCCGATTTCAAAATTATCAGAAAGTTTACATTCAGAGTTTTTCATTTCAATTTCTACAGAACCTTTTTCTAAAATTATTGGATCAATTAGAAAAGATTTTTTCTGATATGCGTCATCTAACGTTAATATTGGGTCGGCAATAACCTCCACTTCAACGTCAACCATGCTACTTGCATATAGAGCTTCTTGATATGTTTTAGCCAAAACAACTGCAACTGGCTGTCCATAATAAGTGATCATATCTTCAGCAAGAATAGGTTCTCCTTTTTTAATTGGACCGATGTCATTTTCGCCGGGAATATCTTTTGCAGTTATGATTTTTGAATAAAATGGTAATTTGAGTAATTTACTAGAGTTAATTTTTTTTAATTTACCATAAGCATTTTTTGATAAAACAAGTGCTCCATGCAAAAGATTTTCTTGGGCAGGCATATCGTCAATATAAATTGCTTGTCCTGTAGCATGCCTTATAGATGAATCATGTAATATCATTTTATTCATCTTTAAAGTCCATTATAGACATTGTGTTTGAATTTTCTTTTAAACACTTTTCCAATCTTTTGAACAAACCTTTTAAAGATTCAATTCTATAATTAGAAGTTCCTCTTAAATCAGAAATAGGTTGAACAAATTTGTCGATTTGGTTAATAGCAGTTAATATAGAAACTTCAATTGTTTTTCCTGTCATTATCTTACAAAGGCTTTCTAAATATTTAGGTATTTCAGCAACCCCACCTGCTGCAATATGAATATCTTCAATAATATTATTTTTAGTTTTTAAATAAATAGAAAGAGAAATAGTTGAAATATCTTGATCATATCGTTTTGATAACTTCCAACAAAAAAATTTATATCCTCCATTAGGCAAAGGAATTTCAATAGATCTTATAATTTGATCTTTTTTTAATATATTTTTTCTATACCCTAAATAAAAATCTCTGAGTAAAACAGAAGTATCTCCATTATGGCCAAATAAATTAATTTTTGAGTTTAAAGCTAACAAAACTGGAGCTAAATCTCCAATTGGACTTGAAGTAGAAATATTGCCTCCAATAGTACCTTGATTTCTAATCTGAGGAGATCCAAATCTTTGCAAAATCTCTACTAATTGCGGTATTTTATTTTTTACAATCTCTAAAAAACCTTCTATAGAAACGCAACTTCCAATAATTAAATTATCATTAGTAATTTTGTTAATCTTTAATTCTACTATACTATCCAAACAAATAATTACATTTTTTTTTTCATTCACAATAGGTCTTCTTAAATTTAAATCAGTTCCTCCAGCTAAAAAATTATAATTTTCATGAGCAGTTAATTTTAACATTTCTTCTAAATTCTTAGGATTGTAATAAGTTACATTTCCTAATTTAATATCTTTATTGTGTTCTAAAAATTTTATAGTTTTTAAAGGTTTTCTTAATTTTGAAGCGACTTTGATAGCTTTAATTATTGGTGAATAACCAGTACACCTACATAGGTTTCCTGAAATGGCATCATTAATTGTATCATCATTTATTTTTTTATTAGAATTAAATAAACTTATACCAGAGATTATAAATCCAGGAGTGCAATATCCACATTGAGAAGCATTTTCTTCTGAGAAAGCTGTTTGAATAGGATGTGGGGCTATATCATTACCAACACCTTCAATAGTAACAATACCTTTACCAACAACTTGTCCAACTCTAACTAAACATGAGTTGACAGGCTTAAGTTCAGAATTAAGACCATCATGAAGTAAAATTGAGCAAGCTCCACAATCACCCTCCGCACAACCTTCTTTTGTCCCACTTAGTTTTAGATTTGTTCTTATCAAATCTAAAACTGTAATATCATGATCTACATTACTGATTATTGTTTTTTTGCCATTAACATAAATAATGTTTGAAGGTTGTAATAAATCCAAAAATATACTCCATAACTTTTAAAAATCATGACAAAAAGAGTATAGCTAATGTATTTGAAAAAAATCAAATTAAAGATATTTATAATTAGATAATTGATTTCTAATTTCTATATTATAGCTGATTGAAATCGATCTACATTATGTATATTTAATTTTTCTGCAGTCTGTTTAATGTTTTCCCATACTATTGGAGCAACAGGTAAACCATTAGCCATTCTATCACTATTAGTTATTATTTCTTTATCACCAGGTATTAATACTTTGCCATTCTTATCTGAGGGAGGAGATGCTCTTACAAAACTTGCATAAGACTGGACTTCTTTAGTAAAGTAATCAAGATCAACCATTTTTTCAACTGAGATGTATATTGACAACATGCCATTTGCAAATTTTCTTTTTTCTTTATCATCTATACCAGCGGAAACGCCTGAACCTGTCAAAGCTCCACCCAACATTTCCATCATAAAATTTATTCCAGAACCTTTATGCAAACCAAAAGCAGTGATTGCTCCTGTTCCATTCTCAGAATCTGGAACTTCATCTTCTCCAATTTTGCCATACATTACCTCTGGATTTGTACTTAAATTACCAGAACTGTCGACTAATGCTCCAGCTGGAAGAGGCTTACCTCCTTTTTGAGCAACCATTACCTTTCCCTCGGCAACTGTAGATGTAGCCATATCAAGGATTATATGCTCTTTATCTTTGGATGGGATACCTATAGCTAAAGGAGATGTACTTCCACGTCTATCAGTTCCTCCAAACGGAGCGACAAGTAAGCTTCCTCTTACATTTACAAAATGAAAAGAAATAAATCCTGCATCAGCCGCTCTTTCTGCCCAGTCACCGATTCTACCAAGATGTCCAGAATTTCTTAAACCTACAACAGACACACCATGTGTTTTTGCTCTCTTAATACCCTCATCTACTGCATACTCACCTGCAACTTGTCCAAAACCTTGTTTAGCATCCAAACAAGCTAACGCACCTGCGTCTATAACTAACTCTGCTTTTCTATTAGCAAAGACCCATTCCCTTTCCATCCATTCAAAGTATCTTGGAACTCTAACAATTCCATGACTATCATGACCTTTTAAATTTGCACCACAAAGTCTTTCTGCAATAGTTTTTGCTTCATAATCACTACATTCTTTTGTTTTAAACATCTCTGAAATGAGCTCTATTGCATCTTTTACTTTAATACGAATTTCTGGTTTTTTAGACAATTGATTTCCCCTCATATATTACAGAATAATTTTTATTATCATAAATTTAATTAGTATAATTGTAAAATTTAATTAATATATTAAGTAAAATAAAAATATGAATTTTCTTATATGAATTTCAAAGATAGAATAATTTTGAAAAAATTTAATACTATTATCAAAACGCTCTTAATTGGAGCTTTAAGTGGAACAATTTTTAACGTTTTATTATTTCCTTTGCCTTGGGTTTTAGGTCCAGCTTTTTTTGTTGCTGTATTTGCTCTTATCGGGACAGAAGTCAACATCCCTCAAAATTTAAGAAACCCTTTTATAGGTATAATTGGAATATGGCTTGGAAAATCTTTCTCTTCATCTGTATTTTTAGAGTTTAATGATTGGATTTTCTCAATAACTTTATTATTTTTGTATGTCCCTTTTTCATACTTAATTACTTATTTATTTCTAAATAAAATTCGTAATTTGGGTAAAGCAGAATCATTTTTCATGGCTTCTCCTGGAGGATTAATTGAAATGGTTTTAGGAGCTGAAGAATGCGGCGCCAACTCAAAACAAGTAGGTCTTGTTCATATGATGAGAATATTTTTAACTGTATTTACTATTCCAACATTAATATTAATTATATTTCCTGGTTCATTTGAAAGAGAACCTTTATGGCCTAGTTTATCTGGCAGCATTCTCGACTGTTTTATAATTATATTAATAATTCCTGCTGGTCTTTTTTTTGGTAAAATTTTTAGAATACCTGGAACACGTTTGTTTGGACCACTAATAATAAGTGCTGTTCTTCACATGACAGAAACCATTAATCTAAATGCACCAGTAATTATTTTTATCTTTGCACAGTTAATGACAGGAAGTTTTTTTGGAAGCAATATGAATGGACTAACATGGAGAATAGCAAGACAATATGTTGGCCACGCCATTACAATAGTGATTTCATTGGGGATATGTATGATACCTTTTATCTTAATTATCACATCTATTATAAGCGCAAGGCCCGAAGCAATAATACTAGCCTATTCACCGGGAGGAATAAATGAAATGGGTTTAGTTGCCGCTACATTAGGAATAAAACCAGCTTTTGTTATAACACATCATTTATTTAGATTATTTATTGTTGTTTTACTTTTAGGATTTGCTCAAAAATTTATTTACCCTAAGCTAAAAATTTTATTGCAAAATTCAAAATGAAATTTGTTTATTCTTAATTTTAATGTAAAATATTTAATAAGCTTTATTTATGGAGAAAAAATTGATTAAAGGACTAATTGCACCAATATTAACACCATTTGACAATCAACTTAAAGTTGAACAAACAATGTATAATGAGCTTGCTAAAAGTTTAATTGAAAATGGATGTTCCGGACTTGCTCCTTTTGGAACTACTGGCGAAGCTCTTTCTCTTGGAAATAAAGAAAGAATGAACGCTTTAGAAGGATTAATAAACAGTGGCGTTAACCCAAAAATTTTAATTCCAGGCACTGGTTTATGTAACTTACCTGATACTATTACAATTACAAAACATGCTGTAAATCTAGGTTGTCATGGGGTAATGACTTTACCTCCTTTTTATTTTAAAGGCATGAGTGACAAAGGATTATACGAGCATTTTGAAAAATTAATTGAAGGTGTGGACGATAATAACCTTAAGATCTATTTATATCACATTCCTCAAGTTTGTGGCGTAGGACTTTCTATAGAATTAGTTCAAAAACTTAAATCATCTTACCCAGATATAATTGTAGGTATAAAGGATAGTTCTGGTGTTTGGGAAAACACAGAAGCTCTTCTAGATATTAAAGATTTGATAGTTTATCCAGGTGCAGAGTTACCTGTGATTGAAGCTATTAAACTAGGTGCTCCAGGATGTATTTCAGCAACTGCCAATCTTAATAGTAAGGATATTTCTGAGGTTATAAACCTATGCCATTCAAGTAAATGGGATGAGGCAGAAAGTTTGCAAATAAAAGTAAAAAAAGTCAGATTGTTATTTCAAGATTACGCCCCTATTCCTGCGCAAAAATCTCTCTTAGCTATGCAAACTAAGAATGCTTTGTGGAAAAACTTAAGGCCTCCTCTACAACAAATTTCTGAAGACAAAACTTTAGAATTATCTAATGTTCTTAAAGATGAATTTGGCTTTACGTTTTAAATGGTAATATAATATTATGAGAATTAAGGACTTAACCCTTCCTCTTAAGGGCCAATGTCATTGCGGCTCAGTAATTTTTGAAATTTATACAAATATTATAGACTTAAGAAGATGCAATTGTTCTATTTGTAGAAGAAAAAGTTTTGTAATGGGCACATCATCAGAAAAAGATTTTGTAATTACTTCAGGTAAAGAATTTTTAAATGTTTATAAATGGAATACGAATATTGCTGAACACTATTTTTGTAAAGTCTGTGGCATCAACACCCATCACAAAAGAAGAACTCCTTTAAACCAATTTGGTTATAATATTGGGTGTATTGAAGGTTTTGAAATGAAATGGATTGAAAATATTCCTTTCGTTGATAACACCTCTAAGACGATAGTAAACATCAATAGAAAAAATGCTGGCATTGAAATCAAATAATATCAATTCTAAAATGTGATTTTATCTTTTAATAAATTTAAGAATTATGCTTGCAAATATTATTACTAAAAAAACTCTGAACATATGATGAGGGCTGATAAAAGACATGTCAGCTCCGACTGAAAGAGCAAGGAGGTTCATCTCCGACTGACCTCCAGGTGAAAACGCTAACAAGACAGATAAAGGGTCATAACCAAATTTCATTAAAATATAATAAACAATAATTAAAGGTATAATTGCAATAAGTGTTGTTATAAATCCAGCGAATACTGGTCCTGTGATTTCTTTTAAAGTAATATTTTTAAACAAACAACCTAATGCAGCCCCTAATAAGATTTGTACTAATATTACTAATATATACATCGGCATTGCATTAACAATTCCTGATATATGAACAAATGCTGATAGTATCATAGGTCCGATAATTGTTGGGCCAGGAATTTTTAGTTTAACAGCTAAAAACCATCCAAAAAATGAAATTAAAAAAACAAATGGTAATTGTTTCCAATTATAAAATAAGTCAGGTTGAGGCATTATATTTGCTCCTAATTTTGGTACAAATAAAATAAGTAACGATGCAAATAAAACAACAACAACTATCCTAGTTGCATGAATTAACACTAATATTCTTGGGTCTGCTCCAACTTCTTTTCCAAGAATCACCATTTCATTTAACCCACCTGGAATGGAGCCATATATAGAAGTTGCTTTATTCATTTTCATAACTTTTGATAAATATAAGTAAGTTGAGATACCCATCAAAAGAACAAAACCTGGAATAAATAATAAAGAAACTCCAATTTCTGGAATTCTATCAATAATTTCAGGTCCAAAATTTGCTCCAATAGTACAGCCCAAAAGAGCTCTACAAATCGGTCTTGGCTTTTTACCAATTATAATTTTTTTACCAAAGGCTGAAAGCAAGCCACAACCTATTAAAGGGCCAAGCATCCAAGGCAATGGTAAACTAAAATAAAATGCTACAAAACCAGCGAAAACAGCGAATAAAAAGCTAAATATATAGACCCATTTTTGAGACCACCAATCTAGATATTTTAAAAAAAATAAATAATAATTAGTCATTATTTAAATTTTCTGGAAGATAAATATTGCCATCCATAATTTTTCTAGCCGTCCTATAAATTCCACATGACTTTATATAAGAATTATTTATTATTTTTTTTTCAGAAGTTTCAACTGTACACTCAATTATTCCAAGAGGATGTTCAATCAATACCGTATCCATTCCACTAACTTTTAAATTAGAAATTTTTGAAGCTACTGTCCCGGGAATTAAGCATGCTGAGGCAATACAATTGCTTCCTGTAGCAGCATGAGTTTCATGACAAGTGCTTGGTGTAAAGTATCTTGAAGTAATACTTCCTCCATGTAATGGCTTGGATAACAATGCAAATTTAGGCAATACTTTACCTGAGACGTCTCCCATTCCCATTTTAATAGCTGCTAATAGCCTTATTCTTTCAATTTTATCTAATAAATTTTGATTTGAGTTTAATTCTGCACTTGTTTCATTTCCAGTTATTCCAAAATCATACGCATTAGCCATGACAATTGGCATAGATACGTCTAAACATGTTACATCAACATTATCTATTTTTACTATTAGTTCATCCGTAGGAAGCATTTTACCAGTTACCCCACCTACTAAATTTTTAAATTTAAGTAAAATTGCAGCACCTTCTCCAGGAACACCTGCAATTTTTAAGTTACCTGAATATTTAACCTTTTTATTTGGCGTTGGAACAATTGCTTCAATTATAGAACCAGTATTAATAGATTTAATAATTATTTTAGTGGCATCCATTTCTGCATTAATCAAGCCTTGTTCTATTGAATATGGAGCTACCGCTGACAACATGTTGCCGCAAGTTGGACCAAAGTCAACTATAGCTTGATCTACAACAACTTGAGCAAAAAGATAATCAATATCTATTCCAGGTTCTTTGCTTTTTGAAATAATACAAACCTTACTAGTTACTGAAGTTGCTCCCCCCATTCCATTTATTTGTCTTGAATCAGGAGAACCCATTGCAGATAATAAATATTGAGACAATATTTTTCTATCACTAGGCAAATCTTTTTTGTTAAAGAGAAGCCCCTTAGATGTTCCCCCCCTCATATAAACAGCAGGTATAGATTTTTGATCAGACATTAATTTCTTTATATCAAATTATTAATTATTTTTATTAAATTTTTAGTTATTTCAGATGTTGAGGCCGTGCCACCAAGATCTCTTGTTAAATTTCCTTCATCTTCAAGAAGGCTTGTAACAGATTTATCAAGTAAATCTGAAGCTAAAATAAGATTTTTTATTTTTTGTTTTTTTCCAATCCAATTTAGTAGCATACTTGTTGATAAGATTAATGATATTGGATTAGCAATATTTTTACCAGCTATGTCTGGAGCTGAACCATGCTGAGCTTGAGCCATGGCATAATTGTCACCAGCATTTAGAGAGCCTGCCAAGCCAAGTGAGCCAGATAATTCTGTTGCTAAATCTGATAAAATATCTCCAAACATATTAGTGGTAACTATTACGTCAAATTGGCTTGGATTTCTTACAATATGAGCTGCGCATGCATCCACAAGCATTTCTTTATAATTTATATCTTTGTATTGTGAAGCAACATTCTTACATGCATCAAGAAAAATACCATCAGTTAGTCTCATGACATTTGCTTTATGAATAGAGTGTACAACTGGCTCTTTAGTAATTGACCTTGGCCTTGAACTCGCTATTTCAAAAGCAGTTTTAGCAATTCTAGTTGATGCTTTTTCAGTTATTTTTCTTAAAGCTAGCCCAACACCAGGAACCGGACTAAATTCTCCATTTCCTTCAGCCATATTCCTGTCAGCATAAAATCCCTCTGTATTTTCACGGACTATTATTAGATCAATTGATTTTGACAAAGATTTAACGTTTTTATAATTTTTAGCTGGCCTTATATTAGCATATAAATCTAAACCAATTCTTAACGCACCAGATGGATTTATTCCTCCTTCTGATATTGGAGGATATGCATTATGATCTACTGGGCCCAAAATAATGCCATCTGCTTTTTTTGCAATTGATAATACGTTTTTAGGAAAAGTCGTGCCAAATTGTTTTAAAGCATCAAAC
Source organism: Pseudomonadota bacterium (assembly GCA_027625145.1). Classification (GTDB taxonomy): domain Bacteria; phylum Pseudomonadota; class Alphaproteobacteria; order Puniceispirillales; family Marisalimonadaceae; genus CAJJBL01. The sequence continues at coordinate 37,592 of JAQBXK010000012.1, forward strand.
CCAATAATACCTTTTTCAATTTTTATATCAATTTCCATTTTAGTGTTTAATAAATCAATGATTTCCAAAGTTGAGCTCATTATCTCTGGCCCAATACCATCTCCTTCAAACACAATTATATTAACAGTCATATGTTTTCCTTTAATAACTACTCACCAGTAAATGAAACTTCTTTTTTGTTAACAAAAGCGTCTATACCATTAATGCCATCTTTTGTCTTAGAACATTCTGCAATCATTCTAGCTTCAAACTCCATTTGACCTTCCATAGAATCTAAAAAGCTATTTTGAAGTAAGGATTTGAATTTTCCAAAAGCAAGTGAAGGTCCCAAAGCTAATTTGTTAGCTAATTCTTCAACTTCATTTTTAAGATTTTTAATATCAACTACTTTATTAACTAAACCCCATTCTAATGCTTCTTGAGCACTCAATGTTCTATTAGTTAATACTAATTCAGCATATCTCCTAGTTCCAATAATTCTTGGCAAAAAATAACTTGATGATCCATCTGGAGTTAAACCAGCTTTAGAATAGGCTGAGACAAACTTTGCATTTGATGAGGCTATTACTAAATCAGCAAAGCCAACAAATGAAAGTCCGGCGCCCGCAGCTATTCCATTTACTCCAATTATTAGAGGTGCATTCATTCTTGAAAATCTTGAAATAGCACCATGTAAAATTGTTGTAACCTCCTTTAAATGACTTGAAATCTTTTTTCCGTGTTTATGGAATGAGTGCAAATCACCTCCAGCACAAAAAGCCTTTTCTCCTGTCCCAGTTAAAACAACTGACCTGATGTTTTTGTTGTCATCACATTCTAATGATATTTTAAACAACTCTTCGGCCATTACATGATCTAACGCATTATATTGATCTGGTCTATTTAACTGAATAAAAGCAATATTATTTTCAATCCTAAATTTTATTGTTTTTAAATTCATTGTTTATCCCCTAATTTTATTTTTTCTTAAACTATTTAAAATTTCTTCTGTATGTTCCCCTAGTAAAGGAGGAGACAAATGAAGTTTTGCTGGGGTATCAGATAATTTAACAGGAAAACCAGTCATTTTTATTTTTCTACCTTCAGGCCCAAAAGAACTTATGACCATTTCAGCGTCTTTAACTAAATCACTATTAAGAGCGTCATGTAAGGATGCCACTTTACCAGCAGGACAGCCTGCATCATTAAGTTTTTTAATCCAATAATCTGATGTTTTTGTTATCATTTTTTTGTTTATGATAGAATTTAAACTATCTCTATTATTCATTCTGTTTTCGTTATTTTTATATTTTTCATTATCTAAAAGATCAGTTAAACCAACACACTCTAAAAAAATATCACAAAATTTGTCACTTGCTGGTGCAACTGCAACTTCACCATCTGAAGATTTAAACAATCCATAAGGAGCTATAATTGGATGATTGTTCCCTGATTTATTAGGAGATTTTCCTTTTACAAAAGTTTCTGAGGATAGGTAAGCCATCATTGAAATCAAACTTGATGTTAAACTCGCTTCTACACGTTGACCTTTATTAGTACTATTTCTAGATTGTAAAGCGCATACTATTCCAAACGCACAATAAAGACCTGCTACTAAATCAGAAATAGGCATTGCTGCCCTCATAGGCCCTGTTTCGTCTGTTCCATTCAAAGACATAAATCCACTTAAAGCTTGAGCTATAAAATCAAAAGCTGGTCTATCACTCATCTCTCCCTTGCTACCAAAGCCATTAACTGATGCGCGAATTAATCTCGGGTTAATAGCTTTTAATGATGCATCATCAAACCCCATTTTTGAAAAGACACCAGCTTTAAAGTTATCCACGACAACATCTGCATCAATAAGCAAAGCTCTTAAAATTTCTTTTTCTGATTCTTTGTATAGATCTAATACAATTGACTTTTTATTTCTATTAAATTGAGCAAAATATGAACTGTAACCTTCAATCATATCACCTTGGTTTCGAACGTTATCTCCTTTGGGTGGCTCCACCTTTATTACTTCAGCACCCATATCAGCTAATAACATTGTACAAAATGGACCAGATAAAACTCTAGTAAGATCTATAATTTTAATACTATTAAGAGCGCCTTTTTCATTAATTGTTTTCATTTATGCGCCTATAGCAGTAGGAACATCATCCATTGAATAAGATAACAGTCTATGACCGGCTCTCATAACCTGACCAGGAAGTTTATGTCCAACTAGGCCTTCAACTTTTTGAGCAATTAAAATTAATTTATCCAAATCAATACCAGTTTGAATTCCCATCTCATGAAGCAAATAAATTAAATCCTCAGAGCATATATTCCCAGTAGCATTTGGAGCGAATGGACACCCACCCATGCCACCAAAACAACTTTCATAATCTGTTATTCCTTGATACAAACCTGACATCACATTAGCAAGACCAACTCCTCTTGTGTTATGAAAATGCAATGTAATACCTAAGTCAGGAACTTTGTCTCTAATAGCTTTTATGGCGTCAGCAACTACTGGAGGAGTTGCCATACCAGTTGTATCACCTAATGTAATTCCTTTAAAACCCATACTTTTATATTCTTTAGAAATATCAGCTAGGCTTTTGGTTGAAATATTACCTTCAAATGGACACCCAAATGCAGTAGCAATATCTCCTTGAATAGGTATGTTATTCTTGCCTGCAATATCAGCTATTTCTTTAAACCCAGCTAAAGATTCGTTAACACTTCTATTAACATTCTTTTTATTATGACTTTCAGATGCAGATAAAAAAACAACAATTTCATCAATTTTTGCTTGTACAGCTCTTAAAGCGCCTCTAGCATTCGGCACTAAGGCGGCTAATGTAGTATTTGGACTTCTTTTTACACCATTCAAGATCATTTCTGCATCAGCTAATTGAGGAATTGCCTTAGGTGAAACAAAAGATGAAACTTCTATTCTTGGAAAACCAGCAACAATAAGATCGTTTATAATATTTATTTTATCTTCAGTTTTTAAAACTGTTTTTTCTGACTGAAATCCATCTCTTGGACCAACTTCTGTAACTTTAACGTTTTTTATATTCACTAAATTTCACTCCTAAACACTTATCTGTTTTTATTTAAAGTTGATTTACGTTCAATATTACTTTAAAAAAATATTATTAACTGGTTAATTTTTTTTATAATAATCTTAATAAAATATAATATCAATACTTGACCTTTTAATTATTTAGCAGTGATATTATCACTTCAAATTTATAACAAAACAACTTGGGGGTTTTTAATGAAACACATTTCAAAAGTAATACTTGTTGCTTCTTCAATAATAGCAACTTCAACAATGGCCAATGCCGATCAGTTCTTAAGAATGGTTTCTGGTCCTGCTGGAGGATCTTGGTATCCATTAGGTGCAAAAATAATGCAAACTATGCAATCTCAAATAAAAGGAACTGCAGCTTCAAATGCTCCAGGAGGAGGTATATCTAATATACTTGCAGTGAATGGAGGAGATGCAGAAATAGGCTGGAGTTACGCTCATACAGTTGCTAATGGATATCTTGGAAAAGGAAAATTTACTGAAGCGCAAAAAAACATTCGTTACTTCGCAACTTTATATCCAGCTACTTTTCAAGTTGCGGTTAGAGCTGATTCAAAAATCACAAAATTTGAAGACATGAAAAATGCTAATCTTAGTCCTGGAAAACCTAAATGGACTGGAACTGCATTTGCTGAATCTATTTTTAAAGAATATGGATTTGATTTTGCTTCTGTGAAAAAAAATGGCGGCGTAGTTCATATGGTAGATTACAAAGAATCAGCGGCATTAATGAAAGACGGTCAAATAGATGTTTTCATGGCAGCTACTTCTGTTCCGCAAGCTACTTTTATAGAACTAGAAAACAGTCCAGGAATTAGATTTATTGGGTTACCTAAAAATAGAATTGATAACTTAATAAAAAATAACCCTGGATATATCTATGGAAATATTCCAGCTAGTGCTTACAAGTCACTAGACAAAGATGTTCCGTCTTTGGGTATAGTGACTTCAATGGTTGTAAACAAAGACCTATCAGACGATATGGTTTATCAAATGACAAAAGTTTTTTGGGAAAACCATGGCACATTTGCTGAAGTAAAGTCAATTTGGAAACAAGTTAAATTTGCTGACGCTTTAAATGGCGCTGCGGTTCCAGTTCATCCGGGAGCAGCTAAGTACTACAAAGAAAAAGGTATAATTAAATAATTTCTTTTTATTAAACAGAAAAGGGCACGTAAATTGATACGTGCCCTTTTCTTTAAATTAAATTTATAGAGAATTAAAAATGAATACTACAGCAAAAAAACTAGAATATAATGACATTAAAGAATATAGCTTTCTTGATGAATTGCTTATTTGGAAAAAAGAAAAATCATTAACATATTGGATTTTTTTTATATGTTCATGGCTATCAATTAGCTTAGCGTTCTATCACCTTTTTGTTGCAAATTATGGAACTCCTGAAGGAAGGTCATTTAGATCAGTACACTTATCAGTAATGATGATTTTAGCTGTTTTTATGAAACCATTGTTTAGAAGCTCTATTAAAGAACCCATTATTAATAAAGAATCGAAAGATAACTATCTTCGAATAACAGGGTTTGTTATTGATTTAAGTATAATATGTTTAATTCTATTTATCCAAGCTTGGACAATTTGGGATGTTGAAGCATTCACTCTTAGACTTGGAGATAAAGATCCTGGAGATATATTAGTTGGAATAATATTTTTAGCTTTATTGTTTGATGCTACTAGAAGAACCGTAGGCTGGGCAATGGTGTGTGTTGCAGCTTTTTTTGCCAGTCACGCCTTATATGCAGATAAATTCTTTGGCTTTTTTTATGGACCTCCAACTAGTACAACTAAATTTATTGATACTATCTTTATGTCTTCTGATGGGATATTTGGATTGCCTCTATACGTGGCATCAACATATATTGTTCTTTTTATAATATTTGGGGGCATATTAATTCGTTCTGGAGTTGGCAGGTTTTTTGTAGATCTCGCTGTTTCAGTGACTGGACATAGAGTTGGAGGGCCTGCAAAAGCTGCTGTTGTTGCTTCAGCTATGACTGGAACAGTTTATGGGTCGGCTGTTGCAAACGTAGTAACAACAGGCTCATTTACAATACCTCTAATGAAAAGTTATGGATATCGCCCTAGATTTGCAGCTGCAGTAGAGGCATGTGCTTCATCTGGAGGTCAAATTACACCACCTATAATGGGTGCCGCAGCATTTATCATGGCGGAGTTTTTAGAAGTTCCTTATTCAGTTGTAATTCTGGCTGCCATAATTCCTGCAATTTTATACTTTACCACAATATATTTTATGGTTCACGTTGAAGCTGAAAAACATGGAATACAAAAAATTGATAAATCTTTGCTACCTAATGTATTTGAGGTTCTAAAAAATGGCTGGCATATGCTTATCTCAATGGGAGTTTTAATTGGTTTATTGGTTGCTGGATATACGGCAATGATGGCCGGGTTTTGGAGTATTATTGCAGTAATTATTCTTAGTTTTTTAAAGAAAAATACCAGAATGTCGGTGGTTGACATACTAAGCGCATTTGAAAGTGGCATAAAATCATCTGTACCAGTCACAATAGCCTGTGCATGTGCAGGCATAATAATAGGCTCAGTATTTGTCTCTGGCTTAGGTTTAAAATTCACTCAATCAGTAATAGATTTATCAGGAGGAAACCTTTTTCCTCTATTATGTTTGACTGCAATTGCCGCAATAGTTTTAGGAATGGGAATGACAACTACAGCTGTTTACATCACTGTTGCAGCATTAATTGTCCCTTCTTTAATTAAAGCAGGTGTATTTCCTATTGCAGCGCATATGTTTGCTTTTTATTTTGGAGTTGTTTCGTCTATTACACCTCCAGTTGCGCTTGCATCATTTGCAGGAGCCGCAATTGCAAAGTCTCCTCCTATGGCGACAGCTTTCGAGTCTAGCAAAATTGGAATTGCTAAATATATTGTCCCTTTTGCTTTTGTATATAACCCTGCTCTTTTACTTGAAGGTCCTTTATACTTAAGTTTATATAGCTTTTTGTCAGTTCTTATAGCTTATTGGGCAATGACAATTAGTTTAGAAGGATGGTTAAACGGATTATTATCTTCATACAAAAGAGCAATTGCTTTAATTTCTTCTTTGTTACTACTAATGCCTCCTATTGAAATATTTTTTGGGTTTTCAGGATTTGTTTTAAATGGGTTAGGTTTAATTTTATTAATTTCGTTATATTTAATGCCTAATAAAACAATGAGGTTAAAAGCACAATGATGAAAAATATTTTTTTAGGACCAACAAGATACTGGCTTGCATTATTAATTACTACGTTAGTTGTTTTTTTACCTGGTTATAATCATATGCATGTAACTGATTTTAATATGTTTATACTTATCGTATTTTCAATTTCTGCACTTTTGTTGTTTTTTATTTTAAAAACGTATAAAATTGGAACACAAGTTACAAGAGATAAATGGTAACCCCTTTAAGTAACATTCAATAAAGTATAAGGTTATATTAATGGTAAATTTAAAAGAACCAGAAATTCTTTTTAAAGCCCATAAAATAACTAAATATTTTGGAGAATTTAAAGCAAACGATAGTATTAATATTTCTATTATCAAAGGAAAGATTCATGCTTTATTAGGAGAAAATGGTGCAGGAAAATCAACGCTAGTTAAAATATTTTATGGCATATTTAAACCAGACTCAGGATCGATAGAGCTTAATAATCAAAAAATAAATATTTCTTCCCCTAAGTTGGCTAGGAGTCATGGAATTGGAATGGTTTTTCAACATTTTTCTCTTTTCCCAGCCCTTAATATAGCTGAAAACATACTAATCTCTCTTGATAAAAAAATTAGCTTTAAACAATTAATTTTAGATATATCAGAACTTTCAAAAAAATGGGATTTATCCATTGACCCTCTTAAAAAGGTCAGTGAACTATCTGTTGGAGAACAACAAAGAGTAGAAATTATACGTTGTTTAATGCAAAACCCTAAACTATTAATCATGGATGAACCAACTTCTGTTTTAACTCCACAAGAAATTACTAGTTTATTTAAAATTTTAAAAAAGCTGGCAAAATCAGGTTGTTCAATATTATATATTAGTCATAAATTAGAAGAAATTATTGAGTTAGCTGATCAAGTTACTATTTTAAAATCAGGCAAATCGATTGCCACAATTAATCCAAAAAAAACTACAATTTCATATCTAGCTGAAAAAATGGTTGGAAAAGAAATAGCTAAATTAAAAAAAATATCAAAGAAACCCTTTACTAAAAAAATTGCATTAAAAATTATTAATTTAAATAAACAAAAAGAAAACAATTTTGGAACAACATTGAATAATATAAACTTTGAAGTAAATTATGGTGAAATATTAGGAATTGCTGGCATTGCAGGAAATGGTCAAATTGAATTAATGGAAACTCTCAGTGGTGAAACAAAATGTAAATATGACAAAGAAATCTTATTTAATAACAAGCCAATAGGTTTTAAAGGAGTTCAAGAAAGAAGAGATCTTGGAATAGAAACAATTCCTGAGGAAAGGAATTATCATGCTACTGTCCCTGACTTAAAGTTACATGAAAATACTTTTCTAACTTGCTATCAAAAATACTTTGCAACAAAAAACTTTTTTTCTTCTTTATTTATAAACCCAGAATATAGCTTAGATGAAAGTATAAGAATAATAGAAGATAATGATGTTAGATGTCCTGAAAAAAATCCCTTTGCAAGTCAATTATCTGGTGGAAATTTACAAAAATTTATTTTAGGAAGATCATTAGCATCAAACCCTAAAGTAGCAATTTTTGCACAACCGACATGGGGTGTTGATGTAGGAGCTGCAACACTAATAAGACAAAAATTAATCAATATAGCAAATGATGGTAAAGCAGTAATTTTAATCAGCCAAGATTTAGAAGAGATATTTCATTTATCAGATAAAATCAGTGTTATTAATAATGGTTATCTTAGTGATATAAAATCCATAAAAGATATAACCGCAATTGATGTAGGATTGTTAATGGGATCAAATTTAAATAGTTCTAACGAAAATAATATAATTTAATGATTGTATTTACTCCTAGAAATAAACCTTCTAAAAATTGGATTTTTTTAGCACCAACTTTATCCATAATTTTAACAGTAATTTTAGGTGGATTTATATTTGCGTTTCTGGGATATAATCCAGGAGAAACTTTATATCATATATTTATATCTCCTTTTACAAGAATTGATAGAATAAGTGATGTTTTTGTAAAAGCCTGTCCTTTAATTATAATTGGAACAGGTTTGATTTTTTGCTTCAAAGCAAATGTATGGAATATTGGAGCAGAGGGTCAATTTATTATAGGCGCCCTTCTAGCTGGATCTTTTGGATTATTATTTCCAGAAATGGATACGAAGTTTTTACTTCTGATCATGATATTTATTGGTTTCTTAGGTGGAGCATTATGGGCATTTATTCCAGCAATATTAAAAACTAAACTTAATGTAAATGAGATTCTTGTAAGCTTAATGTTGGTTTATATAGCCATGTTATTAATTGATTTTGTAGTTAGGGGACCTTTAAGAGATCCAATGAGCTTTGGTTTTCCATTGACAAAGGCATATCCAGAAGGAGCTTTGATAAATAAAATACCTATCCCTGGAATTGGGTTTCTTGGCCAACTACATTATGGGGTAATATCTGTTTTTATTTTGGTGCCTATAGCATGGGTTATTATTAATAAAACATTATTAGGTTTTCAAATAAAAGTATTAGGATCTGCACCTAAAGCTACTAGCTTTGCAGGCTTTAAAGAAAAAAGAATTACTATGATAGTTCTATTATTATCTGGTGGACTAGCTGGTATTGCTGGAGTAATAGAGGTCTCAGCAAATATGGGACAATTACAACCTGAAATATCATTTGGATATGGTTTTACAGCAATTATTGTAGTTTTTTTAGGACGACTCAATCCGATTGGTATTATTTTAGCAGGTATAATAATAGCTACAGTAAAGCTTGGTGCAGATAATGCACAAATGGCTATAGGAATCCCTAAAGTAGTGACAGGACTATTTGAAGGAATTTTATTGTTTTTTCTTCTGACTGGTGAAACTCTTCAAAAGTATCAAATCGCTTGGAAAAACTACAGGAGCTAAGAACGAATGGATGCACTAATATTAACTATAATTGCAACATCAATTCCTTTATTATTAGCAGCTAGTGGAGAACTTATAGCTGAAAAAAGTGGTGTATTAAACCTAGGCGTTGAAGGTATGATGTTATCAGGAGCAGTAGGAGCATTTGGAGCTGTATTATGGCTTGGAAATCCGTATTTTGGTATAATAGCCGGAGCAATATCTGGTATACTAATGGCTTCAGTTTTTTCAATTTTTACAATAAATTTTATGACTAATCAAGTTGCTACAGGACTAGGATTAACTATTTTTGCTACAGGCTTTTCTGGTTTAGCTGGAGCTCCTCTGGTAGGTAAAACAATACCATCTTTGCCTAAAATAGAAGTTTATCTGTTATCTGACATACCTTTAATTGGAAACATTTTTTTTAAACAAGATCTTATCGCATACATATCAATTCTCTTAATTATTTTAATAACTTTTTTTTTAAATTCAAGTAAACCTGGTATTGTTTTAAGAGCTGTTGGAGATAATCACAATAATGCTCACTCAATAGGATATCCTGTAAAAAAAATACGTTGGCTTGCAACTTGTTTTGGTGGAATGTGTGCAGGTTTAGGAGGAGCTTATATACCTTTACTTTTAACACCTCATTGGTCAGAAGGTATGACATCTGGAAGAGGATGGATTGCAATAGCGTTAGTGGTTTTTGCTTCATGGATACCTTGGAGGATAATTGTAGGAGCATTCCTTTTTGGTGGGATAACCATTGCTCAATTTGTAGGGCAAGCCAGAGGTTGGCCAATCCCATCACAAATATTATCTATGATGCCTTACATAGCTACAATTATTGCACTAACAATTATATCAGGTAGATTTTCTAAAAATAAAAGCGTAGTACCAGAATCACTTGGTAAACCGTTTGTAGATGTGGCTTAAATTTGACTAATAAAACAATAATTAATAATAATAAATAAAAACTTATTGTTATTTAAAATATAAACTATAAAATTTTAAAAAAATGAGGGAAAACATAATGAAAAAAATTCTAATATTAATATCTATTATAATAATAGGTATTTTAGCATATTTATTTAATGAAAATAAAACAGAAACAAAAATTTCAAAAGATATATCAACATCGACTAAAGTAGGATTTGTGTATTTAACTACACCAGGTGATCATGGTTGGACTTATGCTCATGAGCTTGGAAAACAGAAGGTAAAAAATCATTTTGGTAAAAAAATTATTACTACTATTGTTGAAAACGTTCCTGAGGGACCAGACGCAATAAGAGTTATTAGAGAACTAGCTCAACAAGGCAATGAAATAATATTTACAACTTCATTTGGATATATGGAACCTACTTTAAAGGTAGCAAAAGAATTTCCTAATGTTAAATTTGAGCATATGACAGGCTATAAAAGAACGCCTAATTTAGCAACTGGGAATATTAGATTCTATGAAGGAAGATATGTTCAAGGCGTTGTTGCAGGATTAATGACTAAAACAAATAAAATTGGTTATATTGGTGCATATCCAATTTCAGAAGTAATAATGGGTATTAATGCTTTTGCGCAAGGACTTAAATCAGTTAATGATAAAGCATCAATTTCAGTTATCTGGGCAAACACTTGGTATGACCCTGTAAAAGAAGCTGATGCAGCTAAAGTTCATATTGCAGAAGGGGCTGATATTTTAGCTCAACATACAGATTCTCCAGCTATGTTACAAATAGCAGAACAAAATGGAGTTTTTGGTTTTGGTCAATCAACTGATATGTCTGCATTTGCTCCAAAATCACAATTATTTGCATCTGTTAATAATTGGGGACCCTACTATATTGAAAAAATTGAGGCTCTTAGAAATGGTAAATGGAATACTGGCGAGGCACCGGATCATTGGGCTGGAAATAAATGGGGAGGATTTTCTACTGAAATGCTGGAGCTTTCTGAATTTAAAAACATGCCAGAGGATGTAATCAAAAAAGCTGAAGAAGTGATGAATGAAATAAAATCTGGTAAACTAAAAATTTTTGCAGGCCCCTTAATTGATAATAATGGAAAAGAAATTTTACCAGCTGGAAAAGAAATGGATGATGGAGGCCTTTGGGGTATGAATTACTATCTACAAGGTGTAGACGGTAAAATACCAGGTTAATTAATCATATATAACTAGCTAGTTACGTTCATGTCAAAGGTAACTAGCTATTATTAACATGAAACTTATAGTATTTTAATGTTTTTAAAGTTTTTATTTCTAATAATATTTTTTTTACTTAATAATACATTAGCTTTTGCATCAATGAAAATTAATATATTAGAAGTTATAAATAAAATTTTAATTTTAGACATCTATGGAAAAAGAAACACTTTAACTAAATATCAAAAATTAAAAAATGGGGACTATTTAAAATCAGAAAACTTGCCTGCATTATTAATTTTAAATAATAGAACAAAAATATGTTTGTCTTCTAATTCATCTCTAAAAATTAAACATCTTACGAAAAACGAGTTTAATTTTGAATTAATGAAAGGCAGTTTCTATTTTTCAATTCCTAAAACTACAATTGATGTTCATAACATTTATTATTTATCTTATAATATAAAAAATGTTAATAGTGATTTTATCATAAAAAATAAACTTAACTTAGAAATAATTAATTACAATCAAATTGTAAATGTACAATTTAAAAACAATTCTCTAATTAATATTTTACCTTTTTCATATAATACATTATCTAAAAAAGGAACTTTAATATTGTCTGATAAAATAGAAAACATTAAAATATTTGAGAAAGATTTTTTAGATGAATGCATTTCAAAACATCAGACTTATAAATCTATTAATAACTTTAAAGATTTACAATATAGATGCATTCCCAACAATCGGCAGTTAGTTTGTGGAAATTATTCTAAATAATATTCTACTAATAGTTTAAATAAATAATTCTTAAAGCAATAAAGCATAGTAGTAATAATATTAATTTATCAAAATTTTCTTTCGATACAGATTTAGCTAGCCAAGACCCTATTGGCATAAAAGACATTAAAACAACTGTAGACAAGCAACTAATAATTATAGTTTCAATATTTAAAAATTTATAAAAATATAATGCTGGCATTTGAAATAAAGACATAACACCAAAGTATACAGAAATTGTAGGTATAAATTGGTTTCGATCAAGTTGCATTGAATTTAAAAAAGTTAGTGAAATTGGTGCAGACAAACCAGCTGCTCCTTGTAAAATACCTCCTCCAGATCCCATAAAAAAAACCAATTTCTTCGCTTTAGAATAATTTAATTTCCAAGTAGGAACCATTAATTTTAAACTTATATATATCAAAATTATAAAAGCTACAGATAATGTTAATATTTTAATCGAAAGATTTGCTAATAATATTGTTCCTAATAAAGCTCCAATACCTCCTCCCAATGCAAAAGAAATTGTAAAGAAACGGGGCATTATTGTTGCTCTATATTTATATAATTGTCCAATATTCGTTAATAAATTTGGTATAACCATAATTACAACAGCTATTCTTACATCATAGAAAGCGGCTATAACTGGTATTGTAATTATTGGAGCACCAGCCCCTGTAGCACCTTTTAGTACGCCTCCAAGAGCAAACGCTAAAAATATTGCGACGATTGTAATAGGGTCAGAAATCATATTACAACTTAATTTATAATTTCAATATTAATTTACCGAAATGTTTATTTTCTCTCATATATGTTAAAGCTTTTTCAACATCTACGAATGCAAATACTTTATCAATTGGCAATGATAATTTTCCTTCTACAATCAAGTTATTCAAATCATTCCACATATTTGAATAAACATTTCTAATCTCATCTAAAGATCGTGTTCTAAAAGTTACGCCTTTATAATTAACTCTTCTTAAAGCATGCAAATCACAATTAAAATCTGTAATACCACCAGCTAACCTTCCAACATTAACTATATTACCTTTTATTTTAGTAGCTGATATATTTTGGTTAATAGTATAACCAGAAAGCTGATCAATTATAAGGTCAACCCCTTCTCCGTCAGTATGATCTAGAACTTGATTTACCCATTCAGAATTCTTAGAGTCGATAACAAGGTCAGCTCCAATTTCTTTAAGTCTATTATGTTTTTCTATTTTAGTAGAACTACCAATAACAATTTTTGCACCCATATATTTACCAATTTGCAACCCCATCAAACCAACACCTGAACTTGCGCCTTGAATTAAAATTGATTGTCCTTTTTTAAATTCTCCAACTGTCATTATAGCATTATGCATAGTTGCTAGAGCAATTGGGAGAGTACTCGCTACATCAAAATCCATATTATTGTCTGGAATTTTAATTACTCTACCCCAATCAGTGATTGCATATTCTGCCCAAGCAGATACACCAGAGCACATAACCCTATCACCAATTGAAAATCCATTAACTTCACTTCCAAATTCTATAATTTCTCCTGAAAACTCCATTCCAACAATAGTTCCCGAGCCTCCAGATGATCCATGAGTTCCACCATCAGCAACCATCAAATCCGCTCTATTCAAACCACATGAAAATACTTTGATTAGAACTTCATTTTTTTTTGGTTTAGGAATTTCAACATTTAAAATTTCTACACCATTTTTAGCTACTACAACTGCTCTCATGAATCTTCCTTAAAAATTTATTGAATTGTTTAAATTATGATCTAGCTTCTTTTAATTTATTAGCTATTCCCTCAGAATATATTCTAACATCACTAGCTAACGTGGCTAGATGATACCCATTAGATAGTTTGTCTTTTAAGTATTCAGGAGATAGACAATGTATCCCAACCTTAATATTATTCTTAATACATGCATTTTCAATCCTTTTTATTGCATCTATCATTTCAGGCTCTACTCTATCTAAACCAGGCTTAAAACCCATTGAAATACTCAAATCAGATGGTCCAATATATATTCCAGTCAAACCTTCTGTTGCTGCAATTTTTTCTACGTTTTCTAAAGCTTCAACTGTTTCTATCATTGCTAATGAAATTATATTTTCATTAGCTTCATCATGATATCCTGCACCATGAACCATCATTGCTCTTGTTGGGCCCGAACTCCTGTAACCGACGGGAGCATACTTTGTTGCACCCACAAAATTCAAAGCATCTTCAGGCGTATTAATCATTGGGCAAATAATGCCAAGTGCACCAGCATCAAGCGCTTTCATAATAATTCCAGGCTCATTCCATGGAACCCTAATCATAGGGGTCTTATTCGAACCAGATATAACCTGAAGCATGTTGAGGGCTACTTGATAGTCAACTAATCCATGTTGCATATCAATTGTTATAGAATCAAAGTCATTCATTGACATCATTTCAGCAGTCACTGCATTAGGGATTGAACACCATGCATTTATAGCGCCTTTTCCATCTAACCAACATTTTCTTAGCGATTGTTGTTTCATAATTTTATCTCCTATAAAACTTGTTTATTTATGATAACTTCCGGGTCTACTTTATTGTCAAAAACATCTAGTATGTTCTGAACTGCTTGTTTTGACATCCTTATTGTTGCTTCAATCGTAACACCTGCTATATGTGGAGATAGCAAGATATTCTCTAATCCAAATAAAGGATTAGAAGATGTAGATGGTTCATCATCATAAACATCTATTCCTGCGGCTCGTATTTTTTTTGTTTTTAAAGCATCATATAAATCTATTTCATTAATGATGCCTCCTCGAGCACAATTAATAATAAAAGATGTGTCTTTCATCATATCAAATTCATTTTTAGAAAACATATCTGTTGTTTGTTCATTTTTTGGACAATGTAAAGTTACAGCATCCATTTTAGGTAATATATCTTTATAGTTTTTAACAAACAAGGCACCGGCTTTTTCGATTTCAGAGGAACTAACATAAGGGTCATATACATATACGTTCATATCAAATGCTAAAGCTCTTTTAACTAACTTAGATCCAATTCTACCAAACCCTACCACAAGTAAGTTTTTGCTGGCTATATCCCAAGCCTTAATATCCCAACGAGCGCTCCAATCAGCTTTACGAGCAAATTGATCATAATAAAACACATTCTTTGATAGAGCTAGCAGCATAAACATTGCGTGTTCTGCAACTGAAATCATATTAGAATGTGCTGCTATAGCTAGTGGTATACCGTAATCGTTTAACGCATCAACGTCAATTGAATCATAGCCAACACCATGCCTAGAAACGATAGAGAGATTTTCAGCATTTTCAATTATTTTTCTTGATATATTTGCTGTTCTAACGGTAATGCCATGAACATCTTTAGCTGCTTCCATGATTTCATCTTCATCCGAAGACATTATTGTTATAGCTTCAATATCATCTCTTGCTTGTAATAACTTAAGGCCTTCTTCATGCAAACCTTGAATCATTAACACTTTTTTTTTATTTGTTTGTTTTATATCGACCATTCTGTCCCCCAAGCCAAACTTTAGAAAAAACGTTATATTAAACAATTACAATTTTCAAACTTATTAACATATTAATTATAATGTTAATTAAATTTTTATTCAAATAATAATTGATCTAAAGAAATTTCAATTCAATATTGATGTAATTATGTTCACTAAAAACAAAAATCAGACATCAAATTAATTAATAAAAACGTCTTAAATAATTGTTTTACTTAATAACAATAAAGACCCAAAACAATATTACGCAATATGCTTGCACATCAATGAGTTAGAGAATGGCATATGAAGGACGTGGTGCCCGGGGGCGGTAAGATGTTCCTTATATATGAACCATTGTCATTGCTACACAAGCTCTACCCT
>JAQBXK010000052.1 GCA_027625145.1 Pseudomonadota bacterium
ACTCTTGTGTAGTACCGATAATGTCTAAGGTTATATGTTCACCTACTTTAGTCATAAAAATTATCCCCTCTTATAATTTTTTGCTTTACTTAAAACTCTATTCATTTCTCTTGTAGATAAAATTTTAGGCTTACCAATTTTTAAAGCTTTTATATACTGGTTCGAAATATTTTCAACCTCTTCAGCTAATTCAAATGCCTTTGATAAATTTTCAGAAAATGCAATTTGTCCGTGATTACCTATTAAACAAGCTTTTCTCTGTTTTAGTGCTTTAATAATATTTTTAGATAATTCTCTTGTGCCATAAGTTGCATATTTTGCACACTTAATATCATTACCACCTGCCATAGCGACCATGTAATGAAATGCTGGAATTCCTTTTCCATGAGTAGAGATTGCTGTTGCGTAGTTAGAGTGTGCATGCACTATTGCTTTAGCTTCTTTTTTATTTAAGTAAATATCCTGATGAAACCTCCATTCAGAAGATGGTATTCCTTTTTTTTTATCAAACTTCCCTTTGAGAGTTACAAAAACTATGTCTTTATTTTTTAATGATGAATATTTTGCACCTGAAGGTGTAATTAAAAAACCGTCTTTATATCTTGCAGATATATTGCCTGATCTTAATGCTGAAAGCTTTTTAGTATTTAACATTTTAGCGTATTTAATAACTTCCGCTCTTAAATTTATCATTATTTAAACATTCTATTTAATGCATCGCTTGATGCTTTACAGATACCTTTTTCTGTAATTAGTCCTGTTACATATTTTGCAGGTGTTACATCAAAAGCTAAATTCAATGCTTTACTTTTTTTAGGATAAATTAAAATTTTTTTTATTTCATTGTTTTCATCTATACCCTCAACATGAGACAGTTCTTCTGAATTTCTTTCTTCAATTGGAATATCTTTGCCCTCTTTAATTTCCCAATCAATGGTTGAACTTGGTAGTGCTACATAAAATGGTACATTATTATCATGAGCTGCCAAAGCTTTGAGATAAGTGCCTATCTTATTACAAACATCTCCATTAGATAAAGTTCTATCTGTTCCAACGATACACATATCAACATCACCTCTTTGCATTAAAATTCCTCCTGTATTATCTGCAATAATTGTATTTGGAATATTTTCTTCATTTAATTCATATGAAGTTAAATTTGCACCTTGGTTTCTAGGTCTTGTTTCATCAACCCAAACATGGACCGGAATACCCTTTTGATGAGCATGGTAAATAGGAGAAGTTGCTGTTCCCCAATTAATAGTTGCGAGCCAACCTGCATTACAATGAGTTAAAATATTAACTGTTTTTTTTGTTTTGTTATAAATTTCCTCAATTATCTTTAATCCATTAAGTCCAATATTTTCACAAAATTTTTCATCTTCATCACATATTTCTTTAGCTTCATTTAAAGCAATATCTAAAATTTGATCACTATTGGTGCCTGATAATTTTTTCATCATACGATCTACAGCCCACTTTAAATTTATAGCAGTAGGTCTAGATTGAATTAATTCTTCTGCACTTTTTTTTATAAATTCAGGATCATTATTTTCTTGAACTGCTAAAACAATTCCATAAGCAGCAGTTCCTCCAATTAATGGTGCTCCTCTTACTTCCATTGTTTTAATAGCATTAACTGCATCTTTAACTGTTTTAAGATCTTTAATAATAAACTGATGAGGAAGTTTGGTCTGATCAATAATCTTAACTAGTTGATTGGCCTCATCGAACCAAATTGTTCTATACTCTTTATTTTCTATCTTCATTTATTTAAAACTCTACCGGCAACTGTTTTAAGTTTATCAATTGTCTTCTGGGTTCTTTTTTCAGGCGCTGTAATTATTGCTACATCTAAGCAATTATTAGTAGGGTCTTTTGGGTCTATATGTTCTTCAAAATTATCAATTAAGTTTTTAATCATAACTTTTGCTTTCTCAGCATTACCTAATAAAACTTTAATAACTTGTTGAACATCTACATTTTCATGATCTGGATGCCAACAATCAAAATCAGTAACCATTGATACAGACGCATATCTAATCTCAGCCTCTCTTGCAAGTTTGGCCTCTGGCATATTGGTCATTCCAATTACATCAGCATTCCAAGATCTATATAAATTAGATTCTGCTAATGTTGAAAATTGAGGGCCCTCCATTACTACATAAGTTCCATTTCTTTGATAATCTATTTTTGATTTCTTAATCGCATCTTCACAGGCATTCATTAACCCATTTGATGTTGGGTGTGCCATTGATACGTGAGCTACTATCTCATCATCAAAAAAAGTTTTGGTTCTTGCAAAAGTTCTATCAATAAATTGGTCTACAATAACAAATTTTCCTGGAGGTAAATCTTCTTTAAGAGAACCTACAGCTGAAACTGAAACTATATCCGTAACACCTAGTTGTTTAAGTGCATCTATGTTTGCTCTAAAATTTATATTAGATGGAGAAACAAAATGACCTCTTCCATGTCTTGGTAAAAAATAAACTTCTTTATTGTTATAATTTGTCTTTAAAATTTGATCTGATGGTTTTCCCCAAGAAGTATTTATATCAAGTAATTCACGGTCTTTAAATTCTTCAACATCATAAAGACCACTTCCACCAATAATTGCTAATTTATTTGTTGTCATAATCAAAAATTTATTTATCTATACTTTTATAATTAATTATTATGAATTTAAAAGATTATATTAGATCAATTCCAGATTATCCAAAAAAAGGGATTTTATTTAGAGATATTACAACTCTAATTAAAGATTCAGATGCATTTGAAGAGTGTATTAATCAAATAATTGAAAGATCTAAAAATCATAAAATTGATAAAATTGCAGCAATTGAATCAAGAGGATTTGTGTTTGCTTCTGCTGTTTCTTATCTACTTAAAAAACCTTTCATAATGTTTAGAAAAAAAAATAAACTTCCTGCAGACACATATTCTGTTGATTTTGAATTAGAATATGGAACGGCGACTATTGAAGTGCATAAAGATTCAATTGATAAAGGTGATTCAGTTTTAATTATAGATGATTTGATAGCAACAGGTGGTACTGCTGAAGCTGCAGCTAAACTTGTAGAAATGTCTGGTGCTAAAGTTGCAGCATTTATTTTTACGATTAATCTTTTTGATCTAAATGGCTCTAATAATTTAGTTAAAAAAGGTTATAAAGTTGAAAACTTAATGGATTTTCCAGGGCATTAAATGGTAGCGGGAAGTGGAATCGAACCACTGACCTCAGGCTTATGAGTCTATCGCCATGAACCCTGCTCTACTCATCTAGAACAATTACTCCTGTAAATGCTCTCTTTCCTTTCTAGTCATATTGAATCAAATTACAGAATCTTAGTCAAGAACCAATGTCATTGGAGCACTATTGGAGCAGGAATTAATGAAATTCACGAAGAACATTTCCTCCGTCTAATTCTGTTCTTTTTCCATTTTTTACACTAAAAATTCCATTAACTAATACATGTTCAATACCCGAAGGGTAAGCTTTTAAGTTTTTTAAATCACTGTTGTTTTTAATTTTTTGAGAGTCAAATATGCAGATATCTGCATAATAAGTTTTTTTCAATTTACCACGCTTAATAAGGCCTAATCTTTCAGCAGGTAGTGAAGTTATTCTCCTAATAGCCTCCGTTAATGTTAAAATTTTTTTTTCGTTTACATAATTTTGAAAAAAACGAGCTGCCCACCCATAGCCACTTATAGAACCAATATTATTTTTGAGAATGCCATAAGGCGCAAGTGCTGTTGTATCTGAGATCACTGCACATTCTGGTTGTTGTAAACACATAATTATATCTTCTTCCCTAAATGCTTTTGAACTCCATAACAAATTTCCCATATCTTCACCTTCTTCTATTAACAAATCAAAAGCTGCATCATACGGGTCTTGATTTCTTATATTTCCAATTTCATTGAAGGTCATACCTGTGAAATTGGGATTTTTATTTGAATGAATTAAAACTATATCGTCCCATTTATTATCTCGAACCAAAAGCCACATTGGTTGTGGATTTGCTCTAATTTTTTTTCTCTCTTCGAAATTTTTTAGGCGTTTAATTACAGAAATAGTTCCACCTTCTTGTGCCCATTGAGGCAATATTGAAAGAACCCTAGTATGATTCCAAGTATGGGGAATGATATCAAAAGCAACATCTACTCCTAATTTCCTAAAAGAATCTATCATTTTAAGTGTGTGCTCTACGGCATATTTTGGAGCTCCGTATTTAGGTTGAATGTGAGATATTTGCAGTCTTACACCTGATTGTCTTGCAGTTGTTAAGGCTTCAGTAAATCCTAAATCATAATGATCATCTCTATTACGAACATGGGTTGCGTATATTTTATTTTTTTCTGAAACTTTTTTACACATGGATACTAAATTTTGAGAGGTTGCTAAATTTCCAGGCCAATACTCTAACCCAGAAGAAAAACCTGCAGCACCTTGGTCTAGTGAATCTGAAATTATTTCAGACATTTTGATAACTTCATCATTATTTGGTGCACGAAGTTCGTTTCCTAGTACTTTATTATGTACCGCACCATGACCTACAAATGCAGCCACATTCACACCAAGTTTATTTAACTCAAGGGCTGAAAGATATTCATCAAAAGTTTTCCACCCTAATTCATGAGAGTTATCGCAGTAACCTATTGCCATTTGTCTTATGTCTAGATCATTATTTGCAGGAGCACAGCTGATACCACACTGGCCAACTACTTCCGTTGTAACCCCTTGATGAACTTGGCTTTCAGCACGTCCATTCACCATCAAAGTAAAATCTGAATGAGTATGCATATCCACAAAGCCAGGAGAGATAGCAAGACCACTAACATCGATTACTTCAATAGCATCTTTGAGATCAACTTTTCCAATTTCAACAATGATGCCATCTTTAATTCCAATATTTCCTATAACAGGATCTTTTCCACTGCCATCAAAAATTTGTCCATTTTTTAAAATTACATCTAGCATAAATAATTCATATTAATTAAATCGCGAAGCATCATAAGGTTTAATATTAATTTTATTTCTTCTTTTGCAAATTAAATTTGAAACTATAGTTGCGCAAACTGGTGCGTGTGTCATGCCCCAATGTCCGTGACCAAAATTAAAAAAAACATTTTTATAATTTGGTGATTGTCCTATTATGGGTAAAGAATCTGGAGTTAATGGACGAGCACCTGTTGCGTAACTTATTCCTTTATATTTAAAGCTACCAAAAATTTTTTTCATTTGATTCAAGAGTATATTTTCAAATTTTAAATTTCGAATATTGGTTTTACCTCCAACTTGGACTAAACCAGCAACACGAAGATCATTACCGTTAGGAACTATAGCAAAGCCTTTTTTTTCAATTAAAATTGGTTGATTAATTTTTATTTTAGGATTTTTGAATATAATCGACGTACCCCAAGCAGGTATCATTGATATTTTACTTCCTAATTTTTTTGCTAAGTCTTTTCCTCCTGTACCTGAACAAATTATTGCATAATCACATTTAATTTTCCCTTTGGTTGTAATTACATTGTTAATTTTATTATGCTTCATTTCAAAGCCTGTTGCGCTTGCTGATATTTTTTTAAGACCTTTTTTTTTAAGTTCATTAATTAAACTGTCTTGAAATTTTGATGGGTTATTTAAATGTCCAGCTTTTAAAATTAAAGTTGCTAATGGATTTTTATCACAAGTTTTGGGGATTTTTAGAAATAATTCCTTTGTTTTAAGATGTTGTATATTCATACCGTGCTTACGTCTTAAATTGTTATTCTTAATTTCATTTAAATATTCATCTTTATCCCCATAATATAATAAACATCCTCTTTGAGTGAAAAATTTTTTCAATCTAGCAAAAGGCTTTAGCAAAGATTGCCACTCTGTCCATCCTTTTAACCCTAAAGCAGCTAAACCCTTTGAACTTTTATTAATCTCCAAATTTGATCCCACTTTACGGCTTTTATAAATAAAAGACAAAAAATTTGCAGGAAGTGGGTATGTAACTTTTAAAGGACCATTTTCACTTAACAGCATAGATGGAATTTTTTTCCATAAATGATCATTTGCCCATGGAATTACGCTTGAACCACCAATAATTCCTGCAGTTGCAATTGAGGCACGATTGTTAGATTTGTTTTTATCAATTAATGTAACATGAAAACTATCTTGAACCAATCGACAGGCAGTGGCTAGACCGATTATACCTCCACCAATAACAATAACCTTTTTTTTGGGTTTTAAATTTTTATTTATTTTTATCATTTTGAAACCCCATAAATGAGATCAGGTAAAAATAAAGTAGCTTCAGGAAAGAAAATTAAAAATAATAAACCTACAATATAAGCGAAAATAAATGGTATCACTGCAACAGCAACTTCTTCAATTGTTATTTTTGCAATCTTCGAGGAGATATTTAAATTTCCACCTAATGGAGGTGTCAAAAATCCAATCTCACATGTCATAACAGAAAATATTCCAAATAAAATAGGATCCACTCCCATTGCAGTCACTACAGGAAGAAACACTGGAGTGAATAGAACTAATTGAGCAAGAGATTCCATAAAAGTTCCAACAAAAATATAAATTAATCCAATTAACAATAAAACTAAAAATACATTAGATGTATAACTAGTGATCAATTCTTGTGTCGCTGTTCCAATATCATAAAAAGCTGACAATTGACCAAAAGCATAAGAAGGCGCAATAATAATTAAAAGACCTGACATTAAAGCTGTGAAACGTAAAGCCTCATAAATTTTCTGGATTGTAAGACCCTTGTAAATAAATACACCAACAAATAGTGCGTAAAAAACTGCAACACTTGCTGCTTCTGTTGGTGTAAATGCTCCACTGTAAATACCTCCTAAAATTAGAATGGGAGCACCGATTGACCACTTTCCTTCTTTGACAGAATTAATAAATGGTCTCCATGAAAAAGGTTTTCCTATTTCACCATAACCATTTTTACGAGCAATCAAATATGCTATAACCACAAGTAACGCTGTTATAAAAAATCCTGGAACAAAACCAGCAAGAAAAAGTCTAGGGATTGATTGCTCAGCTATTAAACCATATATTATCAATAAATTGCTCGGTGGGATCATGCTGCCTAAAGCACCTCCCGCTGCAGCAACAGCACCTGCAAATTTACTCGAATACCCTTCTCTCTTCATTACTGGAATAGTAATACTTCCAATTGCAGCTGTTGTTGCTGGGCCTGATCCAGATAAAGCAGAAAACAGCATACAAGCTAACACTGTCATCATGCCCGTACTACCTCTATAACTTCCAACCATTTTTCGAGCTACATCAATAAGACGATCAGCCATACCACCTGTTTCCATTAAACGTCCAGACAAAACAAATAGCGGTATAGTTAACAATGGAAAAGGTTGAAGAGATGTAAAACTAATTTGAGAAATTAAGGTGTAAGGAATTTCAATTAAAAATAATGCTAAAATAGTAGTAATTCCAACACCAACAAATAATGGAACTCCTCCAATTACAAGGACAACAAATGTTATGACAATTAAACTAATATCACTCATAATTTTTTAAGTATTAGAAAATAAAGTGTTTTTAACATCCAGGTAGTCCTTTGCGACCTTCGCGAAACCATTTCACATATATCTGAACTAAACGGAATAACATCAATGCATAAGCAATAACAATTATTGTTTCAGGCCAAAAACGGCTAATTGACATTGAAGGTGAGATAGTTGGTCTTTCCCATAAAAGTTCAAGGTAATCTATACCGTATTTAATCATAAAAATATTAAACGCTAACCAAATCAAATCCCCAAGGAAAATAATAATATATTGAGCAAACATGGGTAACGAACGTACTCCTACTAAAATTCTTATATGAAATCTTTCTCTAACACCTAATGCAGCGCCCATATAAATTGCCCACGGCATTGCAAAACCTGCTAACTCTTCTGTCCAAGTAATTCCAAAGTTAAAAACATATCTACTTATTACTTGTGAAATTACACAAAGTGAAATGATAACTAATGCTAAGCAAGCAAATATTTCTTCAAATTTACTTTCAAAAAAATTTAATACTTTTTTAATATTCATAAATATTTTTACTTAAAAACAACACACCGTTAATTTAATAACGGTGTGTTATAGTTAGGAGAGGATTTAATTTGCTGCAGCTCTTATTTCTTTAAGCAAAGCTTTAAACTCAGGTGAAGCATCCTTTGAGAACTCATCTTGGATTTTTTGTGCTGCCTTAATAAATGGCGCACGATCTGGATCTGTTCTTGTCATCCCGCCTTCAGTAGTAAGCCAAGTTCTTAAAGATTCTAAGTCATCTTTCATAAACTCATACATATAAGCTCCTGCTTCATCAGCTGCTTTTTGGACTGCAGCTTTTTGTGATTCATTCAATTTTTTCATAAACCTATCACTTGCTAAAAGTGGTGAAGTTCCAGAGAAGTACTCTAGAATAACTAAATTCTTGGCAAATTCGTAAAACTTCATAGATTTAATTATCCCAATACCATTGTCTGACGCATCAATAGTACCAGTTTGTAAAGCTGTTGGAGTTTCAGACCATGCTAGTGGTATTGGTGTTGCGCCAAATGCTTCCAATGTTGCCATCATAACTTTATTTTTTGGTACACGAAATTTTAAACCACTAAAGTCTGATATTGAGTTGATTGGTTTTTCAACACTATACATGTCTCTAAAAAATACACCTCCAAATGTAAGTAAATGAACACCAGTGTCTGCAAAAAGTTTTTCTCCAACTTTTTTTCCAACTGGTCCATTAATAACTCGTTCAATATGTGCACGATCTTGAAATATATATGGCAATACAAAAACATCCATTAATTCCCAATTGGGTGAAATATTATTCTGCGTTATAAAGTAAGCATCAACAGTTCCTAATTGCATTGCTTTGAATGCTTCATCCTCTGTTGATATCTGAGAACAACATCTTAATTTCACATTAACTGTTCCATCAGAATATTTTTCTGCCAACTCTTTGAATTTCTTAGCCATACGACCATATTCAGTGTCTTCAGGGGTTGAGAAGCCAAGGTTCATTGTGACATTGGCCGCAGATACATGAGTAATTGTTATTACTAATCCGGCAATTAAGCCTACAAGCATTTTCTTAAACTTAATCATTTTTCTCCTATTTTTTTGTTAATTTTTTATTCAAGACTAAAAGTATTTGATTAACTAGTCAAACGATTAAAAATGATATATTCATCGATTTTATCGATATATAAATTTTATCTAAAAAAATGAATTTATGGCAATTAAAAGTATTTAATGAGATCATGGTCTCTGGAACCATTAGCCAAGCTGCAAAAAATCTAAAAAGAACACAATCATCTCTAAGTGCAGCACTATCAAATTTAGAGAAATACATAGGGTACAATTTATTTGTTAGAAAAAAACGTCGTCTACATCCAGTTCCAGAAGCTTATTTTTTGAAAGAAGAAAGCAAAAGTATACTTCAACAGATGGAGTTTTTAGATCAAGCATTAATAAAAAAAAATGAAACAGGATCAGAGTTAATTAAAATTGCTAGCATGTCTCTGTTAGCTGAAATTCTTATACCAAGTACAATAAGTAAATTTAAGAAAAAATCTCCAAATTCAAATTTTTTTGTGAGTTCCAGGCAATCATCGGCAGTTTATCAAGAAATATCTACACAAACCTTTGATATTGGAATTGCAGAACTGCAAAATAAAAATTCATTAGTAAATCAAAAAGAATATCATTATGAGTGTATATGTGTTTTGTTTTCAGATGACCCATTATCTAAAAAAAAAATAATTACCCCTAAAGATTTATCCAAAAAAAAATGTGCAAGTTTTCAACCAAATCACTTCATAACAAAAAATTTAATTAAAATTTTTGAAAAAAATAAAGCAATTTTTAACCCACACTATCAATTTCAAAATGCAGGAATTAGTTGTGTTAATGTCGTTGACAATAAAGATACATATAGTGTTATTTCTCCAATTAGTTTTTGGTTAATAAATAAATTTAATCTAGATACTTCAAAAATAGTTTTTCGAAGATTATCGTCTTCAATTCCTTATTCTTTTGCAATATTAACACCTTCGTATAAGCCTATGTCACAAATTTCCAAATCTTTTCTAAACTATTTAGAAATTAGAGTAGAAAATATGTTAAGAGAAATAGAAAAAGAAGGTGTATTATTTAAAATTCAATAAAAATTTTACTTTACTATATTTAAATAAATCAGGATTTTATTGATTATATGCAAAGAAAACGTAAGCAAACTCTTAAAAAATTATTTAGAAATTTGAGAATTGTTAAAGAGGAAAAATAGAAAATATTGTCGTAACTAATTCTAATTGACGCATATATGGAGCAAAACTATATCGATCGTCTAGAATGGTAGCGGGAAGTGGGATCGAACCACTGACCTCAGGCTTATGAGTCCTGCGCTCTAACCG
>JAQBXK010000053.1 GCA_027625145.1 Pseudomonadota bacterium
TGTGCTGCAGGCACATGCTGCCGTTTACATGCTTCTGTAAATTCTTCACGCAATTCAGGTTCCACCCTTATGCGCATGCCTGCTTCTTTCATCTCAACTCCGGTTACACAATGTGTATCCACACTCTAACATGTGGCTGTGATGGTGTGAATAGGTGCAAATAAGTGATTTAGGCGAATTTGTCGATTTGAAACGCCTTAAAGCATCAAAGTGTTACTTAAGTAATGCTTGGAGTGGTCAAAATCACCACCCCAAACAGAATCGGGCATGTAGCGAAATTTGCGCAGCAATTTTTTAGGCTGCAGAACCCATTTGTGTACAGCTCTAGCTGTACGTCACAACAGCCCTACAGCAGCATCACATGCGAAAGCTGCAGTCGACGTAGTCCGCAGCTGCGCAACAGCTTGTAGGGCTTGTATGCGAATCAGCGTCATTATGTGGCTGATATGCCACATCACGCAGCTAAATACGACTGAGCATAAATTACCTAAAATCTTCGCTGTATCAATTAATAATTGAACACAAAAGTCATATGTAACATCAATCCAAACTATTCCAGTATTTGCCCACACATCTTTATCCAATAAAAATAAGTATTTTAGCAGTTAAATAGTTAAAAATATGTTCTAAAAAAGAAATGTATGTCACAATTACTTGGTATTATGGCGGATCGACCATCTACCACAAACTATTGTAAGGATCTGTTATTAAATAATAATAAGTTATAAAGATTCTATTTTCTACAAATTTTTCTACAAATTTTAAGGTTTAAAAAAGCAAATCAATATTGTTGTAATAATATAAGCTAATGAAGTGGCAATAATTATATAATCAACTTACTTTTTAATCTCCATAACCTGCACCTAACCGATTATTTAAATGAAAGTGATTAAGATGAATTTTATTTATTTCCAGACGAAATTGATTTTATAAAAAAATTTAAACCTAAAAATTAAAATCATGCACTAACTTTATTCTTGCTTTTATACTTTTACTACTTAGTTGATGTCTTGATTTAAGATATTATAACAAATGATAACCCACTAAATCATCAATGAACTCTGTTTGAGGGTTTAAGCACTATGATAAATATTGATTAATAAAAGTGAGGGTATGCAATCATTTATTCTAAGTTATTGATTTTAATTGCTTAAGGTAATCAATAAGAATTAATACCAGTTCAGTTCTCTCTTTTAATCTGCTTGTTATTTTGATTTGTTTTAGCTAAAATTATTAAAATTTATAACTTATGAGATTAATAATGGCTTACACTGAAAAATTTCAAACCATGTCAGATAATGCAATAGCTCGCGTTAATGCATTAGAGCCTAGTCAAGTTGATAAACTTGTCGCAGATGGAGCCATTCTGCTTGATATCCGTGATAAAGAAGAACATGACAAGTCTAACATTGAAGGTTCTATAAACCTCAGTCGTGGTAAATTAGAAATGAATATTGAAGGTATTATTCCTGACTTAAATAGTCTTATCATTTGTTATTGTAACGCTAATAATAGAGGCGCTCTATCTGCTGCCACCTTGAAAGATATGGGTTATTATAACGCCATGTTTATAAGCGGTGGAAGGATAGCATATCTGGCTTTAACAGATAAATAATAAGTTATACAAATATAAAGTATATTTATTACACCGATTTGAATTATCTCAAGCTCATTATAGTTTTTACAACGTTCATAAGCGAGTTAATTTAGTTAATTTAATTGGCGATGTTGCAATACATCGTAGATAAAAGTTTGAGCTGATACATCTTTTTTTAGACAATTACTAATATTGGATTTTCGACTGTTAAAAGAGGAATCTGGGAAACCTAAAGAACGCATTGTTTTTTTAAGCTCCAAGAGAGCGTCTAATATTATTGCTTCTCCATTTTCCCCCTCATCGCGGATACGCAGTGTTGCTATGCAGTCTGCAATACTTTCATTCATCATTTGCAAAGGGCTGTTTTGAGGTGGAAGTGGCCTATCTACATCACCAGTTTGATGATGGGCACACTCGTGAAGATCAATGAATTTTTGCATTGCTTTTGGAGATTTTTCATAGCTAAAGCGATAAACGATCGGGAATCCTTTTTTATTTCTTTTAGCCATTCCTGCAGAAAAGGCAGCTTTTTGTGAGAGATTGTTCAGATATTGAACCGTTTCACCTTTATTATTCAAACACACAGGTGGTTTAACAATATCGAATTGCATTAAATTATCTTTCGCCCACACTGTGCACGGTGTAAAAAACATAATTATGATTGTGGTTATTATTAATTTCATAATTTTTCTTATATCTTTTCTAGTACATTTAATTCCAAACAACATGCTTGATTATTTTTTTTTAATGTTGTTAATGTTAATTAATTTATCAATGTTGCAATTAAAGAAGGTTTCAAATTTAATTGTTCCATTATTGATTTTAAGTCTTTAATAGATTTATCATTTATAGGAATACCAGATTCTAAATTCTTATTCATTAATTCATTTTCTATTTCACCAGGAAGGTAAACTTGTTTAAACCCATCTGCTATACTAGATGCTTTAAACTCTTTGATTATGGTTGAAATTTTACTTTCATATGTTTCTAGATCAATAAAAGCATTTATATTTATTGTAATAAAAAATTGTCCATCAGCTCCAGGTTTTGCACCGTCAATCATATTTCCTGAATTATTTCCATATTGTGCATTAGACAATAAAGTAGATAACATTCCTACCATCATAGCTAGTCCAATTCCTTTAAAGCCTCCTATTGGTTGAATTAAACCATTTATTGCTTCATTAGGATCTATTGTTGGCAAACCATTACTATTAAAAGCCCATCCATCTGGTATTTTTTCATTTTTTTGAGAATATATTCTAATTTTGCCATGAGATGTTTGTCCTAAAGCGGTATCAATTACTAAGTCATGATTTTTAATTCCTGGGAATGATATAGAAATTGGATTTAATCCAACGATTTTATCCTTGCCTCCCCAAGGAGCCATAGTTGGTAATGCGTTGGTTCCAGCAATTCCAATTAAATTTTTTTTTGAGGCCATTAATGTATACCAATCAAGAGTTCCACAATGGTTACTTCCTTCCAGTGAAACAAAAGATATGCCATTCTTATTTGCCGCTTTGATAGCTTCCATCATAGAGAATTTAGAGCCGATTTGTCCCATGGAATTTTTCCCATTAACTCTTATTGCTCCCCCAAATTTACTAATAATCACTGGATTTGATTTTGGATTTACGCCGTCTTCTCTTAATTTTTTTACATATTCAGGAACTCTTATTATACCATGTGAATGAATTCCCCTTAAATCAGCATTTATAAGAGATTCTGATACTGTTTTAGCATGATTGTGTGACATATCGCATTTTTTGAAAATACTTGTAACAAGTGATTTCAGAGTATTATGATCAATTCTTTTTTCTGATTTTTCGCCAGGGTAATAAGCCATTCTATTTAACTTCTTCAATTGTTATAGACTATTAAATTAAATCATAAATAAGCAATAAAAGGAAATATTTGTTAATACTGATCACTATATTCCATTACCTCCAAGTTTATATATTGAGTTAGCAAGGTGGCCTAATTTTTTATCATTAGTTTGGTCTATGTTATCAGGCTTAAAAAAAATAGTACTCTTCCAAAATACAATGCGATCTTAAATCAGAGAGCTAAGAAAATCATTCAATCTTTATTAGATGATATGATTATTAAGTCTATTCCCAAAAATAAAAATGATATAACTGTTTCAATACATAATCTTGTTAGTGTTGTGATGTCTAAAATGATTATGGTAGCCAACATGCTTTATAACTCTTTATCGGACAGAAAATAATCAAATTTTAATAGATGGTCTTTGTAAATTAGTAATAGGTATAATTAAAATTTTTTACATACTTGATAGAAAACCTCCATCAACATAAATTATCTGTCCATTTATATAACTAGAAGCTTTTGAAGCCAACAAAACAGCTACTCCGGATAATTCATCTGGTTCGCCCCATCTGCCAGCTGGTGTTCTTTCACACACCCATTTATTAAATTTTTTGTCTTCAACTAAAGCTGTATTCATTTCTGTTTTAAACAGACCTGGCCCTATTCCATTAACTTGAATATTGTATTGAGCCCATTCTACTGCCATAGCCTTAGTAAGCATTTTTAAACCTCCTTTGGCTGATACATATGGTGCAATAGATGGTCTTGTTACTTCACTAGTTATTGAACAAATATTTATTATTTTCCCAGCTTTTTTTTCAATCATACCTGGAACAATTGCTTGCGATAAAATAAAAGGAGAAGTTAAGTTTGTTTTTAGGACATTATCCCAATCCCTTATTTTTATTTCTGTTAATAATTCTCTGCTTTGTATCCCTGCATTGTTTACTAAAATGTCTATTGTACCAATTTCTTTTTTTATATTACTTATGTTTTTATGGATATCGTCAATGTTTGTTATATCAAAAGGGCGTTTATAGATCTTAGATTCATTATGGTTAATTTTTTTAGAAGCTTTATCTAACGTTTCTTGATTTCTACCATTAATGATTATTGTTGCGCCTGAGTTAAATAGAGCTTTTGCAATACTTAATCCCAACCCTCTACTTGAACCGGTAATCAAAGCTATTTTTCCACTAAGGTTAAACATTTGTTATACCTCCTCTTTAATTACTTTTTTCTTAATTCAATCACAAAAAAGAAATAAAAGAAAATATTTATAGATAAAAATTCTATATTCCAACTTTTTTGGTCCACATTAGTAATACATAGACATATAGGAGTCCTAGTTTCAGAAGTTTTGTTTACCCAGGGGGGTAGGGGTGCTGATACCAGTATTTCGGAGAAACGTTTAAGAATAATTTAAATGTGGGGCTATATGTGGGGCTGTATTTTAGTGCTTTATATAAACTATTGTTTTTATTATGTTTTAACATAAATTATGGCGGAGGGAGGGACTTCCGTAGTAGTATCTGAATAACTACGGTAATACATTGATTAATTACTTAAATTAAAGGTTTTTTAAGCTTAAGTGTCTTAATAGACCTGTACATATCTACTATAATCTGTTACTTTGTTGTGGGTACAGTTGTGGGTAGAGATGGATTATCATGGCTTTTTTAAAATCAGCACGTAGTGTCGAAACTATTACTGAAATTGGCTACCATCGTTGTGATAGTGGACTTTATCTTCAAGTTGCAAGAAGTGGAACAAAGTCTTGGATATTTCGATATAAATCACCTGTCACAGCTAAGCAGCGTGAGATGGGTTTGGGATCCCTTAATATTGTGACGCTAGCTATGGCACGCAATATGGCAGTGGATTACCGTCTGCAACTCCTCAAAGAATTAGATCCTCTAGAAGAGCGTGTAAGGATTAAACAAGAAAAGCTGATGGAACAAGCGCGGTCAATAACGTTTGAACAAGCTGCAGAACTTTGTATTAATAGTAAAAAGCCTGAATGGAAAAATGTCAAACATACCCAGCAATGGTCTAATACTCTCAAGACTTATGCATACCCTGTTTTTGGGAACCTATCTCTTTCTGTTTTAAATACTGATCTTGTTTTAAAAGCTATTGAGCCAATCTGGATATCAAAGGCGGAAACCGCTAGCCGTGTTAGACAGCGTATCGAAACTGTATGGGATTGGGCACGTGCGCGAGACTATGTTGAAGGTGAAAACCCTGCTCGTTTACGTGGTCATCTAGATAAAATTTTACCCAACACTGCCAAAGTAAAGCGTGTCAAGCACCATGCAGCACTACCTTATAAAGAGATAAATTCATTCATAAAAAAGCTAAGAGATCAAAAAGGAATCTCAGTTCTAGCATTGGAGTTTATGATCTTAACTGCAACACGAACAGGCGAAGTGCGGGGGGCAAAGTGGCAGGAAATTGATTTTAGTACCAGAGTTTGGACAATCCCATCAGATCGAATGAAAGCAGGTAAAGAGCATAGAATACCACTCTGTAATCGTGCAGAAAAAATTCTAAATAACTTAAAATCTAATAGGAAACCTGATGACTTTGTTTTTCTAGGTTGGAAAAATGGGATGGGGCTAAGCGATGGGACAATGCTTAAACTTTTAAAAAAAATGGATATTGGTCCATACACTCCGCATGGGTTCCGGAGTACTTTTAGAGATTGGGCTGCAGAGGAGGCCTATAAGTTTGCAAATGAGACAGTAGAGTTAGCCCTTGCTCATACAATTAAGAATAAGGCTGAAGCCGCTTATAGACGTGGCGATCAGTTGGAAAGACGAAGGGAACTTATGTTAGAATGGGATGAATTTATTGAAAGAAAAGTATCAGAAACTAACTTTAGTTAGTAAAAAAACTAAAAGAGTTGCGTCCTCTCATAATTGGTTATTGGCCTTAGGAACTTACGCATATTTGCGCAATGATAAAAAAGGTATTGCAAGTTTATTACCTTTAACTAAAGCTCAGAAAACTCTTAGATATAATTTTTTGACTACCAAAAATAAACGACTGGGGAAAGAAGAAACTAGCAGGGGACAGGCACGTCAAGAAGCTAAATTTATTTTACCCAAGTTAGAATTCCTCTTCAGAGAGGATTTAAAAAATCATCAAAAATTTCTTAAGAAAAACTTTTGTTTCTGGATAAAAAGGGAAATTAACAAACCCTCAACAAAGGCTCATAGCCTAGCTAAAAATGATGGCATGTCTTCTATTGTAGAACGTCACCACAGTGTCAGGTGGTGGATGGATCTGTATAAAAAAAAATGCAGAGTTAAGCACTAAATTTAGAAACTCCTTTAATTCTAGTTTTAATGAAACTTAATGGAGTTAAAGATGACTAATAATATTACACGCACACTACGTATGAAAGACCTTCCTTCTAAAGTAGGTTTTCAACCTTCGACAATTTACGAGCTGATTGCTAAAGGCAAATTCCCACGGCCCTTTAAGCTAATGCCCGGGGGAAGAGCAGCTGGGTGGCAAGAGACTGTAATTGATGCTTGGATAAATAAAAGTCTAGGAGATCAGTCATGAGTAACGATGAAGAAAAGAAAAATGGTAAAACTGATTTTTCTAAGTTCCGCATTTCTGCAAACAGTTCAGGATTGCCTGTTGCTCAAAAGATCTTGATGCATGTTCCCGTAGGCAAGCCCAGTAAACAGAGATATGTTAGAGTTCATTCCGATAATAAATATCGATTAGAGTGTGCAATTCTAAAACTAGAAGACGATGAAAGACCATTTTTAATAAGCCCTAATATTGCAAGTGCAGTAGCGCAAGATATCAAACTGGTTACCCTACAACTTTCGATTGATAGGCAGGGTAATGTATTTTTATGGCCAGTGCCTCCTGTTCCTGAAGATGGAAACGATAATAGCTGGAACCAAAGTCAACGTGAAATTGCAGTAATGGCTGAGAAAAACTGGGTGCGACTTTCTTCTAATAGGGCAACAGGTAGTTATGAAGCAATGGTTGCCAAAGGTGAAATCCCAGAACCACCTTGGCCTGATTTAACATTCGAGGATATTTTAGAAATTGCTTTTGGCAAAACTCATATAATTGATAGCCCCGACCATCCTGCGTTACGTAAACTTTGGGGTATGGAATGATGTATAATCAAACATTAAGCCTTCCGTTTCGAAAAATCTACGCTATAGATTTCGAGTACTATGGTGATGCTGGGGAAGTTCCTAAAATCGTCTGTATGGTTGTTCAGAATGTTCATACTGGCGAAATATCTCGTGTGTGGCGAGATGAACTACGAAACATGAAAACTCCTCCGTTTGAAACGGAGGAGGATATTGTAATTCTAACATATTTTGCTCCTGCAGAAATACAAAGCATGTTGGCTTTAGATTGGTCTACTAACGTGTCCGTAATTGATCTCTTTGCAGAATTCAGGTGCGAAACTAACGGTAATCCAAATATAATTCGGAAACGTTTGGTTGATGCACTTAGCCATTATCACCTTGAACATTTGATACCAGAGGAAAAAGAAGCGATGCGCTCTTTGATATTATCCGGAGGACCGTGGACCAAGGACCAACAGGCAGACATTCTACACTACTGCGAACAAGATGTATTGGCGCTTGCTCCGCTCCTTAACGCGATCCTTGAGCATCAAAATTGGTCAGATCTGCGGCTAAACCATGCTTTGCTTCGAGGTCGCTACATGAAAGCCGTTGGTTCTATGCAGCATAGAGGTATCCCCATCGATATAGATTTTCTTCAAAATTTGGATATTCATTGGGAACAGATCAAAATAGAGCTAATAGAGACTGTCAACGTAGATTTTGGCGTATATGTAGACGGAAGCTTCAAAGAAGCACTCTTTGAATCTTATCTTGCACGTAAAGGCCATTCTTGGCCTAGATTAAATAGTGGTCGATTAGCACTAGATAAGGATACGTTTAGTTCAATGAGTAAAAGATACCCAATCGTTCAACCACTTCATGAGCTTCGAAAAACTCTGAATGAATTGAAGTTAAACAACCTTGCGGTTGGTAAAGATGGTCGTAACCGTACGATGCTGTCTCCCTTTTCTGCAAAAACTGGGCGTAATCAGCCAAGTACCGCAAAGTTTGTTTTTGGCCCAGCAAAATGGGTTCGTGGGCTTATCAAACCAGAGCCAGGTATGGCTCTTGCCTATTGTGATTGGTCATCTCAAGAAATTGCGATAGCTGCCGCTCTATCTGAGGATGAACTGTTGTGGAAAGCCTATGAGAGTGGAGATCCTTATATTGCCTTTGCCATACAAGCAGGTCTTGCACCTGCAGGCGCAACCAAGAAAACTCACAAAGATATTCGGAACAGATGTAAATCTGTTGTGCTTGGGACAAATTATGGAATGAGTGCTTATGGCGTGGCACAAGCTGCAAAAATCCACGAAATAGAAGCAAAATCATTACTTCAAAAACATAGAGAAACTTACAGACAATTCTGGGCTTGGGCTGATAATAATAAAGATATTGGTTTATTGGGCCTAAAACTAGAAACTTGCTTTGGTTGGCCTATTCAAGTTGAAGCAGGAAATGTAAAGGCAAATACGTTCCTAAACTGGCCCATGCAAGCACATGGAGCTGAGATGATGAGAGTTGCTTGTATCCTTGCTGTAGAACGTAGGATTAATCTCTGTGCGCCAATCCATGACGCTTTGTTGATTGAAGCACCAAGTGACCAAATTGATGCTGATGTTGCAAAACTGAAAGAATGCATGTCTCAGGCAAGTGAAGAAGTGCTTGGTAAGGGTAAAATATGCCGAGTGGATGCTGATATTGTTAAATATCCTGATCGATATATGGATGAACAAGGGCAAGAGATGTGGGATAAAATCATGAGCCTTTTGAGAAAAGTGCAGTAGCAACCATCGCGTTATCCACGTAACACCGATGCTTTTTCAACGTAACCGTATCTTTATCCTTAATATTCTCCTTAATAATAAATATGAGATAGTAATATGAGTAACCTAAGAGATGCCCAAAGAGCAAAACGTGATAAGTTATTTCTGAAAGGTCCTATTTATTTTGGGTGGATCAGGCAAAACATTGCAGACCCAACTGCACGTCTTTTATTAGTTGCACGTGCTTTCATGGATATGGAAGAAAAATCTCATTACCCCCTTACATTAAAAGTTTGGAATTCTGCAGGTATAAATGACAGAAGTAAAAGAACAAGAGTTATTAAAAATATTGTCAAGAATGTAAAAGATTACAGCGTGGAAAGACGTGTTGGCAGGACTTCGGTCATTTATCAAAATAATAAATCTAATTAAAAATGATATTTGGAATTAATAATAAAATGAGAAGGATAATGGTCAATGGTCAATGGTCAATGGTCAATGGTCAACTTAGCTTAGCTTCAGTTTTTGAAATTTTATTTTAAGAGATTATCCCAATCTTTACGCCAGTTCTTTTTTAAATGTCCATTGTCAATGAACCATGTTTCAAGTTCTTTTAATTCACGTCGGATTATTCTTCCTTGCTCTGCTCTGGCTTTAGCTTTTGATCGTTCTAATTTTGTAAAGCGTCCATGAATAGTTTTTGAATCTGCTAATCTTTTTAAACCATCCTTGGTCCTTGGACCAGTGCTTGCACCTCCATGTAATCTACAACGTCCAACTGGCAATTTTGCTGGACGTTGACAAGGTGTACCTTTTCTAGTTTTTGCTTCACATCTTTTACCTGGCCATTTAGGGCCAAAACGCCAGGGTATACCTTTTAAAAGGTTGCTTTTTGTTATCTTTTGAATATCACCTAACATGGGTTTTATTA
>JAQBXK010000054.1 GCA_027625145.1 Pseudomonadota bacterium
TATTAGATATCAATATAATACTAATCATTCAACAAAGAAATAATGTAAAGCAATTTTAAATTAGTAGGTTTTATTTTATCCAACCTGCATAACCTTCATCCATACTAAAGGTATTTTTAAATCCTTTTTCTGCAAAAAAATTAGCTGCGGACTTGCTTGAATTCCCGTGATAACAATAAATTAACAATGTTTCATCTTTATTTTTTTCTTTAATAAACGATTCAATATTAATATTTTCAACATGCATAGCATTATTAATATGCCCCTGTGAAAAAGAGTTAAAATCTCTGATATCAATAATTGTTACATTATCTTTTTCAAGAAGCTTTTTAGTATCTTCAATGGATATACATTTAAAAGTCATATTAAAATTTATAAAGCCTCAATTATAACAGAAATTCCTTGACCACCACCAATACACATAGTTGCCAATCCGTATTTTCCTTTACGTTTTCGAAGTTCATAAACCAGTTTGGTCATAATGATTGCTCCTGTTGCCCCTACAGGATGACCAAGTGCAATTGCACCACCATTAACATTAACCTTTTCAGGATCTAAACCTAATTGTTTGTTAACAGCACAAGCCTGAGCGGCGAAAGCTTCATTTGACTCAACTAAATCTAAGTCAGATACAGTTAGTCCGGCTTTATTTAAAGCCATTTTTGAAGCTGGAACCGGCCCCATTCCCATTTCATCTGGATCAACTCCACCAAAGCCATAAGAGATAATTCTAGCCAATGGCGTTCCTTTTTTTGCTTTATCTCCATTTGCCAAGATTAATGCAGCAGCACCATCGTTTATGCCGGATGCATTGCCTGCTGTGACAACACCATCTGTTTTAAAAGCGGCTCTTAAGCCAGACAAAGTTTCTGAGGTAGTATTTGGTTTAGGATGTTCATCAGTATCAAAAATATCAATCCCTTTCCTAGTTTTAATTTCAATTGGTAGGATTTGATCTTTAAAAACACCATCATTAATAGCTTTGCTTGCTCTCTGCTGACTAGTCAAAGCAAATTGATCCTGCATATCTCTACTAATTTGATATCTACTAGATATGTTTTCAGCAGTAATTCCCATATGTCCATGTCCAAAAGGATCATGAAGAGCTCCAAGCATCATGTCATGTACTTTGCCATCACCCATTCTCGATCCCCAACGAAACCCATCAATTATATGAGCTGAATTTGACATAACTTCAACTCCACCTGCAATTGTCAAAGAAGCGTCTCCAAGAGCTAATAATTGTATTGCGCTAATAATTGCCTGTAATCCAGATCCACATAATCTATTAACCGTTAATGCAGCAGATTCTTTGCTCAAACCAGCTTGTAGAGCTATAACTCGACTAACATACATATCTCTTGGCTCTGTATGAATGACATTTCCAAAAACAGCATGTTCAATTTCTTTAGGATCATAGCCGGATCGCTTAATAGCTTCTTTTGCAACTAATGTCCCTAAATCAACTGGACAGAAACTTTTTAAACTTCCACCAAAACCTCCAATGGCAGATCTGTTTGCTGACATTATAAATACATCATTCATTTTAACTTTCCTCCTAAGATATTATATTATTACAACTTTAATTTGATAAACTTAAATCTAATTCATTTAAGCTTGTAAAAAATTTATCAACTCTATTATTATCTACCTCGCCTATTTTTGAAGGCTTCCATAATGGCTTTCTGTCTTTATCAACAAGCATTGCCCTTACTCCTTCAAAGAAATCACCTATTTGAAGACAATTTTGAACCATTCTATATTCCATTATAAGTTCTTCTTTTAAACTCATGTTCTTAGCTTCTCTGATTTGCCTTAATGATATTTTTAAAGAAGTTGGCGATTTATGTTTTAATTCATCAAATTGAGCCTTTAGAAAACTATTTTCATTTCTTAATAGTTCTTCACATTTCTCAAAAATCTGCTCTATTGTATCAAAAGAGAATGCTTCTTTAAGAATTTTTTCATTATCTGGCAATACACTATCTTCAATACTTGGTTTCTGAGAAAAGTTATCTATACAGCTTGAAACGTCATCATTACTTTTTGGAGAATTCAATATTATTTTACTTCTTAAATTAGAAATTTCATTTGAAGGAACAAAGTGTGTAGCAAGACCTAATGACATTAAATCATATGCTTTGAGCCTAGCGCCGACAAGAGCTAACCACGCGCCAATCCCTTTGTCTAACTGACCTAACAACCAACCTCCTCCAACATCTGGAAATAATCCTATTGCTGTTTCTGGCATTGCAAACATCGTTTTATCTGATGCTACTACATGACTGCCATGCATGGAAATGCCAACGCCTCCTCCCATAGTAAAACCGTTAATAAGTGCAATAAACGGTTTAGAATAATTACTAATTTTATAATTTAAAGTATATTCATCATAAAAAAATGATCGAGATAATTCAGTAGGAGGACCTCCCTCAGCCAACACTTCTTTTCTTAATTTAACAACATCACCACCTGCACAAAAGGATCTGTCTCCAGCTCCTTCAATTATAACACAGTTAATATTCTCTTTTTTTTCCCAAACATTTAAATATTTATTTATCTTTTGTACCATAGGATATGTAAGAGCATTTAATCTATCTGGTCTATTTAACGTTATTATCCCAACACCATTTTCTTCTATGAATATTACTTCATTTTCTGACATTATCTTCTAACCCTTTTTATAAAAATTAATTACCTTTTAATTTTCTTGATATTATAACTCGCATTATCTCATTAGTACCTTCGAGTATCTGATGAACTCTTAAATCTCTTACAAGCCTTTCTAAAGGAAAATCTTTTAAATATCCATACCCTCCATGAATTTGAAGCCCCATATCACATATATTAGAACATATGTCTGTGGTAAACCGCTTTGCCATAGCGCATAGTTTTGTTGCCTGGGGATCCTTGGCATCTAAACTAGATGCCGCCCTCAAGACCATTAACCTTGAAGCCTCTAATTCCGTAGCCATATCAGCCAACTTAAATTGAGTTACCTGAAATTGATCAATAGATTTACCAAACTGTTTTCTTTCTGCAGAATAACTTATAGATGCTTCTAATGCAGCTCTTGCCCCCCCTAGAGAACAAGCCGCAATATTAACCCTTCCCCCATCTAATCCTTGCATAGCAATTTTAAACCCTTCTCCTTCATTACCAACAATATTTTCAAGAGGTATTTGACAATTATCAAAATTTACCATGGAAGTATGTTGACTATTCCAACCCATTTTTTTTTCTTGTTTACCAAAAGAAAGGCCTTCAACCCCTTTTTCAACTAATAGACACGAGACTCCCCCTGGCCCTTCACCCCCAGTACGACACATAACTGCAAAAACATCACTAGTCGGTCCGCCAGATATAAAACTCTTTGACCCATTTAAAATATAATGACTATTACCTTTTTTTGACGCAGTTGTTTTCAAGGCCGCTGCGTCAGACCCTGAACCTGATTCTGTTAAACAGTAACTAGACATTATTTCCATAGTTGATAATTTATTTATAAACTTCTTTTTAATACTCTCTGAGCCATGGGCATCAATCATCCAAGTTACCATATTATGTATTGATAAATATGCTGCTGTAGATACACAGCCTCTTGATAATTCTTCAAAAATAATCGCTGCATCTAATCTATTAAGACCTGAACCACCATGATCCTCACTAACATATATGGCTGCCAAACCAAGTTGAGCTGCTTTTTTAAGTGTTTGAATTGGAAAAATTTCATTTTGATCCCATTCAGATGCATGAGGCATAAGTTCAGTCTCAGCAAAATTCTTTGCCATCTCTTTAATTGCCATTTGTTCATCGTTATATTCAAAATTCATTCTCTACCCCCCATGTAAAAAACTTAATATAAAATAGATATTAAAATTTAGTAGAATTCAAGATCATTTCTGATGCTTTTTCTGCAATCATTAACGTAGGAGCGTTAGTATTGCCCGACGTAACAGTTGGCATAATAGAAGCATCTACAACTCTTAAGCCTTGAATTCCTCTGACACGCAACTGTGGGTCTGTAACTGATGATGAATTCGATCCCATAGCGCAAGTACCCACAGGATGAAAAATTGTAGTTCCAATATCCCCCGCTACTTTTTTAAGATCCTCATCTGACTGAAATTGTATTCCAGGAGCGTGTTCAATAGGATTATATTTTTTCATTGCTGGTTGAGAAATTATTTTTCGAGCTAGCCTTATAGATTGTGCTGCAACGATTCTATCTTGTTCTTCCGACAAGTACCTTGGATCAATTGATGGCGCCTCTTTATTATCTTTTGATACTATGTGCACACTACCTCTACTTTGAGGATTAAGATTACATACACTTGCTGTTAATCCTGGAAAATCATGAAGAGGATCTCCAAATTTATCTAAAGACAAAGGTTGAACATGAAATTGTAGATTCGGCGTTTCATATGAGCTATCTGACATAGCAAAAACACCCAATTGACTTGGAGCCATGGACATTGGCCCTGTTCTTTTAAGAGCATACTCTAAAGCTATAGCCATTTTACCAAAAACAGAATTAGCTCTCTGGTTAAGAGTTTTAGCATTTTCTAATTTATAGATTACTCTTAATTGAAGATGATCTTGTAAATTTTCACCTACATTATTACTTTCAACCTTTGTATCAATTCCTAAATTTGATAATATTTTAGGATTTCCTATCCCAGACAATTCTAGAATCTTAGGAGAGCCAATTGATCCTGCTGATAGAATAACCTCTTTATTCACTAATATTTTTTCTAACGCTCCATTTCTTGAAACTTCTACACCAACAACTTTTTTGTTTTCAATAATTAACTTATTAACTTCACACTTGCTAATAATCTGTAAATTTTTGCGTTCTTTAATTGGTTTTATGAACGCTTTTACAGCATTCCATCTGAAACCAGATTTTTGATTTACCTTAAAATATGAAACACCATAATTATTTCCCTCATTAAAATCTTCAATTTTAGGAATGCCTGCTTCTACTGTTGCATCTTGGAAACTATCTAACACATCCCATGAAAGTCTTTGTTGCTCTACTTTCCATTCACCGCCTACACCATGAAACTGATTTTTCCCATCATAATTATCTTCCATTTTTGTAAAGAAAGGCAATACATCATCCCAACCCCAACCTTGATTCCCCATTTGTCTCCATTGATCGTAATCATTTGCTTGCCCTCTCATATAAATCATTCCGTTTATTGAGGAACATCCACCCATAACTTTTCCTCTAGGATAATTTAATGAGCGTCCATTTAATCCATTCTGAGCGGTGGTTTTGAATAACCAATCTGTTCTTTTATTTCCCATACAATAAAGGTAACCAACTGGGATATGTATCCAGTGATAATTGTCACTTCCTCCGGCTTCAATCAGTGCTACAGAGTGTTTTCCATTTTCTGACAATCGATTCGCTAATAAGCATCCTGCTGTTCCGGCTCCAACAATAATAAAATCGAATTTTTGGGACAT
Source organism: Pseudomonadota bacterium (assembly GCA_027625145.1). Lineage (GTDB taxonomy): Bacteria > Pseudomonadota > Alphaproteobacteria > Puniceispirillales > Marisalimonadaceae > CAJJBL01. The sequence continues at coordinate 5,476 of JAQBXK010000054.1, forward strand.
AACAAAATACCTTTTTATAATCCTTACTAAATAAGAAATAATTTTTATTTATAATAGCCAGTCTAAGTAATATTAACCAAGTTAAAAATAATTATTTAGAGTTTTCTTAAAAAAGTTTAAGGTAATATTTTTTCGATTTAAAATGAAAGTTGATTATGACAGAAATAGATAATTCCTTTGATGATGAAGATCTTTTTATAGCAGATATTTTGTCTAAAGTTAAAACCATTGCTATGGTCGGGGTAAGTAAAAACTGGAAACGACCATCAAACTTTGTCATGAAGTATCTTCAAAAGCATGGCTATAAAGTTATACCTGTTAACCCTGGAACTGCTGGGCAACTCATACTTAATGAATTATGTTATGCCTCACTTGCTGAAATACCTATTAAAATAGATATGGTTGATATTTTTAGGCATAGTGATTTTTGCGCTGATGTCACTAGGGATGCCATTAAGATTGGTGCACAAACGGTGTGGATGCAATTAGGGATTGAGAGTAAAGAAGCAATTAAACTAGCCAAGGAAGCTAATATAAATGTTGTTTATAATAAATGTCCTAAAATGGAGCATTCAAAATTATCTGGAGCTCTTGGATTAGCTGGTTTTAATTCTAAATTAATTTCAGCAAAAAGACCTAACGTTCAAATCGCACCTCCCCCTGCCCGAAATGGCGGAATTGTAAAGTCAAGTGAGTTAGAAACTCTTGCTATACATGCTGGAACAAAACCAGATGCTTCAACTGGCTCAAGGGGTATGCCAATTTATCAAACAACAGCATTTACATTTGACGATACCGATCATGCAGCAAGTTTATTTAATCTTCAAGAACCTGGAAATATTTACGCCAGACTATCCAATCCTACAACAGCAGCGCTTGAACAGAGAATAGCAGCATTAGATGATGGATTAGGGGCATGTTGCGCGGCATCAGGTCATGCTGCACAAATGCTTGCGCTATTCCCTTTAATGGCTCCTGGCATGAAAATAGTTGCTAGCTCAAAGCTATATGGAGGATCAATAACTCAATTTACAAAAACATTTAAAAACTTCGCATGGGAAGCTGAACTTGTAGATGTATCTGATTTAGAAGCTGTTAAATTAGCTGTTAAAGAACCTAATGTACGAGTTTTGTTTGCAGAAAGCCTCGCAAATCCAGATGGTAATATTAGTGATATTTCTGCTTTAGCTGAAATTGCTCATGAAGTTGGCATCCCACTTGTCATTGATAATACAATGGCAACACAAATTTTATGTCAACCTGGGAAATTTGGAGCAGATTTAATTATATATTCTACTACAAAGTTTCTTTCTGGACATGGTAATGCAATGGGCGGAGCTGTTGTCGATATGGGCAATTTTGCATGGGATAAAGGAAGGGATTATTCAAAACTAACTAAACCGGATAGTTCATATCATGATATTAGTTTTTATGAGAGTTTTGGAAGTCATGCTTATATAAATTATTGTCATGCAAGTGTTCTTAGAGATCTAGGGGCAACAATGGCCCCTCTAAATGCTTATTTAACATTAATTGGATTAGAAACGCTGCCTCTTAGAATGAACCAACATATGAAAAATGCAGAAATCATTGCTAAATTCCTTAAGTCTCATTCAAAAGTTGATTACGTTTCTTGGGCTGGGTTTAATGAAAATATTTATCATGAACTTGCTAAAAAATATTTTACTAATGGCTTTGGATCCGTTTTTACTTTTTCAGTAAAAGGTGGTTATGACAGTGCCAAAAAATTAGTAGAAAATTGTAATTTAATATCTCATCTGGCCAATGTCGGTGACACAAAATCATTGATAGTTCATCCAGCCTCAACAACTCATAGGCAACTAAGCCCAGAACAAAAAGAAAAGTCTGGAGTGGGAGATGCAATTGTACGTATATCAGTTGGTTTAGAAAGCTATAAAGATATAATATCCGACTTAGATGGAGCTTTATCAGTAATTTAATTTGAAAATTAAGTTATTTATTCCATGACGGCACTCTTTTTTCTAGAAATGCGTTTATACCTTCTTGCGCATCTAACTCTAGCATATTCATTGCCATCACTTCAGAAGTATAGTTATAAGCTTCCGCAACAGGCATTTCCAATTGTTTATAAAAGGCTTCTTTACCAATTGTAACTGATGAACGAGGCTTAGAAACAATTAAATTAGCTAAGGCTAAAGTCTTCTTTTCAAGTTTATCAAAAGAAACACAATGATTAATTAATCCAAAATCAACAGCTTCATTAGCACTAAGCTTTTCTCCTGTTAAAAGCATTTCCATCATTTTTTTTCTACTAATATTTCTTGATACTGCAACCATTGGAGTTGAACAAAATAAACCTATATTAACACCAGGTGTCATAAAAGTTGCCTGCTTTGAAGCAACCGCTAAATCACAGCTCGCTACCAATTGACATCCTGCTGCAGCTGCAATTCCACAAACCTCTGCAATAACCGGTTGAGTTAATCCCATAATAGTTTGCATTAAATGAGAGCATTCATTAAATAAAATTTTAAAAAATTCTTTATTATTTTTATTTCGTTTTAATTCCTCTAAATCGTGACCGGCGGAAAAACCAGGACCTTCTGAAGAAATAATCAAAACTCTTACATTGGATCTAGAGGATATTTCTTTTAAAGAATATGTTAAACTTTTCATCAATTCTAAAGATAAAGGATTATGTTTTTTTCCATTAGTTAACTCTATTCTGACAATATTTTTTGTAACATCATGTATTTTTATTAAATTTTGCATCTTCATACTACCAATTTTTAATGTTTATTATATTTATAAATAAACTACATTTCTATTAACTATGAACAAATAATCGATTTTGTAAATTTGATTTTTTTTGAAATCATTTTTATTTCCTCTAGTACATAATAATATATAGTTAATAATAACGACTATTTGGAATAATATATTCTTAACATTATCCCTGACAGAAGAGTAATTTGATAGAAAAATTTAATTTTAAGGTTCTAATTCTAATTTTAACAGGAGCTGCAGCTTTAGCAATAGCTGTTGGAATAGGAAGATTTAGTTACACTCCTATTTTGCCATATATGTTAGAAGAATTAAATATAAGCAAGACAAATGGAGGCTTAATAGCTTCATGGAATTTTTTTGGATACCTTGTTGGATCCTTACTATCTATTTTATCAATTTTTAAACGAAAATTAAAATTTATTTTTTTTACAGCAATTATCTTCTCATTATTAACTACTCTGTTAATGAGTTTTTGTGAAAATGTTATTTTTTTTATTATAGTTAGATTTTTATCAGGTGTATCTAGTGCTTTTGTGTTAATTTTTGGAACTTCATTAATTCTTCCTTCTATTCAAGCATTAGGCAAAAAATCACTTAGTACCGCGCATTTTATGGGCGTTGGACTTGGTATGTTTTTGTCCTCTATTTTAGTATCTGTTTTAGGAGGCTTTAATTTTATATGGAGTGATTTATGGATAGGGGTAACTTTTCTAGCCATATTATTAGCTATTCCAGTTTTTATATTTACACCGGATCAAACAACTTTTAGCAGTTCTTATAAAAATGCTAAAAACGTTAGTAAAATCGGATTTAATCTAATAACTTTATCTTATGGTCTTTATGGTTTTGGATATGTCATATTAGGTACATTTATTTCAACTATGGCAAGAGAAACATCTGGATTAGAATCTACTGAATCATATGTTTGGCTCTTGGTTGGCTTGTCTGGAATGCCAATGGTAATTTTTTGGCCATGGATTGGTAAAAAAATTGGTATTGATATCGCTTTATTTCTTGCATGCATAGTCATGGCTATTGGTATTTTAATGCCAGTTCTCATAGAGAATAAATTAGGTATTATTTTCTCTGCAATTTTTCTTGGCTCTACTTTTGTTCCTATCACTGCATTAGCTTTATTGGAAGGACAAACAAGATACAAAGGGTCTATTAGAGTTTCAACTGCTATATTAACGATATCGTTTAGTATTGGTCAAATGATAGGCCCTTATTTTGGTGGCATTATAATTGATTTATTTCTTTCATATGATGTTGCATTATATATTTCATCAATATCACTTTTTATTGCTTCCATTTTAGTTATCAACCCAAATAGATATAATCTTTTAAAACTTACAAATACTCCTTAAGAATATTTGCACCTAGATTAGCAACTGGCTCTGCTTGTTCGCCAACTTCATATGCATTCTCTCCAGCATTATTTCCGTCAATTACTCTTTTTGCAATCCCTTGAAGTATCCCTGAAAATCTAAAACTATTAAATGCTAAAAGGTATTTCCAATATTTTGGTTTTTCAAATCCTGTTCTATCCAAATATCTTTCTAAAATCATGTCTTCTGAAGGTATTCCAGAATTTGGAATTAATTCTCCATTATTCCCTAATCCTCCAATAGGCCAATCTTTTTCAAATCTTAGCATTAATGCCCAATAGGATAGATCAATAAATGGAGGAGCTAATGTTGATAATTCCCAATCTAACAAACCAGAAATTCCATCAATATTTTCTTCTTTTGTTAAAATCATATTGTCTAAACGAAAATCACCATGAAGTAGGCATGCAGGAAGATCATCAAGTTCTTTTGGAATATATTTTTGTATATTATCTATTAAAAATTCCATACTTTTTATTTCTTTTGTTTGTGATGCTCTATATTGCGAAATCCATAAATTAACTTGTCTTTCTAGATATCCTTTTGGTCTTCCAAACTGATCTAATCCAAGCCCCTTTAAGTCAATTG
>JAQBXK010000055.1 GCA_027625145.1 Pseudomonadota bacterium
AAAAAATGATTTAATATTAAATAATATTAATAATATGGTGTTTGTATTTATTCTAAAGTCATATAATTGACATTTAAAAACATAGAAAAATAACAATGAAGCAATTAAAAAAGCCTGTAAATTCTCCTAAAATAGCGCCTGGAATTAAAAAATGTAAAAATTGTCGCATAATACGTACTTTTTTGTTAGCAGTTTTATTTGTTGTCCTATTAGGATTAATTAAAAGTGATCAGCTACATTATTTAAAAATTATTACCCCCACAAATGCAGCTATATTCATTATAGGACTAGGATGTATTTTATTTATCTTTAAAATAATTAAACACCTATTAGAAAAAAAATAGAAATATTAATTTCTATTACGAACTAATCTAACATAATTAGGAATAAATCCTGGAAACCTTCCAAAAGTATGACCAGTATAAAAATTAACAGTCCACATGAACTTAGGTTGCCATGAATTTATATCACTTGTCCAAAATGAATCAGCCGGTGTATTTGGAAAAATATTAGAATTTATTTTTGCATTAGCGCATTCTTTACAAACTAATTTCTCTAGCTCATATCTATTTGGCAATCTCCATACACCGCCTAATTGTTTGCCCGCTGCTTCTATAGCTTGATTAACTTCATTAAGTTTAATTTTCAAAGCTTTCCCTAAACATGTCTTGTTTTGCCAGACCATTCCAACAGGACATGTAAGCCATTCAATTTTTTGACTTAGATCAATAACATAAAAACCTCTAGAAATAAAATCACTCGCATAAATATTATTGAAATTAGACGAAATACATAATATTATAAAAGCAACACATGATTTGTAAGATTTGTTTTTAATACTAGACATTGAAAACCTCTATTAGTAGTTTTTTTTGTATAAATTAAACTTTGGTCTCATTCTTGCAGAATTTGTGCCTAATATCATTATTTTAATAATAAAAGGCAAAAAAATGGATATAGCTTCTTTAATTGGTCTTGTAGGATGTCTAGGTATGATAGCAGGTGCAATGATCTCCTCAGGTGGAATTGGGATGTTTGTTGATGTCCCATCGCTGTTGATTGTTATAGGTGGAACTTTTTTTGCAGTGATGTACAGATCTACATTACCTACTTTTTTATCATCATTTGGAACATTAGTAAAAATTTTTATGCCTGGTGCGAAAAAACATGACGAGTTAATTACTAGACTGACTGAATTAGCAGGCATTGCAAGAAAAGATGGTATGATGGCACTTGAAGGCCAAGAAGTTCCTGATAAATTTTTTGAAAAAGGTCTGCAAATGCTTGTTGATGGCGCAGACGAAAATAAGTTAACAGCTCAACTTAATCGTGAAATTAAAGCTATGAAAGCTAGACATGAAGATATGACTGGAGTTTTTCAAGCATGGGTTGATCTAGCACCTGCAATGGGAATGATTGGAACTTTAGTTGGACTTGTGGCTATGTTAGGAAACATGGCTGATCCCAAAGCTATTGGTCCTGCTATGGCTGTTGCCTTGCTTACAACTCTTTATGGGGCCATGGTTGCCAACTGTATTTTTATGCCTGTAGTCACAAAACTACAAGGCTATTCTACACATGAATTATTGTATAGAGAAATGGTTGTAATGGGATTGAAATTTATATCTAGAGGTGAGAGTCCAAGAAATATAACAGACCAGTTGGTTGCTAACTTGCCTCCTAAAATACAAGCAAAACTAGAAGCAGAAGCAGCTTAACTTATTTAAACTTTTTGGAGTTTGTAATGGCCGAAGCAGAAGTTATAGCCGAAGATGAAGAACAGGAAGAATGTCCCAAATGCCCTGCTCCAGGAGCTCCAGCATGGATGGCAACATTCGCTGATATGGCGACGTTACTTATGGCCTTCTTTGTTTTAATTTTATCTTTTGCTGAATTTAATGTTCCTAAATTTAAACAAATTAGTGGTAGCTTAAAAAACGCATTTGGTGTTCAAAAAGTTGTTCCAGTTGTAGAACAACCTAAAGGGACAACTGTACTATCTCTAAATTTCAGCCCTTCACCAGAAACATCTGTTACAAAAAATATGACACAGCAAACAACTGAAGCTGATCAAAAAAATTTAGATATGAAATCAGAAATTGATGAAGGTCTTAGCAAAAATAACTCAAAAGAAGTTATGGATGCAAAACAATTAGCTGAAACTATTAAAGAAAAAACCTCCTCACAAGATATAAAAGTAGAGGTAATTGATGATAAAGTATTAGTTAGTATCCAAACAGAAAATAAAGATAGTACCCAGATTTCTAAGTTAATTAAAGATACTTTGGAAATTGTGGAAAAAGCTAGAGAAGATACTGGAGCAACAGAAACAGATGTTTTAATAGGTGGAATTGATAAAAACATTCAATCAATGGCATCATCAAACGATGAAAATAAATTACTTAAAGAAAAAATTGAAGAACTTGAAAAAGAAAGTTCTCAAGATAATGCGGCTAATAAAGAAAAATCTAAAAAAGCTGATTATAGTGAGGATCAATTAAGAGTTGCTCTTAAACAAGAGATAGGGCAAGGATTAGCAGAAATTCAAAGAGAAAAAGATAGAGTTATTGTGACCGTAGGATCTGCTGGAGCTTTTGGATCAGGATCTGCAACACTAACAAAACAGGCAAAAGCTATAATGCAAAAAATTGCTCAAGTAAGTGGCGAAGGAGCGGGTCAAGTAAACGTATCAGGACATACAGATGATGTTCCACTTATATTTGGCGGCAAATATCGTGATAATTGGGATTTAGCTGCAGCAAGAGCAGCAAGTGTTGTTCAAGAGTTATCTAAAACTAAAACAATCCCAATGGAAAAATTAAAAGCCATCAGCTTTGGTGAAACTAAACCATTGGAACAAAATGATTCAGCTAAAGGAAGAGCTAAAAATAGAAGAATTGAAATTGAAATAAAATATTGATAATATAAGCTATATTATTGATTGTAATTATAATTTTAGGATAAGTTTGTGGAAGCAATAAATAACAATGAAGAAAGTTATTCAATTGAAGCAATTTCAAATTTAGAAAGAGCAATTGAAGATTTTGCAGAAATTATAGAAGATATTAGATCTGAACATGCTAATATTAAAGTTTTTAATTCACTTCAATTAATAATGAATGGTAGAAAAAGAAGATTAGGTGATTTAGGAAATGTAGAATCTCCTGATGATCCAATGAAAGTTCAATTAATGGTATATAATAAAGAATATATCGAAGAAGTATTAGAATTTATTAAACAAAATGGTTTCCCTGCTAAAAATGAAGTAGGATCTCAATTTATCAATATAAGAGTTCCAAAACCTTCAAGAATGCAATTAGAAGAAATCGGTGACGATTTGATGAGAAGAACAAACTCAGCTTGTTTAAAATTAGTAAAAATAAAAACAAACACTGGATTGAGAATAAAGGCTGCCTTAGAAAAAGAATTCATTGAAACAAGAATAGCTGGCATTGCTACAAAAAAAATTGAGCTATCATATGAGAGATCCACTAAAGAAATTAGAATTATGGGTTTAATGAAAAGAAAAAATATATTAGGTAGTTTTTTTACAACTGTTGAAAGAGATGATACAGACCTTCTAAAAGAAATAGCAAAAAGAGCTAAATTAGAAGCACAAAAACTAGAAGCTGAAAAACTAAAATTATTAGAGTTAGAAAATATTTCTAATGAAAATAATCTTGCTCAAAAAGAAATCACAGATATTATTTTAGATAAAGATAACGACCAAGATTTATCAACAAACCAGGCTTAATTTATTAAATTAACCTTCAACATAAGGGTTGTTTCCTTTTCTTAACATTAAACGAATAGGTAATCCAGCTAAGTCAAAATCATCCATAAGAGAAGATACAATAAAACGGCTATAGCTATCAGGCAAATTTTCTGGACTAGACATAAATAAAGCAAATGTTGGAGGTCTAACATTAACTTGCGTTATGTATCTAATTCTATTTCTCTTACCTTTATATAAAGGAGCTGGGTTATTTTCTATAATAGGGCCTAACCATCTATTTAATTTTCCGGTTGAAATTCTTATATCTAACCGTCTTCTAATCTCCAAAGAAACATTCATTAAGCTTTTTATACCGTTTCCATGAAGGCCAGATATGAATGCAACAGGAACATCTCTTATTTGAGATAAAGAATTTTGCAATTGATAAAAAATATTTTTTTTGGTCTCTTCTTTATTAATTACCTTGTCCCACATATTGGCACCAATAATTAAACCTCTGCCCTCACCAACTATCATTCTTGCAATTACTAAGTCTTGCTTTTCTAAACCAACAGAAGCATCAAAAAGCAATATACAAATATTACTGTATTTAATGGATTTTAAAGTATCCGATATCATACTTTTTTCTATTGCATCTGAGATTTTAGATTTTCTTCTTAAACCTGCCGTATCAACAATACAAAAAGGCTGTTTGTTATAAGTCCATGAAACTTCAATTGCATCTCTAGTGATTCCTGCTTTTGATCCAGTAACAACTCTTTTTTGATCAACAATACTATTCAATAAAGTGGATTTTCCCGTGTTAGGTCTCCCAATTATTCCAAGTCTAATTGTAGGAAAAAGATCTGTATCATTGTCATTTATTATTGTGTTATCTATATTTAAATTATCTATTAAAGGAATTTTATCTTTTAATTCATCGTATAGATCTGACAAACCTTCTCCGTGTTCTGCTGAGAAAGGAACACTCACTTCAAAACCTAATGAGGAGCTTTCAGCAAGACCTAACATACCTCCAGAACCTTCACATTTATTTACAAGTATTATAACCGGTTTGTTACTAATTTTAAGTTTTTTTGAGAATGTTTTTTCAGCAGGAAGCACTCCAGCTCTTCCATCAATTACAAATATTACTAAATCTGCTTCTTCTATTGCTATATTAGTTTGAAATTTAATTTCATTATCTAGGTTTCCCTTTAAAGTATCGTCTATACCAGCTGTGTCAATTAAGATAAATTCTAGATCAGCAAGTTTAGCCGTACCATATTTTCTATCTCTAGTTACGCCAGGTTGATCATTAACTATTGCGTTACGAGATCCAACCAAACGATTGAATAAAGTAGATTTTCCAACATTTGGTCTGCCTACTAATGCAATTTTAAACATTAATTAAACCTTAAAATTTAAGAAATAAAGATTATTCATAAGCTAATAATTTTCCATTGGCTTTAAGAAAAAATATTTTATTATTCACTGCAATAGGTGAAGTAGCTAACTTTCCGATTGACAACCTATCCAATTCAATACCTTTGTCAGCATCTAAGATGGAAATGTCGCCATAATGATCAGAAAATAATAATTTAGAATCAGCTAATAATGGAGCTTTGTAAATAGCTATAGCTTCATCTGAAAAATATGAACCCACATTAACTTTACTATCATATTTATTATGCCATCTCACTTCACCTGTCAATCTATCAACAGCAACTAAGGCGCCCATGTTTCCTACAATAAATATAGTTTTACCAGATAATGTAGGAGTTTCAATTCCTCCAATAGGTAACGTCCATATTTTTTCAGCAGTTTCAATATCAAAAGCAGATGTATAACCAGATTGAGAAACCACATAAACCATACCCTCATAATAAATAGGGTTTGCTACTATGTCACCAGTATGAAACACCTTTGGTAATTGCGAACTTGAAGAAATATTATCAGACCAGATAATTTTCCCAGACATTAATGATAAAACAAAAAAACTGCCACCTGTTCCAGGAACAATAACTTTATCTTTTGCAATAATTGGTCGAGCCAGAGTATAAACTGAATTATAATCAGTACTCAGTGAAGTCTTCCAATTAATTTTACCAACATCATTATTGACAGAAAAAATGTTTCCTACATAGTCACTTAATAAAATTTGTTTTTCAAAAAAAGTAATACCACCTCTAAAAGGTAGCTCAAACGTTTTTTTCCAATTAATCTTTCCAGTAATACCATTAACTGAAAAAAGTTCATTATTCCCTGAATGTATATATATATTAATCAGATCTTTACTAATATATTCTCCTGCAATAGACGGAGGTCCTATAATTGCATTTTCCAGGTCTTTAAAGATACTTTTTTTCCAAATTAACTTTCCATTATTAGCATTAACTTTTAAAAGCTGACCATTACTATTAATCAAATAAATACTTGATAATATAAAAATTGGATCTGGCAAAAGAGGGTTTGTATCGTCAATTTTTTGGTATGTATTTATATCCCATATTTTTTTTAATGGAAAGTTAACTTTTGAATTGGATAAGTTGTTTGATTTAGCATTTAAGTTATTCAAGTTATTTAAAGGAGAATTTAATTCAGCATCATATTTTTTAGAATCTTTTATAAAAGAAACTATATTTTGTTTTTTAAAAATATAACTTGATTTACTCATATCTATTTGTTCAATAGAAGAGCATCCATTTAATAAAAATAAATAAAATAAAATAAATATATTTGCTATTTTATTCATTTTTACCATACAGTTGGCTAATTAAAGATAACCTATTTTTTTGCTCAAGGGAAATATCTTTTCTATCTAACAACTTTTCCAACTCTGCTTTGGCTTCATCTATCTTATCAAAGTTTATAAATAGCATTATTTCTAATTCTGCTGCTAATGATTGAAGTTTACTAGGGCTATTTAAAATTGGTTTCAATCGTTCATGCAACTGATCAAATGAACTTACGTTATCTCTAATAACTGATAAAAACCTAGCTAAATGCCTATAATAATCGTCAAAATCAATATTTTTATAAATGATTTCATAACTTGATATCATCTGTTTTATATCATTATTTTTATAATATGATTCTGCAAGACCAAAAGTAGAAAGCATAGAATAACCATTAGACTTATCAGAAGGACTATTTTTAAATAATTCAATACTTTCTTTGAACTTATTTTCTTCTAATTTAGCTAAAGAATTAAAAAAATATTGAGACTCTGCATTTAATTTATTTTTAGACCAAGTATTGAAACCTTGATGTCCTATAATTGAACATATTAATAAAATAATGAAACCAATAATAAATTTCCTGTATTTTTTCCATATTTGAAGCATTTGATCTTGTCTTAGATCTTCAGAAACTTCATCAAAAATATCAGCCATATAAAACCCATTTATTTATTAAAAAATAATATTAATCAAATTTGACTAATTATTAGTCTCTAAAATGAAAAAAATCAATTGATTAAGTTTATAGTATTACAATACCATAAATTAAAAATATTTAGGAAAAAAATAATGCAAATTTTAAATTTTACAAAAAGGTCTAATTACTTTTTAAATAAGGATAATATTTCAAAAAATATCAATAATAAAAAAAAATCAGATAAAAATATTATATATTTTTCAAAAACTGAATTAACTTTAATATTAAACCTATATAGTAAACAAGTTTCATCAGGGCTTTGGAAAGACTATGCTATTGATAGCAAATATGACATTGCCGTTTTTTCAATTTATAGACATACGCATGATCAAGCTCTTTATCAAATTATAAAAATTAGTAACAAAGGTAATAGGGAAAATCCTAATTTTTTAATAAAAAATCATAATAAAGTTTTAGATAAAAGTAGAATTTTTCCTCAAATGCTATCTATATTTGAAAAAAAAATAGAATTAAGAAAATATAATTAGCATTAAGAATTATATTTTAATTTTGAATTATATATTGTACTTTATAAAAAAATATTATTTTTAATAAATTGATGGAATTTAATAATGGATAGAATTACAATTAGAAAAATACAAAACTATTTAAGAACGTCCCTTGGTTCTAAAAATATTAAAGTCGAAGGAAGAGAAAACAAATTAGATTCAGCGGATGTAACTATTAATGGTGATTTTCTTGGTGTAATTTTTGAAGACAATGAAGATGGTGATACATGTTATCATTTCAATATAACCATATTAGATATAGATCTTAATTGAATAATTTTTATTAGAAATTAAATAATTATTTTACACTAATAGAAAAAATATCTTGTATTATAATATTTAATTTTTCTGAAAAAGTAGTAAAATAAAAAAAAGATAGTCCAAATAGTCCTATAACAACAATAAAAACAACTGGCTTTAATTTGAACCAGTTTAATTTATTGCTAACCACTTTATATTCTGTTTCTTTTAAATAGATGACTTTTTCTAATCTATCTACAGTTGAAGAAATATCTGATATAACGTCTAAAACTTCATTAAATTTATTTCCAAGAATTCTAAATTGAGCATCATAACTCATATTTAATTGATCATTTTTACTATGATCAAAATCAATATTCTTTTTAACTATAGTTTCTTCATTAGTAACATTTCTAAAAATGTCTTTTTTAATTTTATTTGTCTCTAGAACATTAAGTTTTGTCTGATGATTTAGTTTATTATCTTGTTCTGGATTTTGAATAAATGATACATTTTTTTGATCAATATTATTAATTTCTCTCATTTTTAAAATTCTTTTTCTTAAATCAATACTATCACTCATTTTTTTAAACCCATTTGTCAATGAAGAATTTTATTAAACTATTAACGACTAGATAATAAACCTATTTAATTAATTAAACTTCATACAACCTTCATTCATTAATAGTTTCTTTTTCATATCTACCCCACCTTTCCCGCTATATCCACCTAACCCGCCATCTGAACGAATGACCCTATGACAAGGTATTTTAATTAAAAAAGGATTTTTACCACATGCATTTGCAACTGCTCTTGCTGAATTTGGCCTTCCTATTATTTTTGCTATTTCTTTATAGGTTTTAACATTGCCTTTAGGTATTTTTTTAATTTGATTCCATACTTTAAGTTGAAATTCTGTTCCTTTAAGCTTCATTAGAGTTCCGATTTATATATATTCATTCATCATACTATACATAAATATAAAATTCTTGATGTAAAATGTTTTTTATTTTTTTTTTTATAAAAAATAATGTTATAAAACTATTTCATAATTAAATTTTAGTAAAAAGGATTTCTTAAATGGCAACATATGAATGTAATAAATGTGGAATGGCAGTTAATGCTAGCTGTGCAAAATGCGATGCCCCCTTAGTAAATGATATTCTTACTAAAGAAGACGGTACAACAGTTCAGGTCTCAAAATGTCCTAATGATCATGGAAAGATTAAATCTCCATTATGTTGCGGACAAGATATGACTTGTTCACTTTAGCAAAAATTATAATTAAGTAAAAATTCATTATATAATTATTAAAATAATTTACGTATATTTTTACTTTGTTAACAACTATTAATATTTTTTTCTAAATAGTGTGTTTATGTTTTTTTAATATCAACAAAAAAACTATTCCCACTCAATAGTTCCAACGCAGTAAGTCATTGTTATTATTATGTATTTTTCAGACTTTCTAACAACTTTCTAACATTGCTATTTCAAAATTAGCAAAAATGAAAGATGTGATACTATTGAAAAGCAATAGAAACGTTGGAAAAGTGTTAGAAGGTTTCTAACCACTTTTCTACGCTACCAA
>JAQBXK010000013.1 GCA_027625145.1 Pseudomonadota bacterium
TTCTTTTAAAATTAAAAATATGTAAAAATTTATATAAATTTAAATTTATATTTTTATATAATATTAAAAACCCAACTATAATAAAGCTAAATGGTAACAAATACATTATAGGTAGAAATGTTAAATTAAAGTGTGCTTTGTTTTTTATAATAATTATTAAACTTTGTATTAAAATTAATACACTTATGCTTATTATTTTTCTATATATAGATGGCTTTCTTGATTGATAACCAGTTAAAGTACTAATCATAGCAATTATTGTGAATACTATAGGCAAAAGAGACATAGTATTCCTATTATGAGCTTCTGCTAGAAGTTTACCCTGATTTTTTATGTCTTTGTTTGCTTTTTTAATCAAATCAAAAAAGTTATATTCATTATATTCAATTACTCTAACGTCATTATTTGACTGAATTATATTCTTTTTAATTTCAATATTATATTTTTTAAAATCCATAATAGTAGAGTTATTATTTTCATTGGTTGAAATTCTTGTTCCTTGATTCATGTAAAGGGTTAACTTGTTGCCTTTACTACTTATAAATCCATTTTTAGAAAAAAGTTCTATAATTTGTTTTGAGTCGGTCCGATCTTGAATAAAAATTTCTTCATAAAAATTATTTTTATTAATTTCTCCAACATAAATTGTTTGCGTATCATTTAAATCTACAAAAATATTATTTTTAATTATAAGTTCTTGAGAACTATTTCTAATTTCATTTTGTAAAGATTTAAAATTTTTATAAGATAAAGGTAGGATAAAATGTACGGTAATAAACAAAATAGCAGATGACATTAGACCAACATAAATAGCTGGTTTGCTAATTTTTAAAGTGTTTATTCCAGCTGCTTTCATAACTATAATTTCTTTATCGCTATCTAATCTTAAATAAGAAATCATACATCCTGCAAATGTTCCAAAAGGTAAAGAAATAACTAGCCAATTAGGAAAACTGTATGCTGATAAAATAAAAAAATCAGAAATATTAGCTCCTTTATCTATAATTAAGTTAATTGTCCTAAATGATTGGCTCAACCAAACCACACTTAAAAAAACTAGAGTACAAATGAAAACACTTGTTAAAGTTTGTTTAAAAATATATTTTGATAAAATCATTAAGCATTAGCTCTCATTTATTGATAGTATAAATTATTTTTATTAGTATATCTTATTTAATTTATTGCAATACTAAGAATAAACATAAGGAAATAAAATGCAGGACGAAAAAAGATTTTTAAATATTGATTTTGAAGAACAAGATAACTCCATAAAGACAATTAAAGTTGATGAGGTTCATGTACTATTTTATTCAGAAAAAAATGACTTATTATCTAAAAATTTAGCGATAAATAAAAATTTATTATCTTTTTTGAAAAATAATATAACAATTAATTCTTCTAATTTTTTAATTATAAGATCTGAAAAAGGTACTTTTTTATTAGTAAAAAGAAAATTACAAAAAGATATAAAAGCTACTGATAATTATTTAGAAGAATTAGGAGGTAATATTTATAATTCTTGTAAAAATATAGGGTTCTCTAATATTAGAATTTATGAAAATGAACCTTATATCAATAATAAAATTGCTTTGGGAATTTTACTTAGTTCATACAAGTTTTCTAATTATAAAAAAATAAAATCAAAAAAGAATGAATCGCTACATAAAGTAACATTTGTTTGTATTGGCTCTAAAGAAATTACTAAAAAATATCAAGAAGTTATAAGTATCGCAAAAGGTGTTTATACTGCTAGAGATTTGGTTTGGGAACCAGCAAACATACTTTTCCCAGAGAGTTTTGCCAAACGCTGCTCACAATTAAAAAAAATTGGAGTTAAAGTTACAGTATTTGATGAAGCTAAATTAAAAAAAATTGGTATGGATGCTCTTTTAGCTGTTGGAAGAGGTTCTAGAAAACCAAGTAAAGTTGTAATTATGGAATGGTTGGGTGGAAAGTCTAATGTTGCTCCACTATCATTTATTGGAAAAGGCGTTTGTTTTGACTCAGGTGGTTTGTCTCTAAAGCCTCCAAAATTAATGGAAGATATGAAGTGGGATATGGGGGGCGCTGCAACAGTCACTGGTTTGATGGAGACTGTTGCTTCTTCAAAGCTAAAAATGAATATTGTTGGCGTCATTGGGCTAGTCGAAAATATGCCAGATGGAGATGCTCAAAGACCAGGAGATGTAGTTAAATCAATATCTGGTCAAACAATAGAGGTGTTAAATACTGATGCAGAAGGAAGACTAGTTTTAGCTGATTTATTATCTTGGACAGAAACAAATATTAAACCTGAGTTTATGATAAATTTAGCTACCTTAACAGGTGCTATTATTGTTTCTTTGGGAAGTGTAAGAGCAGGTTTGTTTTCAAATAACAAGACAATTTCTGAATGTATTTTTAAAGCCGGTGAAAAAAGTGGAGAAAAAGTTTGGGAAATGCCACTTGATGATGAATATGATCAATTAATTAAAACTGAAATAGCAGACATGAAAAATATAGGTGGTCTTGGAGCAGGTTCAATAACCGCTGCTTGTTTTTTGAAAAGACATGTTGAAAGTACACCCTGGGCACATCTAGATATAGCCGGAGTTACATGGAAGAATAAATCTAGTCCAACTATACCAAGTGGTGGGGTAGGATGGGGAGTTAAAATGCTTTTTCAATTGATTAAGGACTATAAAAAAGTATAATGTTTAAAATATTTAAAATATTTTTTGTTGATTTAGAAGATAAAATTTCTCCTTTTATATATCTTAATGTAGCAAGGAATTCCTTTTGGTATGTTTTTGAAGATAGATGGTATGCAACGGTATTAATTAGGTCTTTGCCTTAGTTCATTTTTATAATAGTTTTATTTAGATATTTTAGTCATATAATCCTTGATTATCTATATTAAAAAATATATCAAGCTGTATAATTAATTATTGATTTGGAGTATAGAATGGCAATCGAAAATACATTATCTATTATTAAGCCAGATGCTACTAGAAGAGACTTGACAGGTCTAGTAAATGCTAAGTTTGAAAAAGCTGGTTTAAAAATAATAGCTCAAAAAAGATTGCATTTATCCAAGGCAGTCGCCCAAAAGTTTTATGAAGTTCACAAAGATAGACCTTTTTATAATGATCTAGTTGAGTTTATGATATCTGGACCAATTATAGTTCAAGTTTTAAGAGGTGAGGGCGCTGTTATTTTGAATAGAACGGTTATGGGAGCGACTAACCCTTCAGAAGCTGATGAAGGCACTATAAGAAAAGAATTTGCAGAAAGTATTGAAGCTAATTCTGTTCATGGATCTGATAGTTCAGAAAATGCTATTAATGAAATTAATTTTTTCTTTGCTGAAATAGAGTTGCTTATTTAGGTTTTTAAATTTTATACTAAAAAAATTGCCATCAGAACAACAATTAAAATAATAATTACAGCGGTATAAGTGGTAAACTTTAAAAACCCGTCATAAAATTCTTTATGTTGAAGTGTTTCTTTATCTATTTTTTTATCCATTATTAATCTCCTTATATTTTGATTTGTTTATACATTTATTGACATAAGAGTATCAATGTTTTTTTCATTATTTTTTGATTTGTCTAAATCAATGTCATTGATCTTATTATTATTTAAGTTTTTTACAAATTCTGAAATAGTTTTAGGATATAAAATATGTTCGATTTGTGACACTCTTTCTTTTAACTTTGTTTCATTATCTTTTTTAAAAACTCGAACTACCCCTTGCGATAAAATAGGCCCCTTATCAATTTGCTCTGTAACTATATGAACAGTTGCACCATGCACGCTCATTCCTGATTCTAAAGCTCTTTTATGTGTATTTAATCCAGGAAATAAAGGAAGTAAGGAAGGATGAATATTAAGAATTTTGTTATCCCAGTATTTAATAAACTCTTTACTGAGTATTTCCATAAAACCAGCTAAACATATAATGTCTACTTTATTTTTTACTAAAATAGACAATAATTTTTTTTCAAAAGAGTTTTTAGAAATCATTTCTTTTCTATTAATTATTAAAGTCTTTACACCTAATTCTTTTGCAGTATGAATACCCATACAATCTTTATTTGCAATTACAATTTTAATTTTAGCTTTTAAATCATTATTTTTTGAAGATTGGATTATAGCTTCCATATTTTTGCCATAACCAGAAATAAGTATTGCTATATTTGGATTAATCATTTTATATAATATATATTTTATATGTTCCAGCCATCAAACAAGACATTCTTAATTCCTGTCTTATCTATCATATCTCCTATTATAAATGAATCATAACCATTGTCATTTATATCATAAATTATTTCATCTGCGTCATGCTTATCAACAAATATTAATAACCCTATTCCGCAGTTGAAGGTTCTGGCTAATTCAAAAAAAGAGATATTTGCTTGTTCTTTGAGCCAACTAAAAACAGGTGGTAATAAAAAATTATTCATATCAAATTGTAATGTTAGATTTTGATTGAATGCTCTTTGAGGGTTTTCAATTAATCCTCCTCCAGTAATGTGGCTTATGGATTTAACTTTAAAGTTTTTGTTGGCTGCTATGAAAGCATTAGTATATAATAACGTTGGCTCCATTAATATATCTGCATAACTTTTATCTTTATCAAAAACAGCTTTATCAAAAATATTAATAGAGTTTGACTCTAATATTTTTCTTACAAGAGAATAACCATTAGAATGAATGCCACTACTAGATACAGCTATTACTTTATCACCTTTTTTTACATTGCTTTTATCAAGCAATTTATTTCTTTCCACTGCACCAACACAAAAACCAGCTAAATCAAAGCTTCCAAATGGATAATGTCCAGGCATTTCAGCAGTCTCACCGCCTATAAGAGCACATCCAGATTTTTTGCAACCTTCTGCTATTCCTTTTATGACTTGAATAGCTATTTCATTATCTAATTTACCTGTTGCAAAATAATCCATAAAAAACAAAGGAACTGCTCCTTGAGCTAAAACATCATTAGCACACATAGCAACTAGATCAATACCTATGTTAAAATAATATTTAGTTTCAATTGCTAACTGTAATTTTGTTCCAACTCCATCAGTGCTCGAAACAAGAATAGGATCTTTAAACCCAGCATTCTTCAAATCAAACAACCCTCCAAATCCACCTATTTCACCTGTAGAGCCTTTTATTGCTGTTGATTTGGCTATTGGAGATATTTTTGAAACTAAATCATCCCCTTTACTAATATCAACTCCAGCATCACTATAAGTAATTGTTGGTCTTTTATTTGGGGTATTTTTATTTGATTTAGTCTCTTTTATTGTCATTGAAAATCAATCTATAATAAAGAATGTCATTAGAAAAATAAATTTAAGCTTAAAAATCACTTATAATGTTATGCAAAATAATGTATTTGATATATCGATGTTACAATTGATTTTCAATTAAAAAATTAGGTTTCGTTAAAAATGATTGTAAAATGTTTTAAAATAATAATTATTTTTATTTTTGAAATAATTTTAATTGATACAAATGCTATTGCTTCAATCGTTGATGATTGTAGTAATTCATCATTTTATATTCAAAACATTAAGGTTGATATTACAAAAAAAAACCTATTGGAAGCAAGAAGTGCAGCTGAAGAACAATCCAAGAAAATAGCCTTGTCTAGGTTGTTATCAAGATTAACTTTAAATAATTCTATTATAACACCGGAAAACTATAAAGAATTGAATATAGTAGAGTATTTAAAAATTAATAGTGAAGCTAATAGTAATAAAAGATATAAAGCAGATTTTGATATATGTTTTAATAGAGAAGCAGTTATTAAGTTTTTTTTAAAAAACAAGTTACAATACGCTGAAACCTATAGAAAACCCATTTCAGTTCTACCTATTTATAGAGGTCCTAGAGGTTTTATTCTCTGGGACCCAAATGATTTATGGTACTCAGTCTGGAATAAGAAGCTAAAAAAGTTAGATGGTTTAGTTAAATTAAAATTAGCAAAGGGAAGTTTATATTTAAAAAGAAACATGACGACAAAAGTGATTTTAAATTCTGATGAGAATATAATTAAAAAGTTAGCAGAAAATGAAAATACAGATTCAGTGTTATTAGTTGTTGCAGAGCCAATAATGTTAAATGATGGAAAAACATATTTAAGTACTTATGCTAAATTATTTGATAATACTGGAAAATTAAAAAATGTGCTTCCAGGCAATAAAACTCCTCTAAAAACTAAAATATCAATTTACAATATTGAAGAAAGAATGTTTCAGGATGAAGTTGATAATATATTAAACTCAATAGAATTAAATTGGAAGATAGATAACGTAATTGATCCAAATATTTCAAATAGAGTTGATCTTTGGATACCTATTCCTATAAGTGCCTCCAGCATTTTAACTGAGCCACTAATTTTAAGTAACAAAAGTATAACAGTTAAATCAATAGTTGGATTTAATAAATCAGGAATTATTAAAATAAATGATGAGTTAATTTCATATAACAATAAAGCAATAAGAACAGTAGATAAAGATCTATCTAATAGTTTTGAAGATATAAGTAGAGGTTTGTTTGATACTCAAATAAAACAATATAGAAAAGGTGATACTGTTGTCCAAAAAAATATAGATATCTGGCCTTTATCAATCAAAACTATAAGGAGTTTACCATTTGTACAAGAGGTTAAAGTTATATCTATTGCGAGTTCAGGTGGAAGAATTGTAGTTGATTTTTTAGGTAGTAAAAAATCTTTTTTTCAAGCTATCTTTGAAAAAGGTTTAGTCTTTAAAAATGTTAATAACAAGCAATATATACTTAAAAATTGAATTTAATATAAGGTAATAATTAATTATAAGATGTCTAATTTGATGAAAACAACAAAACCAAAAATTTATAATATTTATATAATATTATTTATATTATTTATATTAACTATGTATCTATTTGAAATAATTATTCCTTTTGTTTTAGCTTTCATGATTGCTTATATTGTTAATCCTTTAAAAACAAGGGTCGAAAAATATATAAACAAAACCTTAGCTAGTTTTTTATCTATATTATTTTTTATCCTGTGTATCTTAGCTATTTTTATTTTAGTATCTCCAATCATTCTAAAACAATTGCAAAATTTAGTGTTAATGACACCTTTATACTTAGAAAAAATTGAAAATTTAATTAATAAATTAGATGATACATACTTACTCAAAGAAAATATTGAAAATGGATACTATTTTAATTTTATAAAACCTTTTTTTACAAATTTAATTAGTGCTGGCAACAATATTATTAATCATAGCATTTTGTTTTTTAATGGGTTTTTTAATATAATTCTAGTGTTTGTTATTAGTTTTTATATGCTTTTAGAAATTCATATTTTAAAATCATTTATATTTAAAATTGCAAAAAAAGCAGATTTTCAACATTTTGCTATTATTATAGAACAAATAGATTCTATTTTATCTAAATTTATTCGAGGGCAAGGTTTAATCTGTCTAATTTTATCTATATTTTACAGTATTACATTATATTTAGTCGATATTAATTTTGGTATTTTGTTAGGTTTTTTTGCTGGTATAATTTCTTTTATTCCATATGTTGGAGCTATTTTGGGAGGAGGGTTTACATTAATATTAGGAGTAACTCAATTTGGTTTTAATTCTGAATTAATCTTTTTGCTCTTAATTTTTATGTCTGGCCAATTGTTGGAAAGTTATTATTTAACGCCTAAATTTGTTGGAAATGCAATTAAATTAAATCCTATTTGGATTATATTTGCCTTGTTATCTGGAGCTCATTTGGCTGGTCTGATAGGAGTTTTAATAGCTCTTCCAGTTGCTGCTATAATTGGAGTATTAGTAAGATATTATTATAATCTATTATTTGAAAACAATTGATTTATGAAAAATGAAAATAAAAGAATAGATAACAAAATCTTTAATGCTCAATTAGCTCTTCCATTAAAATTTAAAACTATCAACAATAGTGATAATTTTATAATTTCTGATTGTAATAAGGATGCAGTTGAATTAATTGATAATTTTGATTTTTGGGAAAATTATAAAAATAAAAATTCTATACCAGCTATTATTATATATGGCCCTAAAGGTTGCGGCAAAACTCACATAAGCTCTATTTATCAAGAAAAAGTAGATTGTATAACTTTATCGTCAATAACTTCTAAAGAAATTAGATTAGCAGAAAAAGGTAATAATTTTATTGTTGATAATTTTCTTCCAAGCAAAGATTTTTCATCAGAAATGGTAATGCATTTCTTAAATGAAGTTAAATACAATTCTGGGTCAGTTTTATTTCTTTCAAGGCTATCTGCCTTTAACACAGATTGGGGGTTAGATGATTTGAATTCTAGAATGAGAAGTCTGATGTCTTGCGAAATAAAATTACCTGATGAAATCCTTTTATATACTATTTGTGTTAAATATTCTGAAGAGAAAAAACTAATATTAAATGATAAGCAATGTCTTTATATTATAGAGAGAATAGAAAGAAATTTTGAAACTGTTATTTCCGTAATTGATAATTTAGATAGAGTTTTATTAGAAACTAAGAAAAAAATAACTTTTGAAACAATTCAAAATATAATTAATTTGATGATTAGAAACAAAAATAATCAAATTTGAATTTTTTTGACTTGACCATTTTCTAATCTAAACCCAAGGTTACCATTTAATAATGATATTGCTTCTTTTCCAAATACATCGTTCCTCCAACCTTTAAAAACTCTTAAATCATTATTTTTAGCATCAATTAAATCCCGAAGATCATCACTGTTAGCAATAAGTTTTTCTGCTAAACCACTCTCTTCAGAAGAAACTTTTAATAATAATCTTAATAGCTCTACACTGTTACTAGATATATTAGACTTTTTATAGGTCTTGATTACATTAGGCCAATCTTCTTGTATGATTTTATTGGCATTTTGGATTGTTTCAATTATATCATTGCAGTTTTTATGTGAAAGTTGTTTTGGAAAAGCTCTTATCTTTTTAAGTTCAACAATATTTTGAGGTGACTGATAAGACACGTTAACAAGAACTTCATCTCTGATTAATTTATTTCTGGGTATATTTTTTTCCTTACACTCATTTTCTCTCCAAGCAGCAAGGTATTTAAGTAAATTCAAGGTCTTTGGTTTAGAGTTTTTTAATTTTATCCTTTTCCAAATATCGAAAGGATCAATTTCATATAAATTTTGGTCACTTATGGATTGCATCTCTTTCTCAACCCATTCCGTTCTATTACTTTTGTTAATAAGTTTTTCAATTAATGGATAAATTTTCATTAAGTGAGTAACATCAGATATTGCGTAGTCAATTTGATTTTTAGATAGAGGTCTTTGAAGCCAATTTGTAAATTGCAATTCTTTATTAACAGATAAACCTAAAAATTTATTTACTAAACCCTCATATCCGATTTGATCACCTAATCCACAAAACATTGCGGCAATTTGAGTATCATATATAGGATAAGGGATTTCACCTGTTAGATTTAAAAAAATTTCTATATCTTGTTTAGCAGCATGGAACACTTTTAAAATATTTTTGTTTGCTAATAATTTCCATATTATACTAAGATCTATTCCAGAAAAAGGATCTATGGCACTTGCAAAATCTGATCCTGCTATTTGTATTAAGCACAATGAAGGGTAATAAGTGTTTTCTCTTATAAATTCAGTATCAATTGCTAACACTTTTTCATTAATACATTGGTTATAAAATTTATATAATGTATCATTATCTTTTATTGGAATTTTTGATATTTTCATAGTTAATTAACATAAATTAAATTTTTGATTAAACAACCAAAATTATTAGGTTATAAAACAATTATTTAATAAATTTATAAGGATATATTTAAGTGTTTTTAAAAAAATATATTATAATATCTTTTGTTCTAATTTTTTCAATTATTAAAACTTCTTATAGTGTTCAACTTTTATCTCATACTGCCAATTATATTTTGAGTGTTCAGAAAATTAATAAAAACAGTTCTCTTGAAGGTGGTGAAGGTAGAACAATTTTTGAAATAAAAAAAGTTTGTAATGGATGGGATGTTTCTGAAGATTATATTTTAGTATATCAATTGCCTAATGAAAAAAATGCTAAAAGCTTTTCTAGTTATAAAACCTTTGAAAACAACGATGGAACTTTGCATAGCTTTCAACTTAATGAAAAAAGTGATTTTAATGGAGAAAATAATTATGAAGGATACGTTGAAAAATCTAATAATAAAGTAATTGGATCTTTAATAAATAAAAAAAAAATAAATTTGTCTTTTAATAATGAAATTCTGTTTCCTATCGATCATTTAAAAAAGCTAATTAATAAAGCAAAAAATAATGAGAACCACTTTAATTCAAAAGTATTTTTTGGCAGTGAAGAAAATGAATTAATTAAGATTGTTTCTGCCTTTATAGGTAAAGAAAGAAAATCAAAATTAAAAAATAATGAATATTTATCAAAAAAAATGATTTGGCCTATGAAACTAGCTTTTTATGCTAGTGAATCTAAGGAATCAAAACCAGACTATGAAATAACACTTGAATTAGATGAAACTGGCGTTGTCCACTTTTATGAAATTAACTACGGTGATTTTATAGTAAAAGCTGACTTGCAGAAAATTAAATTATTAGATAATCCATATTGTAAATAAAACTGTTTGTTATTTAATTTTTGATTCTTTAAATAAAACATGTTTACGGACTTTTGGGTCATACTTCATCAATTCTAATTTTTCAGGTTTTGTTCTTGGGTTCTTTTTTGTTACATAAAAGAAACCTGTGTCTGCTGAACTAATTAATTTAATTTGTAATGTAGCTGGTTTAGCCATTTTAAACTCCTGAAAATATTAAAGTTAATTTATTCATTTTTTTAGTAAAGTCAAGTTTTGTAATGTTTTGATTTTAATAAAATTTCTTATTTATTTCCTTCTTCTCTTTTTCCTATTATTTTTTGTTACTGTCTTTATGCCTCCTGAATGCCATTTTACAGCAATACTTCCTAAAAAGGGAGAAACTTCTGTTATTTTTACCTTTAATTCCATTCCTGACTTAAAAGAGTAACCAGTGCTTTCTCCATATAATATTTGTTTTATTTCATCATAGTTATACCAGTCATGAGGTAATCCTTTAATAGGTAACAATGCTTCCGCTATACCATTATCTATTGACACAAAGATTCCAAATTTATGAATAGATATGATATTACAATCTACAATTTCATCAATTTTATTCTCATATAAAAGAGTGATTAATCTATCAGTGGTTTTTCTTTCAGCAGAAGTTGCAGTTCTTTCTGTATTAGAAATATGCTCACATATCAATTTTAAATCAATTTCTTCTTCTATATTAGGGCTATTTTTTTTTGTATGATTTTTTTCAATTATAGAAATAATTTTTCTATGAATTAATAAATCAGCATATCTACGTATAGGTGAAGTGAAATGACCATAGTTTTTGAGAGCGAGTCCAAAATGAGAGCTGTTTATATTATCATATCTAGCTTGGGATTGGCTTCTTAAAATTGATTGGTTTATGATTTCTTGTTCAGGAGTTCCATTAGATAAATTTAAGATTTTATTCATCAATAAAGGATGAGGAACTTTTCCAATTAATATATTTGATAATGGTTTTCCAATTAAATCGATTAATATTTTGTATTTTTCTTGACTAGGGGGCTCATGAACTCGGTATATACAATCTATATTTGCGTTTTTAATTTCTTCTGCAGCGGCAACGTTAGCTAAAATCATTAACTCTTCAATTATCTTATTACTAGTTATCCCATAAATAGTATCCACATGAGTGGGCCAACCTTTTTGATCAAAAGAAATAACTCTTTCTGGTAAATTTAAATTTAAAGCACCTCTTATTTCACGCTGTTTTTCTAAAAGATTATAAACTTCATACAAAGAATTAATAACCTTTAACATTTTTTTGTCTAAGTTATCTAAACTAGCTTTATTATTAATAATATCTTCAACTTCATTATACGTAAAACGTTTTGCTGATTTAATAATAGATTGAAAAAATTTATGTGAATTTTTAATTCCATTATTATCTAAAATAATCTCGACTGTTAAACATGCTCTATCTAAGTTCGGTTTTAAAGAGCATAAATCGTTTGATAATTCTTCTGGCAGCATTGGTACAACAAGATTTGGAAAATACACAGAATTTCCTCTTTTTCTTGCTTCCTTATCCAATGCAGAGTTCTCTTCTACATAATAAGATACGTCAGCTATAGCAACTAAAACTCTCCAGCCTTTTTTGTTATTTAATCTCTCAGCATAAACTGCATCGTCAAAGTCTTTTGCATTATCTCCATCAATAGTAACTAATGGAGTTAAGGTTAAATCAACACGAGATTGATTTTTAAGAGACTTAATTTTTTTTATTTCTTCTAAAACATCTTCTTCAAATTTATCACTTAGATTATACTCTCTAATTGCTAAATATGAGTATGTTTCTGGGTTTAATGAAGATCCAATAACTTCAACTATTTCCGCATAGTTTAATTGACTATTATAATTTCTTTTAGAGTTTTTATTTATTTTTAACTTTTTAACTTTTAAATTTTTTAGAGTTTGTCTTGATGCAGATTGGACCTTAACTATATCACCTTTTTTAATAATTAAGTTTTTGGGCACTATAGGAAGAATTATCTCTCTACTTTTTTTCCCTCTTTCTAATTCTTGAAGAATAAATTCTTTTTGAAAATTTAATTTAACTTGCGCATAAAAAAACTTTCTTTCAATTTCTAATTTTTTAATAATTTTAGTAACTTTTATTTTATCATTAGAAAAACTCAATTGCCCTAATATATGATCATTTTCATCAAATTTTATATTTTGATTATTGTAAGGGATTTTGATTATATTTTGAGAAAATTTGGGATCTAATATTCTTGCTTTTGCAAAGCCATCATTATCTATAGAGATTATTTCTAATGATAATATTAATGAATTTAAAATTTCATCAACCTGATCATCATTTTTTTTTTTCATTACTATTAAACTAACATATTAATTAAGGGACTACTTCTTTTTAGTAGCTTTCTTTTTAGATCTAGGAGGTCTTGCCGCTTTTGCAATTATTAATTCAATTGCTTGTTCAAGATTTATTTCTTCCATAGAGATGGATTTAGGAAGAGTGGCTCTAATTTTATTGTATTCTACATAAGGACCAAAACGACCTGACTTAGCCAGCACTTGTCCATTTCCATCAGGATGATCTCCTAATACTCGGCCAAGATTTTGACTGTTTTCACCAATTAATACTACAGCATGATTTAATCCAATATTCATTACTGTTTCATCTGCTGGTATACTAATGAAATTAATGGCATATTTTAAATACGGCCCATAGCGTCCTATTCCTGCTGTTATTTCTTGCCCAGTTTCAGGGTGGGTCCCAATAACTCTTGGTAATGAAAGTAGACTTAAGGCTTTTTCGAGATTAATCGTATTTGCTTCAATAAGTTTTGGTACACTTGTTCTTTTTGGTTTTTTTTCTTCCCCAAGTTGCAGGTAGATTCCATAGGGCCCTTTTTTAATTAAAACATTTAAATTAGTATCTGGATCAATTCCTAAAACACCATTATTTTCAGGTATAAATGTATCATTATTATCACCTTCATCATTTTGATTGCTAACGATTTGTCTAGTAAACTTACATTCTGGATAATTAGAACATCCAATGAAAGCTCCATATTTTCCTAATTCCAGTCCTAATTTGCCATTTGAACAAGTAGGACATTTTCTGTTTGGTTCACTGTTTTCGTTGTTATCAATTTCTTTTGGAAAAAATAAGTCTGTTAATTCATTTTCTAAGGCCTCAAGGATTTTATCTCTCTCTAACTCTGACATTTTATCTAAATGAATTTTAAAGCCATCCCAAAATTCTTTTAATAATACTTTATAATTAAGCTTTCCATCAGACACACTATCTAATTTTTTTTCTAATTCAGCAGTGAAATCATATTGAATGTATTGACCAAAGAAATTATTTAAAAAAGCAGTAAGTATTCTACCTCTCTCTTGAGGTATATGTTTGCCTTTTTCTTTTTCAACGTAATTTCTATCAACTAAAACTTTTAATATTGATGCATAAGTTGAAGGTCTACCAATGCCTAATTCTTCCATTTTTTTAATTAAACTTGCGTCAGTATATCTTGGTGGTGGCTGAGTAAAGTGCTGATCGCTATCAACCTTTTCAAGATCTACTTTTTCACCATCAATTAAGTTAGGTAAAATTTTATCATTCTCTTTGTCTTTATAGACAAAGAATCCAGGAAAGTAAACTTGGGAGCCATTTGCTCTAAATGCAATTGTTTTATCTTCTGATGTTATATCAGCTGATGTTTCGTCTAATTCTGCAGACTGCATTTGACTGGAAATAGTTCTTTTCCATATTAATTCATAAAGTTTTAATTGTTCATTATCAAGATAATTTGAAATAGATTCTGGATCGCGGCCAATTTCAGTCGGTCTTATTGCCTCATGAGCTTCTTGTGCATTGGCAGCTTTAGATTTATAAACTCTAGGAATATCAGGTATATATGTTGCTCCATGACGATTAGTAATTTCAGTTCTTATTTCGTCAATTGCCTGCGAACTTAATTCAACACCATCAGTTCTCATATATGTGATTAAACCAGTTGTTTCTGATCCTATATTTATACCTTCATATAATCTTTGAGCTATGCTCATAGTTCTAGAAGCTCCATAACCTAATTTATTCGAAGCTTCTTGCTGCAATGTTGAAGTTGTAAATGGCGCTAATGGGTTTCTTTTTACTCGTTTTTTTTCAATTTTTGTTATATTAAATTTTGAATTTTTAATTTTATCAAGGGCTAGTTTTGCTTCTTCTTCTTTTTTAATATCCATCTTAGCAAGTTTTTTGTTATCTAGTATAATCAACCTAGCAGGGAATCTTTCTTTAGTTGATTGTATGAAAACAGATGAAATTGACCAGTATTCCTCTATATTAAATTTTTCAATTTCCAACTCTCTTTCACAAATCAGTTTTAATGCAACTGACTGTACTCTTCCAGCCGATTTAGATCCTGGTAATTTTCTCCATAAGATTGGAGAAATTGAAAACCCGATAAGATAATCTAAAGCTCTTCTTCCTAGATAAGCATCAACTAGTTCAGAGTTTATTTCTCTAGGATTTTTCATAGCTTCTAAAATAGCAGTTTTTGTTATTTCATTAAAAACTACTCTCTGCACAGGTTTATCTAAGATAATTTTCTTGCTATTTAAATATTCTTTTAAATGCCAACTTATAGCCTCACCTTCTCTATCAGGGTCAGTAGCCAGGATTAGAGTGTCGGCTAGTTTTAATTCGCTTATAATTTCTTTTATAACTTTATCTTTACCTTTATGCATCTCCCAAGACATTTTAAAATTTTCTTGAGGAAGTACTGCTCCATCTTTTGATGGAAGGTCTCTTATGTGGCCAACCGATGCTAAAACTTTATAATCACTTCCAAGATATTTATTTATAGTCTGAGCTTTTGCGGGAGATTCAACAATTACTAACTTCATTTATTTTTATCCTGGGTTTGTTAAAAGTAATCAAATATTAATAATTAAGAAAACGTAATTTCGTTGCAATTAACATTACTTTATTTAAATAACAATAATAATATTTTTATATTTTGGGTTCGGAGCCATTGATTAGTCTTCTGATATTTTCTCTATGTTGAAACCAGCAAATGGATGAAATCAATAAAGAAGCAATTAAAAAATAATTTTCAGTTGAATTAAAAAACATTAATATTGGAATTAAAAGATATGCTAATAAAGCAGACATTGAACTTATTTTAAAAATTTTTGCTGTTGTTATCCATATCAATAAAGCTACAAGTCCAACGAAAAAATTAAGAGTAATTATTGATCCAAATCCAGTTGCTACACCTTTCCCTCCTCTAAATCTAAGCCAGACTGGAAAACAATGACCTATAACTGCGCCAACGGCAACTAATGATTGAAGAGGTTCTAAGTCAATAAAATTTCTTATTAAGAAAAATTTAAAAAATAAACTTGTTATAAATATAGCTAAAGCTCCTTTCCCACCATCAAGAATAAGTGTAAGCAGAGCTATTTTTTTATTGCCAGTTCGTAAAACATTTGTTGCGCCAATGTTTCCACTTCCTATATTTCTAATATCACCTAGTCCAGATAATTTAGTTAAAATTAAGCCAAATGGAATTGATCCAATAAAATATCCAAAAAGAAACAGTGAAATTAATATCCAATAATAATTTAAATCATCAATCATTTTATTAATTTTTGATTAAGCTCGTCATGTATGTATGCGACACGACCTTTTATAAATGTTCCTATTACTCTACCTTTAACAGATCTTCCATCAAAAGGAGTAGGACTAGTTTGCATGTGCTCTTGAGTGATTGTATTAATAGTCCTATCATCAAAAATAAAAAAAGTAGCATCTTCTTTTTCTTTTAATGAAGGTGCTTCAATTTTTAATAATTTTGCAGGATTAATTGTAATCATGGCAAGGGCTTTATTTAAATCTATGATATTCTTATGGACGAGTTCCAATGTTAATAGAAATAACGTTTCTATTCCTGATGCCCCAATAGAAGCGGCTGAAAATGGCTGCGCTTTTGTATCTTTAGATCTTGATCTATGATCAGATGCAATTGCATCTATTGTCCCATCTTTAATGCCCTCTATAATAGCTAATCGATCATCTTCTGTCCTTAAAGGTGGAGAAAGTTTGAATGCTGTATTATAATTTAATAAAGATGTTTCATTTAAGCAGAAATAAGGAGGAGCAGTATCGCAAGTAATTTTTAATCCTCGTTTTTTGGCATTTCTAATTACATCAACAGCTTCTTTTGTAGAAACGTGAGCTACATGATAATGAACTCCTGTTAATTCAGCTAATCTTATATCTCTTTCAATTATTATCACTTCGGCACAAGAAGGGATGCCTATTAATCCAAGTCGAGTTGATGTTTCACTTTCATTCATCTCACCTTTTATAGAATTTGTAGATGCTTCATTTAATCCTGATAAATCTGGATCTTCTGCGTGCTGAATTATGGGTTGATTAATCATTGCCGCATAGCTCATTAAACGTCTCATAACTAAACTGTTTTTTATACTTATGTTACCATTAGTAAAGCCTACAGCACCCATTTCAGACATTAAGCCTAACTCTGCCATTTCTAAGCCATCAAGATCTTTAGTAGCAGCTCCATAAGCCTTGATAAAAGGAAGAATAGGGTTTTCTGATTGTCTATGAAGGTGATCTATAATGGATGGATTGTCTAGTCTAGGTGTTTGGTTCGGGAGAACAACCATAGATGTAATTCCGTTTTGAACAGCTATTTTTTGAATTGCTTCAATGTTCTCAGATTTGCCAAGATTAACTCGGATATCAGTTATCCCTGGCGCCATAGTTAGGCCAGTACAATCATATAAGGGGGTATTATCTTTTTTGTTTGTAGTATTTATATTTACAACTTTAATAATTGATAAAATTTTACCATCTTTTACTGTAACATCAGATATTTGATCATAATTTGTATCTGGATTAACAACTCTAATAGATTTAAAAATTATATGTGTCATAATTATTTTTCTATATTATTCTGTTTTGTAAAATTAAGGGCCTCAATAGTAGCCATTCTAATAGCCACTCCCATCTCTACTTGAGTTTTTATTAGACTTCTTTCGCTGTCATCAGCTAAAGCTGATGCAATTTCCACACCCCTATTCATAGGTCCTGGGTGCATAATTACTGCATTTTTATTAGCCAGAGATAACTTTTCTTCATCAAGACCAAAATATTTAAAATACTCTCTTTGAGAAGGTGTCTCGGTTCCTGACATTCGTTCATTTTGAAGTCTTAAAAGCATTACAACATCAGCATCCTTAATACCTTCTCTCATATCAAAATAACACTTAACACCAAGTTTTTCTAAATTATTAGGCATTAATGTTGGTGGAGCTATGCATCTAACTTCTGCTCCCATTATTGTTAATAAATGAATATTTGACCTTGCTACTCTACTATTAGCTATATCTCCACATATACTAATTTTTAGACCTTCTAGATATCCAATTCTTCTTCTTATTGTTAAAGCGTCTAATAAAGCTTGAGTTGGATGTTCATGTCTTCCATCTCCAGCGTTTATTATGCTACAATCCAAGTAATCTGCAAACAAACTAGGGGCTCCACTATGGGGATGTCTAACAATTAATACATCTGGTTTCATAGCATTTAAAGTGCTTGCCGTATCAAGTAAGCTTTCGCCTTTTTTTATTGAAGAATTTGTTACAGATATATTTATAACTTCTGCTCCAAGTCTCCTAGATGCTAATTCAAATGAAACTCTGGTTCTTGTTGAATTTTCAAAAAAAACATTCAAAATTACATAGCCAGAAAGATTTTTTGTATCATCATGTCTATCTAAATTTGCAAAATAATCGGCTCTATCAAGTAACCTTTTAATCTCTAATTTAGCCATTCCTTCAATTGCTAACAAATGAGGAGAAGATAGTTGTACTGGGGAGGAATTTGAATTGTTATAATTATTTTTTAAAATTTTTGTCATTAAAAATATTGTCTTACATCTTTTTTTGCAATCCGTCTAGTGCTGATTGTAATATCCAGCAAGCTGCAAGCTGGTCTGTCCTTGAAGACCTTTTTTTTCTAGATAAGTCAGCTAGTATCATTGGTTTTTCAATAGCCATAGTTGACATGCGTTCATCCTGAAGCAAAATTGGTAAATCTTTAATATTTAATAAGCTTTTAATAAAATCTCTTACAGAGTCACATCTTGGGCCAATGCTACCGTCCATATTAAGAGGCCATCCCATAACTATCCCTGAAATATTATATTTTTCACAAATATTAATAAGTTCTTCTATGTCAGATTTAATTTTTTTTCTTTTTATTGTTGAAATTGGTGACGCAACCATTAAGTTTGAATCACTAACAGCAATACCTAATGTTTTTGTTCCAGGGTCAATCCCTAAAATTCTTTTTTTAGGAAAAATGTTCAACAAAAATTCATCAGGCTTGAAGATAGGCATAATTGATGCTAACAGACTTTCTTATTAATTAAAATTTAATCAATGGAATGAAAGAATCAAAATGTCCAATAAAAAATCCATTGTTGACATTCAAACTGTAAACAAAATTGCAAGATTAGCTCGACTTAATATTCCTGAGAATGATAAAGACAATTTAATAATTGATCTAAATAATATTTTAGAGTTTGTTGCGCAATTAGAAGAGGTTGAAACATCAAATATAGAGCCATTAGCATCTGTTACTGGTCATAAATTGCCTCTTAGAATTGATGAAGTTACTGACGGTAACATTGAAGATCTAGTTCTTCAAAATGCCCCAGAAAAATCAAGTGGTTTTTTCGTAGTTCCAAAGGTTATTGAATAATGTCTGATTTATTAAAATTTAATTTATTGCAAGCTGAGAAAGCAATTAAAAATAAAGAGTTTACTTCAGTAGAATTAACTAACGCTTATATTAAAGCAATTGATGATACATATTCACTAGGCGCGTATTTAGAAACAGTTAAAGAAAAATCTTTAGATATGGCTTTAAAGTCTGATAAAAACATTGCTGATGGGGTTGCAAGGCCTCTTGAAGGCTTGCCAATTGGCGTTAAAGATATGTTTTGCACTAAAGGAATTAAAACAACAGCTTCTTCAAAGATACTGGATAATTTTTATCCAACATACGAAAGTACTGTTACTCAAAAACTATGGGATGATGGTGCGGTAATGCTTGGTAAATTATCATGTGATGAATTTGCCATGGGATCGAGCAATGAAACTGCGGCTAAAGGAAATGTTAAAAATCCATGGTTATTAGATAAACAAGTATCCCCAGGAGGTTCGTCAGGAGGCTCTGCATCTGCGGTAGCTTCAAGGTCAGCACTTGCCGCTACTGGAACTGATACCGGTGGCTCGATAAGGCAACCTGCTGCTTTTTGTGGGATAACAGGATTAAAGCCCACTTATGGGCGTTGTTCTCGTTGGGGTATTGTTGCGTTTTCATCATCTTTAGACCAAGCTGGCCCACTTACAAGAACTGTTGGTGACTCGGCTCTAATGTTAAATTCAATGGCAGGATATGATAAGAAGGACTCTACATCAGCTGACTTAAAAATGCCTGATTTAATTGATTGTCTTGATAAGGGTGTAAAAGGAAAAAAAATAGGAATACCAAAAGAATATACTCAGGACGGGATATCAAATGATATTATTAAATTTTTTGAAACATCAATCAATTGGTTAAAAGATGCTGGTGCTGAGATTGTTCCTGTTTCATTGCCTCATACAAAATATGCTCTTCCTGTTTATTATATAATTGCTCCTGCTGAAGCATCTAGTAACCTAGCAAGATATGACGGAGTTAGGTTTGGTGTAAGAAAAGAAGGTCAAAGTTTAGATGAAATGTATGAATTAACACGTGGAAATGGCTTTGGTGAAGAAGTTAAGCGTAGAATTATGATTGGTACATATGTTTTGTCATCTGGTTATTATGATGCATATTATTTAAAGGCTCAAAAAGTAAGAAGGTTAATCAAACAAGATTTTGATAACGTTTTCGAAAAAGTTGATTTTCTCTTAACCCCATCTACCCCGACTACTGCTTTTTCATTAGGTGAAAAGCAAGATCCACTTACTATGTATTTAAACGATATTTTTACAGTGCCAGCTAGCCTAGCAGGGTTGCCAGGGATATCCTTGCCGGTTGGGTTAGATAAGTCTGGATTGCCTATAGGTATGCAATTAATTGCTAGAGCATTTGACGAGCCTGGCTTAATAAGCACTGCTCAAGTCATAGAAAATTATGCAGAATTTAATTTTATAGCTGACGGAGCTGCAAAATGAATCAAGTTTCATCAAATAATTCTAAAAAATTAAAGCCTGGGCAAATACAGGGTGATACAGGTTTGTGGGAAATGGTTATAGGTTTAGAGATACATGCTCAGATCTCAAGTAAATCAAAGTTATTTTCTGGAGCTTCAGCTACTTTTGGCGCTGGCGCTAACACAAATGTTTCACTAGTAGACGCTGCTATGCCTGGAATGCTTCCAGTTATTAATCAGTATTGTGTAGAACAAGCTGTTAAAACAGGATTGGCGTTAAATGCCCAAATTAATAATTAT
Source organism: Pseudomonadota bacterium (assembly GCA_027625145.1). Taxonomy (GTDB): domain Bacteria; phylum Pseudomonadota; class Alphaproteobacteria; order Puniceispirillales; family Marisalimonadaceae; genus CAJJBL01. The sequence continues at coordinate 21,177 of JAQBXK010000013.1, forward strand.
TCGGTGTTTGATAGAAAAAATTATTTTTATGCTGACTTGCCTCAAGGTTATCAAATTAGTCAATTTACTAAACCCATAGTTGGTGAAGGAGAGATTATAATTGATTTAGACGAAGGCAAGCAAACAACTATTGGCATAGAAAGATTGCATCTTGAACAAGATGCAGGAAAATCTTTGCACGATCAACATCCGACTAAGACTTACATAGATTTAAATAGAACTGGTGTTGCCTTAATGGAAATTGTGTCTAAGCCTGACATAAGATCTCCTCAAGAAGCTGGTTTATTTGTTAAAAAAATAAGATCAATCCTAAGATATGTTGGTTCGTGTGACGGAAATATGGAAGAAGGGTCTCTAAGAGCTGATTGTAATGTTTCAGTCAGAAGAGCTGGTGAAGAATTTGGAACAAGATGTGAAATTAAAAATTTAAACTCTATTAGATTTATCAATCAAGCGATTCAATCTGAAGCTGAAAGACAAGTTGAAATACTTGAATCTGGAGGAAGCATTAATCAAGAGACTAGGCTTTTTGATACAAGCACTGGTGAGACAAGGTCAATGAGAAGTAAAGAAGACGCACATGATTATAGATATTTCCCCGATCCAGACTTGTTACCTTTAGAATTTGAAGATAGTTGGGTTAAGGGTTTAAAAGAAAGTCTTCCAGAGCTTCCTGATACTCTTAGAGAAAGATTGGTTTTAGATTATGGAATAACTCCATACGATGCAGCTGTTTTGGTTGAAGAAAAAGATTATGTTAAGTTTTATGAGAAAGCTGCTTTAGGAAGAGATGGAAAGTTAACAGCAAATTGGATGATTTCTGAATTATTTGGTGCTTTGAAAAAAGAAAACTTATCTTTATTAAATAGTCCAGTTTCACCTGAATCCCTAGGAGAGTTAATTACTTTAATAACTGATGGAGTAATATCAGGTAAGATTGCAAAAGATATTTTTGCTGAGATGATGATTAGTAAAAAAAAACCAATTGAAATTGTTAAAGACAAGGGCTTGGAACAAGTTTCTGATGATAATGAAATACTGAAACTAATAGAAAGTGTAATTGCTGATAACCAAGATAAAGTAAAACAATATTTAAGTGGCAAAGATAAACTTTTTGGTTTTTTTGTTGGTCAAGTGATGAAAGTTTCTCAAGGAAAGGCAAATCCTGGGATAGTTAACAAGCTACTTAAAGAAAATCTAAAATAAAATTAAATTATTTTTTAAAATTCCAGTTTGCTATTACTATAGCCATAACTATCGATATAAAGCCTATAAGTAAGCGGATTGTTATAGCTTCATTAAGAATGATAGAGCCTAACAAAATAGCTGAAAGAGGATTAAAGCCTAAAGAAATTGCTGCTTGAGTTGGTGTAATTAATTGTAATGCTTTTCCCCAGCAATACATCATTAATGCTCCTCCAGGTAAAATTAACATTCCCAAAGCCATTAATTCGTAGTTGTTTAATGTTATTAAGTTTGAAAGTGGATTGCCAAAACTTGTTGACAGCAAAAAACTAAAAAAAGAACCTATAAAAATAATATAAATCATTACAGGAATATTTCCGTATTTCTTAAGGTATTTTCCTGAAAATACAGTAAAGCAAGAAGCTGAAATTACTCCTAGCATCATTAAAAAATCACCTTTTAATGTATCATTAAAATTGTTATCAACTTTTTCAGATATACAAAATATAACACCAGTTATAGCAAGTATAACAGCTATAGATTTATTAATAGTTAGTTTTTCTATCTTAAAAAGATATGCTATTATTATAGTACACAAAGGCATTGTAGCATAAAGTAACCCAGCTCTAGATGCTGTTGTATGTTCTAGCCCTAAAGCCATAAAGTTTGGGAAAATAGTAACCATTGCTATTCCTAAAAGTCCCATGGATAACAAATCTTTTTTATCAAACTTAATTTTTAAGTAAACAGATGCTGAAATTAAAAATAATATTAAACCAGTTAACCCATACCTAATAAAACTCAATGTAAACGGGTCTATACTTTCGATTAGAAATCTTGTGAATACAAATGTTGAACCCCCAAGTGTAGCTGACAAAGATGCCAGAAAAGATCCTAACAAAACGTTACTTAAAACTGTTTTATCTTTATTCATTAGTAACTTTCTATAGATTATATTAATATGTTAACAATATTTGATTAAGGTAATACTACTTTTAAAAAATAAAGATAATAATTTTATAAAAATATAATTTTGTAAAAAAGTCTAAATATTTTTGAACTTGTTTTAAATTTAGCCATATTAGAGTTTAAAGAAAACACTTTAACTAATTTTTAAAATCTAAAGTTTTATAGCCGGGTGTTCAAAGTTAAAGAAATATAATTTTATATAAAATATTTAATTACTAAAACAAAAGGGAAAAACATGAAAATACTTGTACTTGGAAGTGGTGGAATAGGAGGTTTTTTTGGAAGCTATCTTGTTGAAGCAGGAGCGGATGTTACGTTTTTAGTTAGATCTAAGAGAAAAGAAATTTTGTCAATTAATGGGTTAAACATAGTTAGTTCATTAGGAAATTTGTCTATAAAACCGAAAACAATCTTATCTGAAGAATTAAAGCCAATATATGATGTTATAATAGTTACATGTAAAACTTATGATTTAGATCAGGCAATTTTAGATTTAAGACCGATAAAAGGGAAGGGGATGATTATACCTTTTTTAAATGGAATTAATCACATTGAAAAATTAGACAAAGAATTTGGAAGTTCAAATGTCATGGGCGGTGTCGCTCATATAAGTTCTAACGTGAATGAACAGGGTACAATTGAGCATTTTAGCGAATTTAAGAAACTTACTTTTGGAAATCGTAATTTAATAAATGATGACAAAATAAAATCTTTTTATGAAATTTGTCAAAAAACTAAATTTGATAGTGTTTTAAGTGAAAATATAAATTTAGATTTATGGAAAAAGTGGGTTTTTATTTCTACTGTTGCTGGAGCAACTTCTCTATTTAGATCTAGTTTAGGTGAAATTACTAAGCATGATTATGGAAAAAAAGTTGTGATTGATTTGTTTCATGAATGCGCTGAAATTGCTAAATTAAATGGATATGATTTTGATGAAAATGAAAAAAACGTGCAAATCAAAACAGTAACAAACTCTGGATCACCAATTAAAGCCTCAATGCTAAGAGATGTTGAAAAAAAATCTTTAACAGAACATGAAGAAATTTTTGGTGATCTAATTGTTGCTGGGAATAAGTATAATGTTAATTGCCCAATCTTGATGTCCTCATATATAAAGATGAAAATTTATCAAGAAACCGGTTTGTAAATTTAAGTTCCTATTTTAAAAGGGGATGTCAATCCTCTTAAGCAGGCAATTACACTCAGTCCAGTTATTTTACCTGTACCTGGATTATCTGGAGATTGGACATTTTGAATAGACATTTCAAACATTGCACTATTGGAGTCAACTATCACTTTATGTGTATTTCTTGTTAGATTAGGATCTGCCCATATCTCTAGTTCAGTCTTGTCTGCTCCAATACCCGCAAGCCCAACAGCTGCAGCAACATTTACATTTGCAGGAAAAGCTTTAGCTCCCTCAGTTGCAGATCCTTTGAAAATTAACTTTTCTTCTGATAAGTCATTTAGTTCAATTTTATTTTTAATTACATAAGGCGCACTTGAAAGTGCGTTAGGTGGCTTTCTCGTTACCATTTTAACTGAATGGATGATGCCTTCTGATGCAGCTCTAAGAGCATCTAAGCCTAGAATGGCGCCTGTAGCTAATATGATTTGAGTATTATGTTTTCTAGCCATAATCTCTAAATCAAGATTTTCTAGAATACCTGCTCCACTTACAGTAATTAAAGTTTTTTTACTTTTTATGCATTTAACAGCTATATCTTTAAATGCTTCCTTAGGTGCACAGTCAATTATAATGTCACTTTTTTTAATTAAAGTATCCAAGTCAAAAATTTCAATATTATGTTTCAGTTGTGAAATTCTTTTTTGAGTATTTTCTTTGCTTCTGGAAACAACCCCAATTAAAGAAAAGTTCTCAACACCAGCTATTAAAGCTTTAGCTACTTCAGTTCCTATTGAGCCAAACCCAACAATTCCAACATTCATTAAAATATCCCTCAAAAATCAATTATCTGCCTATAGCATAACCTTGCATAAAACGAGGATTTGCGCCAGCTTTTAGAATTGGGCCATTCTTGGATGCTGCAGTCATTCTTCCAAGGCTCCAATCATCATCAATTTTAAGTTTGTGTCCTCTTTTCATTAATTCATTTAAAGTTGACTGAGGAAATCTTTTTTCTGCGGTTAAGTGACCTATATCGGTTTCTCGTGGAAAGAAGGAGTTTGGAAAATGTGCTGTGCTAAATCCCGGAGCATCAATCGCTTCTTGTAAATTTAATCCAAAATGTACATGTCTTAAGAATAAATGAAGTGACCATTGATCTTGTTGATCTCCTCCAGGTGTACCAAAAACCATATAAGGTTCACCATCTTTAAGCGCTAAGGTTGGTGACAAAGTAGTTCTTGGTCTTCTTTTTGGTCCGATACAAGCGGGAGAGTTTTTATCAAGCCAAAACATTTGTCCTCTGTTAGACAAACAAAAACCTAGTGAAGGAATAATAGGAGAGCTTTGGAGCCATCCTCCACTTGGCGTTCCAGCAATCATGTTTCCCCATTTATCAATAATATCAAAATGAGTAGTATCTCCTTTCGTTCCGCCTAATTCATCTGGGGTTGGTTCATCAAACCTAGCAACTGTAGGTTCGCCTATATCAAATTTTGAAAATGATTCAGGAGTCGTTCCTTTTGGTCTAACCACGACTGGCCCTCCAAAGCCAGGAATTATTCCAGGTCTAACTTCCATTGAAGCATTTTTACCAATCAGTTTTCTTCTTTCATTATTATATTTGTCACTGAGAAGTATATCTAGAGGAATTTTGTTAAAATCAGGGTCTCCATAAAATGCTTCTCTATCTGCAAAAGCTAATTTTGTAGCTTCTACTGCTAGGTGAACAAACTCAGGAGAATTTTCATCAAGCGCATCTAGATTAAACCCTTTTAATAAAGCTAATTGTTGAAGAAAAGTGGGTCCTTGTCCCCATGGACCAGTTTTGCAGACAGTATAGTTTTTATAATCATATGTAGAAGGCTTTTCTATTGTCGCAGACCAGTCAGCTATATCATCCCCTCTTAGAAGTCCTTTATGGCGATCACCAGTGGTATCCATAACTTCTGTATTTCTTGAAAATAAATCAATTGCTTCAGCAATAAATCCCTCTTTCCATACTTTTCTTGCATAAGAAATTTGTTCGTCTCGATCCTTTGATTTAGATTCGACTTCTACTAATATGCGAGTGTACATTTCAGCCATTGAATTATTGGTAAAAAAACTTCCAATTTTAGGAACGTTCCCCCCAGGGAGATATATATTAGCAGATGTCTTCCACTCTTCTTTAAACAAATCTTCAACAGCTTTAATTGTATTGACAATATTAGGAACTAACGGATACCCATTTTTTGCAATTGTTATTGCAGGTTCTAGAACTTCTCTAAGTGATTTTGTCCCAAACTTTAATAGTAAAAGCATCCAAGCATCAAATGCACCAGGTACCACTGCAGGAAGTAATCCACTTCCTGGAACTATGTTAAGGTTCATATCATGAAATGCTTCAATATTAGCTAAAGAAGGAGCTACTCCTTGCCCACAAATTACAATTGGATCTTGATTAATGGGAGATAATATTAATGGAACTTCTCCCCCAGGACCATTTAAATGAGGCTCAACAACTTGTAATGTAAATCCAGTGGCAACAGCAGCGTCAAATGCATTCCCTTCTTTTTCTAAAATAGACATCCCTATAGCGCTTGCAATCCAATGAGTAGTTGTTACCACTCCAAAGTTACCAGTAATTTCAGGTCTAGTAGTAAAATTAATCATAGTTTCTTTCTCAGTTAAAGTTTTTTATATATGTAATATATATAAAATTAACATGTTTATTTAATATTTTAATATAATGGCTTAAAATTATTGTTTGCGATACAATTTATATATAAGATAAATTTTTAATCAGTTGGAGATAATTATGTTTTTTAAAACTATTACAAAAACAGCGCTTCTAGGAACAGTATTTGTACTTACATCTATTGCAAGCGCTATATCAGCCCCAAATATTCCATGTAGTACTGCAAAATTAATTGTCCCTTGGGGAGCAGGTGGCGGGACTGATGTAATCTTCCGTCAATTTGTGGATAATGTAAACAAAGCTGGGGCTAAGCCTCAATTGCAAGTTGTAAACATTGGCGGTCAAGGTGGAAACAAAGGTGCAAAACAAGCTGCTAAAGCAAAGCCAGATGGATGTACTCTTTTTGCAATTCATCAAAGCGCAATTACTAGTTATTTTACAGGCCGTATTGATATAACTTGGGATGCTTTTGAGCCTATTTCTTTGTTAACGTCCACTACGTCCATTATTGGTGCCGCGAAAGACACTCCATATAGTAATTTAATAGAATTAATTGCAGCAGCTAAAAAGAAACCTGGAGAAATTACTGCAGGTGGTACTTTTGGTTCAACAAGTCAGTTTGTGTTTTTACTTATAGAAGACGCTGCTGGAGTTAAGTTTAAGCACGTTTCTTATGATGGAACAAAAGAAAGAATGACAGCTCTTCTTGCAGGAAATATAGATATAGGCGAAATTAACCTTGCTGTTGCTAAAAAACATATGGAATCAAAGTCATTAAAGGCACTCGCTGTTACTGCTCCTGCACCTTTAAAAGATTTGCCTATGGTAGCTACAGCTAAATCTCAAGGTGCTGATGTGAATTATGGTGTTGACAGAGGTATTGTTGCGCCAAAAGGAACATCTAAAGCAATTCTTGATCACTATGCTGCAATGTTTAAAGCGGCAGCAACAGACAAAGCAATTATTGATACAATGGCTAAAAAAGGTACAGATGTAGTTTTCTTAGGTCCTGATGATTATAAAAAACACTTTCAATCAACATTTGATAAGTGGCTACCTATTGCTAAAAAAGTTGGTGTATACAAGCGATAAGTATTAAATTAAGAATTATCAAGGGGCTATAATTAGCCTCTTGATTTGTTTTTAGGATTTTTTTATGACACATAGAATATCTGATTTAGTGGTAAGTATTTTATTACTTTTATTTAGTGCCGTGATGATCAATGACAGTTCAAATATTCGAGATCTTGGCTTTGATGGCATGAAAGCTGATTTCTGGCCAAACATTATTCTTTGGTTATTAGTAATTATGAGTTCAATATTGTTTGGAAAATCTTTTATTTTTATAAAAAATAATCCTGCAATTTCTAATCTAAAAATAGATAATAAAATATTAATTATATCTACTTTGATTAAATTTAAGAATGCATTTATTTGTTTTGCAATGTTTATGTTTTTTTTACTAACGCTTGATTATTTAGGGATGTTGATTGGTGGAGTGTTATTTGTTTTTGGATTACTTACATTTCTTGGAAATTTTAACTTTAAGTCGATTGTAAAACATTTTCTAATTTCAATTATAAGCATTGGATGTATGTGGGGAATATTTACTTATGGATTAAAGGTAATGTTGCCAGAAGGAGAGATTTTAAATGTTTGGTAATGATTTGAAATGTTAGACACAATACTTCAAGCAGGAGCGACTGTCTTATTAGATCCTGTTACATTAGGGTTAATGGCAATAGGAACTCTAGCAGGTTTGTTAGCTGGAGCTATCCCAGGTTTTACCATTGCAATGGGTGTTATTCTGACTTTGCCTTTTACTTTTGGCATGAGCCCAATACAGGGTATTACAACAATGATTGGAGTTTTTGTTGGAGGTCTTTCTGGTGGATTAATGTCAGGAATGCTAACTGGTATCCCAGGAACACCGTCATCTGTCGCTACAACTTTTGATGGGTTCCCTTTAGTAAGAGCGGGTAAGCCAGGTTTAGCGTTAGGCTTAGGTGTTTGGTCATCTTTCTTTGGCGGAATTATTAGTGCTATTACCTTAGTAGCATTTGCTCCTCAACTTGCTTTTTTAGGACTTGAATTTGGTCCTTGGGATTACTTTTCTTTAATAATTTTTGCTTTAACTATCACGGTTAGTCTTTCTGGTGGTAATATGGTTAAAGGTTTAATTGCTGGATTATTGGGTTTATTTGCGGCAGTTGTTGGCGAAGATGAAATTAATGGTGTTGCTAGATTTGCTTTTGGCTCAGATGAGATCAGGCAAGGGTTTTCTTTTTTGCCAGTTTTAATCGGATTATTTGCATTTTCACAGCTTTTAACAGATGTTGAAGATAGTGAAAGAGCTAAGTCGCCTTTAATGGCTAAAACTGCTGATCCAGTTAGAGTTGAGCATAAAAAAGCTATAATTTTAATTTTTAAAAGTTGGGTTAACCTTGTTCGATCAAGTGTAATTGGTATTTTTACAGGAATTTTGCCAGCTGCAGGCGGGTCTATTTCTAATATATTAGCATATGATCAAGCTAAAAAAGCTGCAAAAAACAGATCTGAATTTGGCAAAGGTGCAATTGATGGCATTATTGCCCCAGAAGCTGCAAACAATGCAACAGCAGGTGGTGCTTTAATTATGATGATGGCGCTTGGTATTCCAGGTGATATTGTTACAGCGGTAATGCTTGGTGCATTAATGATACATGACATTATTCCAGGCCCTTCATTTATAAAGGATGAGCCTCTATTAGCGTATGGTGTGTTTATATCTTTTTTTGTTGCTCATTTTTTTATGGTTGTATTGCAGTCTTTATCTTTAAAAATCTTTCTTCAAGTCACTAAAATACCAATGTATATATTAGCGTGTGTTATTCTTGCTTATTGTGCAATAGGTGTTTTCTCTCTTCATAATATAGTTTTTGATATATGGGTAATGTTTGGTTTTGGTTTAATAGGCTATGCTATGAGAAAGCTAGGCTTTCCTCTTGCTCCTATGATACTTGGGGTTGTCTTAGGAAAATTAATCGAGCTTAATTTAGCTAGAGCAACTGCAATTAGTGATAATTATTTATTGTTTTTATCAAGACCTTGGTCTTTATTTTTTATTACTATGGCAATCATTTCAGTTTTATTTCCTTTTTATCAAAGTTCAAAAAAAGAAAGTTTCTTTGGTAAATTCTATGTGCCATTAGCTACAATAAGTCTATCAATTCCTTTATTTATGATGCAAAGCCCTGTTAGGACGTTTGTTGCGGCAACGTTACTATTAGGTGGGTTCTATTTAATGTATCAAAAAGTTAAAAAAAATAACTTTATCTAATGAATTGATCTACGTAATCTTTGCCTAAGCCAACTTCTATAAAATGTTTTCTGCATGCATCAACTCTATCAAACACATCCGTTGACCCAATGGTTTTACCATTTTCGTCGCAATATAATAGGGCTCCTGAGTTATGAAAAAGAGTAATCATTTCATCACAATCCTCATCAACAACTAAAGTATGTATTTCTCCAGGAGGTTCAAATAAATATGATCCTTCTTTTGCAACCCAGTCATGTTCGAGGTATCTCCATGATCCTTTGATTACAAAACCATGAACTGGTGCAGGGTGTCTGTGCCGTGATAGAAAGCCACCACCTACTACTTTGGTTAAATGAACCCAGTAACCTTGACTAATGTTAAGGCATAATGGCCTAGACCATCTTCCAGGAGATAGAGGGACCCAAAGTCTGTCATCATCTTTAGCAAAGCTGTCTGCAACAAAAATGTCTGGAATAGCACCTTCTGGTTTAGGTCCAGCGTATGGTGAGGGTATCTTTGGTTTTGTAAAATTATCCATTTTAACTCTCCTTAACAAGATTTATTATACTAATAAATTTTTTAAAGATTAGCAAAAAAAAAGGACGAAGGATGGGGGTCCTTCGTCCTATGATATTTGATGACATAAATAGCTACCTGGGGGAGGAAATTAAGCTGTGTGTTATGTCACCATCTATATTAATGCCTGCGGGAGGAAGTATGCAGGTATTAATTCTTTAATTCGTTATGCAGCCTCTTTATTTTCAGCTTTTTTATTATCTTGAATAACTGGCTTAGTTAAGCCCATGCTACCTTCAGGAAAGTCTAAAACATCATTTGCGTTAAAGAAGTCACCATTAATTACTTGCTGTCTAGTAAAGCCAATATCATTTAATGTACGGTCATCTAACATCGCAAGAGCTTGTTTAGTTCTTGAGATTGCAATTTTTTCAAATGCAGTTGATATAAAACTATTTACTTTAGCTAGAAATGTATTTTCCATTATCTTGTCCACTTTTCTTTTCATTACTAAGAAGGGCCATTCCTTCTATGCCTATTATGTACTATTTAAATATAATAAAGAGAATAGCTGTAATTGGAAAATGATTGTTTCCAAAATGGCACTATGTAATAAATTTGTAACATTATTAATACCTACATAGGAAACAATGTGGCGTTATTTAGGCATGAATATATCGTAATGTTAAGCTTCTGAGGTTAATTGAAACTTTTTTTCTTTTATTGGAAGATGTATTAATGTTGAAAATGCAGAAACTCCAATGCCTATCCACCATACCAATGTGTAGTCTCCAGTTGCGTCGTACAACCTACCTCCCATCCAAACTCCAAGAAAGCTACCCATTTGATGTGAGAAGAAAACTAAACCATATAAAGTTCCCATATAACGCAAGCCATAAATATGCGCTATTAAGCCACTAGTTAAAGGCACAGTAGCTAACCATAATGAACCCATGAACACTGAAAACAATACAACTGATAGCGGAGTTATTGGAAAAATAATAAATAAAATTCCAATAATAGTCCTTAAACCATAAACTCCTGTTAATAAATATTTCTTTGGAAACTTTACTCCTAGCCATCCAGCTAAGATTGTTCCAAAAATATTACTAAATCCAATCAAAGCTATTGCCAATGCACCTAAGTTTGAAGTATTTGATACTCCTAAATAATTTAACATACTAGTTGGACTTACTGCGCGGCACATTTCAGTTACCATAGCTGGAAAATGAGCGGAAACAAAGGCTAATTGATATCCGCATGCAAAAAATCCTAAAAATATCATTCCAAAGTTTGGATCTTTAAACGCATTTGTTAATACTTTAGTTAAACTAACTTCTATTTCTTTTTTTGTTGAAACAGGTTTTCCTTTTAAAAGGGGTACCATTGCCATTACAATTATAATGCTTAATGCAAAAATAATGAATACATTTTGCCATGTATATATACTTAATAGGGCTTGTGTTAGTGGAGCCCCTATCATTTGTCCAACGGACCCAGCAGCAGTTACAATTCCGAGAGACATTGATCTATTTTTATCGCTAGAGGCTCTTCCTACTACGGCTAATATCATTCCCATTCCAGTACCAGCAATTCCAAAACCTATCACAAACTCTAAAAATTGATGGGTTAATGGATTTGTAGCAAATGTGGATAATATTAGACCTGTAACATAACAGAATGCTCCAGCAATAATTAGCTTTCTATCACCAAACTTTTCACCTAAAGCTCCAAATAAAGGAGCCCCAATGCCCCATCCTAGGTTTTGTAATGCTATAGCTAGTGAAAACTCTATCCTTAACCATTTAAACTCATTTTCTATTGGAATTTGAAATATTCCAAAGCTACCTCTAATTCCAAAGGTTATTATTATAATTATGGAGCCTGCTAATAAAACAGGAGTGATTAAAGAGCTTTTATAAGAAGACATGAGTTAACATGTGAAGTTTTTATATCAAAAAGTCAATCCATAATTAGATAATGTTTGAAGGCTGTAATTCCATAGTTTATCTGCTAGTTCTGCATCTTCAGCAAATTGAGAAGGTTTAGTAACTTTACTCTTATAAAAATACTCGCCAGATATTTTTTTGGCTTCATCGTTTATTGCAAGATAAACAATTGTTTTAACACCTTCACTAACTTTAATTGCGTGCAAACTCATTAATATTTTTAATAAAAAACTTAGGATTCCAGGATTATTTTTTCCAAATTCAGTTTTAACAAACCCTGGATGGAGGCAATTAACTGTTATATTTTGAACTTTAACTAATTCACTAAGTTTTTTAGTAAAAAGAATATTACATAATTTAGATTTTTTGTAACATAACCAACCATTATATTTTTGTTTCATTTCTATATCTGTGAAATTAAGATTTGCACCTCTATGTGCACCACTTGCAACATTTATAATTTTAGCTTCTTTTTTAAAAATATTCTTTTTAAGAAATAGATTGGTTAATGCAAAATAAGCCAAATGATTTAGAGCAAAGGTTTTTTCAATTTTCTCAGCAGTTAGAGTTCTTTTAAAAAAAATTCCTCCTGCATTATTAATTAAAATATCAATTTTAATTTTTTTAGTAAAAAAATAGGCGCTTAATTTTTTAATTTCAGAAATCAAAGATAAATCAGTTTTTATGAATTGAATGTTTAGTTTAGGAAATAATTTTTTGATGTCTTGGAGTGCATTTTGACCTTTTTGTTCATTTTTTCCAATAATATACATATTATCAAATTTAGATCCAAGATTTAACGCAGCTTGAAGTCCTAGTCCGCTTGTTCCTCCAGTGATAACAATGCTTTTCATCTTAAAATCCTATTATTCTTCATTATAATTATCAGCAATTAAGCTTATTTTATTATTCCAAACATGTTCAAACATCTTTGCAGCTTTCCAAGATCTAATGCCACTTTTACATACAAAAATTAAATGTTTATTTGTATCAAGTTGCATTATTTTTTCTTCTAATTTTGTAAATTCAACACGAATACTATTAGAACAAATCAAATCAGGCTTTTCATTAGTATCTCTTAATTCAATTACTAAATCTGTTTTTGATATTTGAGATGGGTCAATAAATTTAAAATTTGATTCTTTAGGTTCTTTAGCTTTGTCAAAACGAAAGCTTGAAAAATGAAAGTTTTTTAAGTCTATAGAAATCATTTGCCCTAAAGGTGAAGGGATGATTTTTAAAAAATAATTAATAGCCATTTGAGCTTGTATTGATCCTATTGTTCCAACAACTGAACCAATGACACCTGCGGTATTGCAATTTTCAATATTATCAGGAAGATCAGGGAAAACGGCCCTTAATGATGGCATTCCTCCACAAAAACCTCCAACATAACCTTCAAATCTTAGCGCTGAAGCGCTAATAAGAGGCTTTTTTTCTATATAGCAAATGTCAGAAAGAATGTAACTAAGAGCAAAATTATCTCCACAATCAATAATTAAATCATGATCTTGGATAATGTTTTGGGCATTTTTAGCATCAATTTTTTTTTGTACAGCAAAAATATTGCAATTTGAATTTAAATTAATTAATACATTTTTTGCTGCTTTTACTTTTGATAATCCAATATTTTTTTCATTATAAATAGTTTGTCTATGCAAATTTGTTTCACTTACATTATCTTCATCGTAAATAGTTATATTCCCACATCCTGCGCCAACTAAATATTGAAGTGCTGAAGATGCTAGTCCTCCAGCTCCTGCAACTAAAATTTTAGAACTAGCAAGGTTTTTTTGGCCTTGATCTAATACTTCTGGCAAAATAGTTTGTCTTTTATATCGTTCAAACATTATTTTTTATTACTTCCATCCATTCTTTCACTCTTATTTCAGGGTGTTTATTTAATGTTATATCAGTTACTGCTGAAACTATGTCTGCACCAGCATTGAATGCCATTATAGATCTTGATGGTGTCATTCCCCCAATTGCTACTAATGGAATATTGTTGATCTTTTTTTTCCATTCTGACAATTTATCAACACCTTGTTGGTGCCATTTCATTTTTTTTAATATAGTAGGATAAATAGGGCCTAATGCAATATAATCAGGTGAGTAAAGAAGTGCTGTCTCTAACTCTTTTTCATCATGAGTGCTTATGCCAATCCTAATGTTAGATGCTTTTAATTTTTTAATATCACAGTTAACTAAATCTTCTTGACCTATATGAACAAAGTCACATTTTTCATCTATAGCTATTTCCCAATAATCATTAACAACTAATTGAGTATTAAATTCAGAACATAAAGACTTTGCTTTCTTTATTTCATTTTGTATTTCTTTTATAGATTTATCTTTAATGCGGAGTTGCACAAGTTTTATTCCAACAGGCAATAATTTTTCTAGCCATTCAGTCTTATCAAAAATTGGATAAAATTTATCAAGTATCATTAGAGAAAGGCTTTCCCTATAATAGGAGTTGAAGGGTTTGCCATGTCTCTTGGTTCCATAGGATCAGATTCATAACCTAATGCTCCAGCCACAATAGCATGAGAAAAAGCTTCTGCCATCATTATAGGGTTTCCAGCTTTAGCAACGGCAGTATTAAGTAACACAGCATCAAAGCCCATTTCCATGGCTCTTGTTGCGTGAGAAGGTAATCCAATTCCTGCATCAATAATCATTGGTATATCTGGAAAATGTGATCTTAAAGCTTTTAATCCAAAAATATTATTTAATCCTTGTCCAGACCCTATAGGTGATCCCCATGGCATCAAGACTTTACATCCAGATTTTAATAATTTATCAGCTACTACCAGATCTTCTGTGGTATAAGGAAATACTTCAAATCCCTCTTCAGACAATATCTTTGCTGCTTCAACCAATCCAAAAACGTCTGGTTGAAGAGTATCTTCTTCACCAATCACTTCTAGTTTTATCCATTTTGTTTTGAATATTTCACGTGCCATATGAGCTGTTGTTACAGCTTCTTTGACTGTATGGCATCCAGCTGTATTGGGAAGTATTTTTACATTAAGATCTTTGATTATTGACCAAAAACTATTTCCAGAATTTATGTTACCACTTTCTCTTCTTAATGAAACAGTTGCTACACTAGCATTACTTTTTTTAAAGGATGAAACTAGTATTGATGGTGATGGATACTGAGCTGTTCCGAGCATTAATTGACTTTTAGGTTTAAACCCATAAAAATCTTTCATTTATTATCCACCTTGTTGAGGAGATAGCACTTCAAGTTTATCTCCTTCTTTTAGATTAGTATTATTTCTTTCATCAACTGAAATAAATTCACCATTTAGAGCTGTTGCTAATTTCATATGTTTATAACCAAGTTCCTCTAAAGCCATTGTTAGTTTAGCTATTGAAATTGTTTTTCTTTGGCCATTAACCGATATATTCACTCATTATCTCCGGTGTTTTATTATCAATAATTAATTCTGATACCATTCTTGCTAATGCTGGGGCAAGCAGAAAACCATGACGAAACAAACCATTAACAGAAATTATATTATCTTTTTTTCTTATACTTGGAATATTATCAGGATATGAAGGTCTTGCATCAACTCCAATTTCTAAAATTTTTGCTTCTCCAAATATTGGATTAATTGCATATGCTGCATTTAATAATTCCATTAGAGAACGTGCAGTTATATTTTTGCTATCATCACTTTCTATCATAGTCGCACCCAGCATATATATTCCTTTACCTCTAGGAACAATATATAAAGGAATTCTAGGATGCAATAATCTTATAGGTCTGGTGAAATTTATTTCAGGACAATAAATGATTAACATTTCTCCTTTTACGCCTCGTAAATCTTTTTGAATATCCTTAGAACCAAGGCCTCTACAATCAATAATTAAATCTTGATTATTGTTTAAGTCACTAGAGAAATTAAATTCTTTTTTTTCAAATATAACTCCTTTTGAGAGCAAATCTTTTTTAAGAGATTTCAATGTCTCTCTAGGAGATAGATGAGCTTCGCTTTCAAAATATAGACCTTTATTAAACCGATCTTTTAAATCGGGCTCTAATTTTCCAATTTCATCGTTATCAACATTAATAAACTCTTCTGTACGTCTGCCAAATCTATTTAGATCAGGTTCATCTCTAGATAAAGCTATAACTAATGAACCTTTTTTAATCACTCCATCCACGTTTTTGCTCCACCAAGGGATTGACTCTTTTCCAAGTTTAACAACTATTTTCTCTGTAGACTCTCCTTCACACCAGGGTGCAAGCATGCCACCAGCCCACCAGGAGCAACTTTGTGGCCCGGGCGAATCAGTTTTATCTATTACTAAAACTTTTAAACCTTTATCGCTCAATTCTTTTGCTACACAAAGTCCAGCAACTCCAGAGCCAATAATTTTAATTTCTTGCACAACTATCCTTTAAATAAATTATAAAATATTTATAAATACTTTATTTATATGTACTATTCAATCTAGTTAGGTATTCGTATTAAATAAAATCTTTATGGGGTCAAAATGG
Source organism: Pseudomonadota bacterium (assembly GCA_027625145.1). Lineage (GTDB taxonomy): Bacteria > Pseudomonadota > Alphaproteobacteria > Puniceispirillales > Marisalimonadaceae > CAJJBL01. The sequence goes on from JAQBXK010000013.1 coordinate 37,419, forward strand.
ATTTTAAATTAACAGAAGAACAATTAAATTTTCAAAGTTCAGTAAAGCATCTTTCTGAGCGTCATTTAAAAGAAAATAATTTAAAAAGAGCTCATGATCCAAGTTTTCCGAAAGATGTTGCATTATTGTTTGCAAAAAATGGATTAATGGGTATTACAATTTCAGAAAAAGATGGAGGACAAGGTGGAAAATTGATGGATGCTGTCATCGCTATAGAGCAAGTTGCTTTAGTTTGTCCTAGAAGTGCAGATGTAATCCAATCTGGGAGCTTTGGTCCATTGAGAACCTTTGCAGAGTATGCCTCTCCTTTTCAAAAAGAAAAATATTTAACTAAATTGTTAAATGGAGAAATTATTATTGGACTTGGTATGACTGAACCAAATGCAGGATCAGCCGTGACTGATTTGACAACTAAAGCAACTCCAGATGATGATGGTTATAGGGTTTCGGGTAGTAAAATTTTTACAACCAACTCTCCTGATGCTGATATATTTTTAGTTTATGTTCAATTTGGAGAAGGCGTAAATGGAATAGGTTCAGTTTTAATGGATAGAAGTATGGAAGGATTTTCTCTTGGAAAACCTTCTAAATACACAAATGGTGAAGAATGGTGCGCTCTTTATTTTGAAAATGTATTTATTCCAAAAGAAAATGTTTTATTAGGGCCAGGAGGCTTTAAAAAGCAAATTGCAGGATTTAATGCTGAAAGAATTGGAAATACAGCTAGATCGTTAGCTGTCGGTGAATTTGCATATAATGTTGCAAGAGAGCACGCATTAACAAGAAAACAATTTGGGAGGCCAATTTGTGAATTTCAAGGAATTCAATGGAAATTTGCAGATATGAAAATTCAAATAGAAGCAGGTAGATTGCTTCTTTATAGAGCAGCTATTAATGCAGACAATGGCTTTCCTTCATCTAAGGAAACATCAATTGCAAAGGCGTTTTGTAACAAGGCTGGATTTGATATTTGCAACGAATCAATGCAAATTATGGGTGGCATAGGTTACTCCCAAGAATCTCTTGTGGAATATTGTTTTAGAAAATCTAGAGGATGGCAGATCGCAGGAGGTTCTACAGAGATGTTAAAAAACAGAATTGCAGAAGATGTCTTTGAAAGAAAGTTTTCTCAACGTCCAGCTAAATTTTAATTTTTATGATGATTGATAAAAAATTAAAAAACGCTTTTTTAAATCCTAAATCTATAGCTATTGTTGGCGCTTCTGCTAATGACAAGAAAACAAGTGCTAGAATACAAAGGTTTTTAGTGTCTCATGGTTACTCTGGTAAAATTTTTCCTATAAACCCAAACAGAGAAGAAGTTTTTGGGTTAAAGTGTTATTCCTCTCTTACTCAAATAACAGATCAAGTTGATCATGTCTTTATTGCTGTTGATGGTGAAAAAAATATTTCTGCAATTAAAGATGCAATTTCTATTAAGGCTACTTGCGCGACCATACTTTCTGGAGGGTTTAGTGAGGCAGGTGAAAAGGGAGTTATAGAAGAAAAAAAGATTTTAAATCTAGCAAAAAAAGGAAATCTAAGAATCTTGGGTCCCAATAGTATTGGTTTAATCAACATTACAGATTCAGTTGTTTTAAGTGCTAATGCTATGCTGGAATTAAAGGATTTAAAGTCAGGTCGATTAAGTGTTATTTCTCAAAGCGGAAGTCTTATAGGGGCTTTGTTATCCCATGGCAATTCTCGGGATATAGGTTTTTCAAAATTAATTTCTGTAGGCAATGAGACTGATTTGTCTGTTGCAGAAATTGGACATATGCTTGTTGAAGATAAAAACACCGATACAATTCTTTTGTTTCTAGAAACGTTAAGAAATAGCGATTCTGTAGCCTTAATGGCAAAAGCTGCGCAACTTGCTGGCAAACATATGATAGTATACAAACTAGGCAAATCTGAATTAGGTCAAGAGCTTGCTAAGTCACATACTGGTGCATTAGCAGGTTCAGATGTAGCTTTTAATGCATTTATAAAACATATAGGTGTAGCTCGTGTTCATCACTTTGAAACGTTAATTGAAGCTCCTAATCTTTTTAGAAAAGGCAAAGTCAAAGCAGGGAAAAGAATTGGAGTGGTTACCACAACCGGAGGTGGAGGAGCTATGGTAATAGATAGTTTATCCAACTTTGGAATTGAAGTCGTTGAGCCAGGATTAGATATTGCAAATTTTTTATCAACTGAGAACATACCATACAGTGGATCTAAATTAATTGATTTAACTATAGCAGGAACTAAGCCTGAAATTGTTTCTAAAGTAATAGAATTATTGATGAAGAAGTCAGATGTTGATTTGGTATTAATGGTAGTTGGTTCATCTGCAAAGTTTCGGCCTGATCAAGCTGTAAACCCTTTAATTAAATGGAAAGATGGAGCAAAACCTTTAGCTGTCTATATTGCCCCTGATGCTCCAGATGCTTTAAAGCTTTTAAGCAAGAATAATATAGCTTGTTTTAGAACGCCCGAATCATGCGCGGATGGAATAAACGCCTTTTTAAGTTTATCAGAGCCTAGAGCTATATTTCAAAATAAAGTAAGTAAAAGTCATTTTGAAATAGAAGAAATAATAAACTTTTCTGAAAACAAAAATCTAACAGAAAAAGAATCTTTAGATATTTTTAAATTACTAGGAATTAATGTTGTTCAATATAATGAATTCATGAGTGAAGATAATGCTTTATCAATAAGTACAGAAATGTCTTTTCCTTTGGTTATGAAAGTTCTTTCTAATCAAATTCTTCACAAGACTAATGTAGGTGGTATAAAGCTTAATATTCAAAATTCCAAAGATATTAAATCTTCATTTAAGGAATTAAGTAAAATTTATAAAAACAGTAATATTAAAAAAGAAGAGCAAAAGTTCTTAATTCAAAGGATGGAATTTGGATTAGCTGAAGTAATCCTAGGGTATAGAGTTGACGATCTCGTTGGTCCAATTGTTGTTATTGGTTCGGGTGGAACTCTTTCGGAGATATATGATGATAAGTCTGTTAGAGTTGCTCCAGTCGAAATTGATGACGCCATTGAAATGATAAATGAGGTTAAAAGTCTTTCTATAATCAACGGATATAGAAATATGCCAAAAGGTGATATACTAAGTTTGGCTGCTTCAGTTGTTTCAATTTCAAAATTAGCCTTTAATAAAAATATTAAAGAGGCAGAAATTAACCCTCTTATTGTAAAAAGGGATAAAGAAGGTGTCGTTGCAGTTGATGGTTTAATAATTCTAAAAACTAATAACTAATTAATTTTGAATATGATATTATTAGACATTGAATATTAATTTAATGAGTTACTTATGAAACGAAAATTATTAGCAGTAGTAGCCGCCGATATGGCAGGATTTTCAAGGTTAATTGAGAATGATGAAATTACTATTCTTTCACGTCAAAAAAGTCATTTTAATGAAGTTATAAAGCCAGCAATTAAAAATTTTAATGGAGAAATAATAAAAACTACTGGTGATGGATTTTTAGCAACCTTTGAAAGTGCTCTGGATGCAGTTGAAAGTAGCATTGAAATTCAAACAAAAATTAACGAGTTAGAAAAACCTTTTACAAGTGAAAAAAGAATATGGTACCGGGTAGGAATTAATATTGGTGATGTTGTTCTTGATGAAGGAGATATTTTTGGAAATTGTGTAAATATTGCAAGCAGATTGGAGTCGATTGCAGACTCAGGAGGAATTTGTATCACCAGTGATATTTTTCAAAATATTAAAAACTTAAAGCCTTATAATTTTAAAAATCTAGGGGAGCAGCATTTAAAAAACATTACTCAACAAATAAATGTTTATAAAATAATAGTTGGTGAAGAAGACTTTAATCTAGACAATTCAATAGCAAAAATATTAACCGAAGTTGATCAAGAAATAAGATACTGTAGCTCAATTGATGGAACTACTATAGCTTATGCTAAAGTTGGTGATGGTCCTCCTATCATAAAAGCTCCAAATTTTATGACTAGTTTGGAACATGATTGGAGAAGCCCAATATGGAACCATATTTACAGGTTTTTTGCAAAAAACAATACTTTAATAAGATTTGATCAAAGAGGAAATGGATTGTCAGATTGGGATGTGCCAGACATTTCTTTTCAATTGTTTCTTGAAGATATGGAAACAGTTATTAATGAATTAAAACTTGATAAGTTTCCTCTTTATGGAGTTTCCCAAGGCTGTCCTCTTTCAATAGCTTATGCAGTGAAAAATCCTGAAAAAGTTAGTCATTTAATTTTATTTGGTGGATATGCTAAAGGTCGAGCTAAAAGAAATGATCCTAATTATGAATCTAATTCTGCTATGGAACAAACCATGATTTTAAGCGGATGGGAAAATGAAAATCCAGCTTTTAGACAATTTTTTGCTAGTTCAATGATACCTGATGCATCTAAAGAACAAATGGATGTATTTAATAATATTTGTAAAATTGCTACTTCTGCTAAAAATGCCGCTAAAATTTCTTTAGTTAATGATAATATAGATGTGAGCGCATTGCTTCATGAGTTAAATGTTCCAACTTTAATTTTTCATTGTACTGATGATGCTAGAGTTCCTATTTCTGAAAGTAAATTTTTGGCGGCAAATATTAGAAATAGTAAATTTATACCTTTAAAAAGTAAAAATCATCTTGTACTTGAAACCGATAAAGTATGGGATATGTTCAAGAAGGAAATAGACCAGTTCTTAAAATCATAGTTGATATTTAAACTTATTAAACACATAATATTAAGTCATCACTTATGGGTTATAAAATGATAATAAATCATGGTGTAAGAGGATCTGTTCCAAATTCAAGCCCACATACTTTAAAGTATGGAGGTAACACTCCATGTTTAGAACTGAAAACTAAAAAATTTCAATTAATATTTGATTGTGGATCAGGTTTTTCAAAAGTTAATTTTTCAAATAATCTTGAAACTATAATATTTATTTCTCATTTTCATCATGACCACATCCAAGGCTTGCCATTTAATAATTTTGAAAAAGTAAAAAATAAAAAAATATTAATTACATCAGCTCATTCTAATAAAGATATTGTATACGCAAACTTATCAAAATATTATTCATCGCCATACTTTCCAGTAGATTTTTTAGAAATTTCTAATATTTTTGAATTTGTTGATTTCAATGATGTTATTTCTAGATTTGGCGATTTGAAAATAAACTCAATTGATTTAAATCATCCCGGGAATTGCTCAGGTTATAGTGTCACTATAAAGGATAAGAAATTTTGTTATTTATTAGATAATGAATATGATGAAAATCAAAAAAAAGATTTGATAAAATTTTGTAATTATTCTGATACTATTATATGGGACGGAATGTTTCTTGAATCCGAATTAAAAGATAAAAAAGGATGGGGACATTCTAGCATTGAGCAGGGGATGATATTTGCAAAAGAAATTGATGTTAAGAATTTTATTATTTCACACCATTCTCCTTCTAGATATGATGAAGAGATAGATAAGTTACAAAACAGTTTTGTAGGAACTAATATTAAATTTGCATCCGAAAATGAGATAAGTGAGTTTTAAATGGAAAAAGTTAATTATAATATAAATCAGTCAGTTTTCAAAGTAGGTGAAAAGTCTGATAAAATGTTTTTAATTGTAAAAGGTTCAGTTGGAATTTTTTTGCCTACAAACGAAACAAGAATCCCTAATTTTACTCTTGAAGGAAATGAGCTTTTTGGTGAAATGGGAGTTATAGAAAATGAATTAAGAAGTGCAACTGCAAGATGCCTTGAAGACAGTGAAATAATCTCTGTCACGAAAGAAGAATTTGATGAGCGTGTTAATAATTCAGACGTGTTTATAAAAGGATGTTTGAAGGCTCTTTCTTATAGATTAAGAGCATTAAATAAAAAAATAAAATAAGTAAAATTTTTATTTTAGGAGATCAAAATTGGATATTGATATCAAATTAGCAGAGAGCCTAATTAATGCTTTTGATAGTGAAGATACAGCAATAATTCTTTGGGATAAGAATGATAATGTTATGTATCGAAATAAAAAAACTTCTGAAAGATGGCTTAAATTAAATCTGGATTTTGAAATAGGGCAAAATTTTTTTGACAGATTAAAAAAAATAAATGATTTAAAATTACTTTCTAATGAGGAAAATGATTTAAGAAAAAACAATTACATTAAAGCAAAATCATCAGGCAATTCAAAAGAATTTGTAATCAAAGGTCCAACAGGAAGATGGGTGCAAATAAAGGATACACCTACATCTGAAGGTAATATGCTAACATTAATGACAAATGTTACTGATGTAATTGATAAAGATATTGAAAGACAAAAACTTTCTATAGCAATTGATAATTTTCCTGGTGGGGTAATGTTTTGGGATGGAGATGATAATTTAATTGTCTCAAATAAAAAAAATACAGAATTACAAAAGAAATTGGGAGTTAACTTTGTATTAGAAAAAGGTGTCTCTTATGAGAAAATGTATAGAGAACAAGTTAAAGAAAACCTTTATAGTATTCCAAAAAATATTCATCAAGAAACCTTTATTCAAGAAAGACTTGAAGAGAGAGCTAAGTTAAAATCAAACATAAGAGAAATTAATATCTTAGATGGTTCAGTTATTTTGGCAAATGAAATTAAGTTTGATGATGGGTCTTTATTAAGTGTTTATACTGACATCACTAATTTTAAAAAACAAGAGGTAGAATTTAAACTATTGGCTGATGCAATAGAAATAATTCCAAATATGCTGATGCTATGGGACAAAAATAATCATCTAATAATGGCCAATGAACGCGCTAGAGATATACAAAAAAGAATGGGTATAGACCTAAAATCCGGGGTTTCTAGATTTGACATGCTTGAAGCTGGGTTTAAATCTGGTTCTATACTTGATAACGAAGGTCTTTCAGCAAGAGAATGGGTAAATAAAAGAAAAGAAAAAATTATTAATCTAAAAGGTAGAGAAATTGTTGAAACAAGAGTTAAAGTAGATGATGAAGAATTTGATATTTTAGGTTCATTTACAAGACTTGCTGATGGAGGGACCTTACAAATATGGACTGACATATCTGATATTAGAAAAAAAGAAAGAGAGATAGAAGAAAATCAAAAAAAAATAAGAGAAGCTGAAGAAAAAGTTTCTAATGCAATAAATAGCATGCCACATGGGGTCACCATGTGGGACAAGGATGACAATTTATTGATGATAAACGATTACGGAAAAAAAGTTTGGGAAAAAGGTGGGATAAAATTAAAACCTGGTTCCAGTTATTCAGAGTATGTGGAAGTCCAAAAAAAAAGTAACTTTTTAATTTTTCAAAATCAGAATCAAAAAAATCATTATTATAAAAATGCTGTTAAGAAAAGAAAAAATTTAAAAGGTATTGTAACTGTTGAAACTCCTTCTTTTTATGATGGTTCTATATGGCAAAACACCACAAATAGATTAGATGATGGAACTGTTTTTTCAATTTTATCAAATATAACTGATCTTAAAAAAAGAGAATCATCCTTGAAACAATTAAGCGATGCTATCGAAGTTACTCCAAATGCTATTCTTTTATGGGATAAAGATCATAAACTGGTTATGGGCAATAAAGTTGCCAGGAAAATTCAAAAAGACTTAGAATACGAATTAAAGCCAGGTATTCTTAGAAAAGATATGCTGGAAAATATAATAAAAAAAGGTTTTTTGGTTATCCCTGATGGAATGACAAGTGAAGAATATTTTAATAAAAGAGATAGCATAAGAACATCATCTGAGAGTAATTTTTATGAAATTGCTTTTACCAATGGTAGTTTCTGGATAGTTAACGATACAAAACTTAGGGATGGTGGCTTTCTTCAAGTTTATTCAGATATAACAGAAATTAAAGAAAAAGAAAAAGAAATTGAAGACGCTAAGGATCAAATTAAAGAAACCGAACAAAAAATGTCAGATGCTCTAAATAGTATGCCTCATGGAATTACAATGTGGGATAAAAATGATAATTTATCCTTCGCAAATAATTTTGCTAGGAATATACAAAATGGTGCTGGAATGAACTTTGAGATTGGCGTCAGTTACATAGATTATACTAAAAAACAAAAAGAAAATAAGTTTCTTAAGTTTGATTCTGAAGAAGAAGAAAACTCGTATTTTGAAAATGTTGTTGAAAATAGAAAAAAAATAAAAGATGAAATTACTATACAAACACCTGAATTTTACAATGGCACGTTTTGGAATGCAACATCAACTCGATTAAATGACGGTGGATTGTTTTCAATATTTAGTAATATTACAGAACTTAAAAAGAGAGAAGATGAACTAAACAAAACAATTTCAGAATTAGACATAGCACGAGAAAAAGCTAATGCGGCTAATCAGACAAAAAGCCAATTTTTAGCAAACATGAGTCACGAATTACGAACTCCATTAAATGCTATTATTGGCTTAACTGAGATGCTTAAAGAAGATGCAGTAGATGATGGATTAGATGATTTTATTGAACCTTTAGATAGGGTTTTTAATGCTGGAAAACATCTTTTAACGCTTATTAATGACGTTTTAGATCTTTCAAAAATAGAAGCGGGAAGAGTTGAATTATACAATGAAACGTTTGAATTAAGACAAGTTTTGGATGATGTGTTGAAGACCTCGTCAACTTTAGCTTCTAAAAACAATAATGAATTACTAATTGAATATCATACAAATCAAGATTTTGTTACAGCTGATCAAACAAGATTGAAACAAGTAATTTTAAATTTAATATCAAATGCTTGTAAATTTACAGAAGAAGGCAAAATTATTGTTAGTGTAAATAAAGTGCTCCAAGATGGAGGTGATTTAATTTCAATTGATGTTAGTGATACAGGCATTGGTATGTCTGAAGAACAAATGGCTAAATTATTTAATTCATTTGTTCAAGCAGATAGTTCTACAACAAGAAAATACGGTGGAACTGGTCTAGGTCTTACAATTTCAAAACAATTAGCTATTTTGATGGGTGGTGATGTAGTTGTTAACAGCCAATTAGGAAAAGGAACAATATTTACAGCTACTTTCCTTGCAGATTTTCTTGGCGCCTCAGAATCTCTAAAAAATTTAAACACTCAAACTCAATCGTTAATACAAAATGTAGTTTCGTTAGATAACAGCTCAGGTAAAACAGTTTTAATTATTGATGATGATCCTACTGTAAGTGAACTTATGAAAAGACAGCTCTTAAAAGAGAGCTATAATGTAGTTATTGCAACAAACGGTAAAGAAGGAATTCGACTAGCAAGAGATCTTAAACCGGATGTAATTACGTTAGATATTCTAATGCCAGAAATGGATGGTTGGTCTGTGCTAAGAACTTTAAAAGCAGACCCTGAAGTATCAGACATTCCTGTAATTATGGCATCAATTCTAGATGAAAAGAATAAAGGGTTTTCTCTTGGGGCTGCTGATTTCTTATCTAAACCAGTTCAAAAAGAATATTTAATGAAATCTATAAGAAATCTAATTGGAGACAGAGAAAATTTAAAAATATGTCTGATTGAAGATGACGATAGTCTTAGGTTTACAATTAAAGAAATACTTGAGAAGCAAGGTGTAAAAGTTATTGATGCTGAAAATGGTAAGATAGGAATGTCCATTTTACAAAATGAAGACATAAAACCTGATTTAATATTATTAGACTTGATGATGCCAATAATGAATGGCTTTGAATTTTTAAAAATAATTAGAGAAACCGAACTAAGCTCTATTCCAATTTTGGTTTTAACTGGTGCAGACTTAAATGAAGAGGAACGAAAATTTTTATCAGGAGAGACACATAGAATTCTTGAGAAAAGTGATGACACGCTTTCGACAATTATTAATGAAGTCGGAAACGTAATCAAAGCTTCTTCTAAAAAAGGAGATGGTAATTGACAAAAATTTTATATGTAGAGGATAACGAAGATAACGTTTATATGTTATCTAGACGTCTTAAAAGAAAAGGTTTTGATATTGTTATTGCAGTTGACGGTGAGCAGGGCGTAGAAATGGCATCATCAGAAAAGCCAGATTTAATTTTGATGGATTTAAGTCTTCCTAAAATGGATGGTTGGACAGCAACAAAACATATAAAAGGTAATAAAAACCTTAAATCAATTCCAATTATAGCTCTTTCTGCACATGCAATGGAAGAACATAAAAAAAGAGCTCTAGAAAGTGGATGTGATGATTATGATACAAAACCAGTTGATATTGATAGATTGCTCTCAAAAATCTCAAAACAATTAGGAAGTACTGATGATTAATAAAGAAGATGCAAATATACTTATTGTCGATGATATTGAAAATAATAGATACACTCTAGAAAGAAGACTAAAGAGAGATGGTTATACTAACATCTTTTTAGCTGAAGGAGGTAAGTCTGCATTAGATATGGCTTCTGAAAATAAATTTGATCTTATACTTCTTGATTTAATGATGCCTGATATGAGTGGTCTTGAGGTTCTTAAGTATTTAAAAGGTGACCCTATGCAGCGATCAACTCCAGTCATCATGGTTACAGCATCAGACGAAGTTGAGACTGCTGCTGAATGCATTATCAACGGTGCGGATGATTTTATAACCAAACCATTTAATGGAACTTTATTAAAAGCAAGAGTAGGTGCTAGCCTTGAGAAAAAAAGACTAAGGGATACAGAAGAAAATTACTTAGAAAGAGTGGAAACAGATAAAAAACGTTCACAGCAAATACTTAAAACTGTTATGCCGACTTCAGTTGCTAATGAGTTACAATCTTCAGGAAAGGTAAGATCACGAAGATATGATGATGTGGCTATATTTATTTGTGACTTAGTTGGTTTTACTTCTTTTTGTGAAAAGAATGATCCTGAGCTGGTAGTAGAAACTCTTCAGGCACTTGTTGAAAAATTTGAAAATACTTTTGAAGAATTTGGTTTAGAAAAAATTAAAACAGTGGGCGATGCAATTGTTGCCGTAGCTGGTTTATCTTCTCATACTACTTCTCCGATAAAATCATGTGTGGATTGTGCACATAAAATTAGAGAAATAGCTAATTCTGCTTCCATTCCCTGGAATTTGCATCTTGGTATACATTCTGGTTCTCTAGTTGCAGGAACAATAGGAACTAAAACTGTTCAATTTGATATATTAGGAAAAACAGTCAACGTAGCTTTCAATATCTGTGATATTTCAGAGGCAAATCAAATTTTGATTTCTAGTGAAGCTTGGATGACAGCTAGAAATGAAATTAAAGTAAAATCAATAGGTCTGAAAAGATTAAAAAGTGGTCAAGATATTGAAATGTTAGAGTGCATCTAATTATCTTACAAAGAGTATTTATGCTTTTTAGATCTTATTTAATCTTTATTTTTGCTAGGATTTTCAAATGATTGAAGATATCAATTTAAAAATTAAAAATGAAAAACAAGATGCTTCCTCTCTTTTTCAAAA
>JAQBXK010000056.1 GCA_027625145.1 Pseudomonadota bacterium
ATTATAATAATTAATACTATTTTCATAAATTTATTATAAATAATTGTTAAACACAAATCTTATAAAAAAGTATTTATTTTCTTAGTGAAGGCAATCCTACCCCAGTAGCTTCAAATCCCCCATCTACAGCTAATATTTGACCGGTTATGTAGCTTGCCCTTTCTGAAGCTAAAAAATAAATTCCATTAGCAATCTCTATTTCAGTTCCATATCTATTTAATGGTATTGCATCATGATATGCATCTACAATATCTTGAGTGTGAACAGCCATTGCTAATTTTGTTTTAACTGGTCCAGGAGCTATACAATTAACTCTTATGTCAAATTCACCTAGTTCGGCTGCTTGTTGTTTTGTTAATTGCATCACAGCTGCTTTTGAAGTCCCATATGCAACTCTCAATGTTGAAGCTCTTAATCCAGATATTGAAGCTATATTAACTATATTTCCTTTAGATATCTTCAAATAAGGGATAACTTTTTGAGAGCATAAAAAAACACCATTTAAATTAGTATTTATTACCTTATTCCAACGTTCAAAACTTGTTTCTTCAATATTGCCAAAGTCAGCAACTCCTGCGTTGTTTACTAAGACATTAATATTACTATGCCATTTTAATATATCTACATACATTTGATCTAGATGGTTTGATTTTGAAATATCAAAGCAAAAAGATTTCATATTTTCATCTGTATTTAATTTATTTAACTCATCTCCATCTTTATCAACTAAAGCAACTTTGTATCCATTTTCTTTAAAAAGGTTAGCTGTAGCAAGCCCTATACCCCTAGCCGCACCTGTAATTATTGCTAATTTTTTATAAGAGTTGTTCAAATTTAATTCTTTAATAATAATTTATTAGTTAATGTTAATTGATTGTCTTGTTGAAAGCTCATTTTGCCATCTATAAACGTTCGGATAATCATTTTTAATTTCAATTTTTAAAATTTTAGATAAGTTCATCATAAAATGACCTGTAATATCCGCTACAGAAAACTTGTTACCTGAAATAAATTGATTATTTAATAAATGTGGGTCTATTCTATCTAATAATACTTTAAAGATTTCTATTCCACGTTGAACTAACTCTGGCAACTGTTTGATTTCATTTCTGGTTCCAGGGATTACTTTACCTATAAAGAAAGATGTTTTATTTCTTAATGAATGTATCAAAGGTAAAAAACCATCAAGTTCTACTCGTCTATTCCACATGTCAATAAGCGCACGTTCTTTAGAGTCTATTCCAAATAAACACTGTTCAGGATAAAGTTCTTCAAGGTATCTGCATATAGACATTGTTTCACAAATAATGGTTCCATCATCTAATTCTAAAAAAGGAATACAGTTAAAAGGGTTCATAGTATTGTAAGGTTCTTTAAAAATTTCATCTTCTCTTACGTTTAATTGAATTGTTTCAATTTCGATGTTCTTTTCAATTAAAAACATTTGAATTCTTTGTGCATTTGCTGCAGGAGTAAAGTTGTATAATTTCATATTATAACCTTTAATTTATATTTAATTATTACAATTAAGTTTTTATTTTATAACCTGTTTTAAATATACGCCATATAACTAAAACACATAAACTAGTAAAAGTTAAGATAGTAAATACACTTGTCGTGATAGGCACATCACCAATTCCAAAAAAAGCCCATCTAAAACCAGATATTAAATAAACTGCAGGATTTAATAAAGCTATGTTTTGCCAAAATTCAGGAAGCATATTGATTGTATAAAAGCTACCACCTAAAAATACCAAAGGGGTAATTATTAACATAGGAACAATATTTAACTGTTCAAAATTATCTGAAATAATTCCAATAATAAAACCAAGTAAGCTAAATGTTATGCATGTAATTAATAAAAAAAAGATCATAAAAAAAGGATGAATAATATCAATATTTACAAATAAATTCGATGTAAGTAATATAATGATACCTATTGAAAAGGATTTAGTTGCGGCAGCTCCTACATACCCTATAACTATTTCTATAAAAGAAAGTGGTGCCGATAATAATTCATAGGTTGTGCCGATGAATTTAGGGAAATAAATACCAAAAGAAGCATTTGCAACACTCTGCATCTGCACAGTTAACATTATAAGTCCAGGAACAATAAAAGCTCCATATGAAACTCCGTCTATCATTTCCATTCTTGATCCAATGGCAGCGCCAAATACAATAAAATATAGCATAGTAGAAAGAACTGGTGACACTAGGCTTTGTATTAAGGTTCTAAATGATCTATTCATTTCATATATATAAATTGCAAGTATGCCTTGTAAATTCATTAATTAGTCCTTTATTATCTTAACAAAAATATCTTCTAAGGAAGTTTGTTTTGTCTGAATATCTTGGAGCTCCATACCAATTGAACCCATGTCCGAGAGTAGGGAAGTGATCCCTGTTTTTTTAGTCCCAGTTTTATAATTATATAAAAAATAATTTCCATGAACATCAAGTTTTAATTTATAACTTTTTAATTTATCTGGTATTTTAGCTATAGATTTCTTTAAATTAACCTTTAAAGTTTTTATACTCATTCTCTTTATAAGACTTTGTTTTTCTTCAACTAATAACAAATCTCCATTATTTATAATACCTATTCTGTCCGCTATCATTTCTGCTTCTTCAATGTAGTGAGTGGTTAAGATAATAGTTACTCCGTCTTTTTTTAACTCTTTAATTATATCCCACATATCTTTTCGAAGTTCGACATCAACACCTGCAGTGGGTTCATCTAAAAAAAGTATTTTAGGGTTGTGGCTTAATGCTTTAGCTATTAAAACTCTTCTTTTCATTCCTCCAGAAAGAGCCTTTATAGTTTCATTTTTTTTATCAAATAAATGCAATTTTTTTAAAAGATTATCAAGGTATATTGGGTCATCTTTTTTCCCGAATAACCTTCTAGAAAATTTGATAGAATTAATTACTTTTTCAAATGGCTCAAGAGCTAATTCTTGAGGAACAAGGCCAATAATTTCTCTTGTTTTTCTATAGTCATCCACTACGTCAAAGTTGTTTACTTTAATTGATCCACTTGTAATAGAAGAAAGGCCACATATAGTAGATATTAAAGTTGTTTTTCCTGCGCCATTAGGACCTAAAAGAGCAATTATTTCTCCTTCAAAAATATCTAAGTTTAAATTTTTAATAGCAACCAGGTTGTTTTTATATATTTTTTTTAAGTTTTTAATTGAAACAATTATTTTCAAAATTTAATTCCTGTTTAATAAAAAGTATACTTGTTCTATTACATTTCTTTTAATAGATTGACACTAGTTTTTTAAATTTTTAGGAGATTGTTATGGTTTATAAAGGAAAATGTATGTGTGGTTCCGTTAACCTTGAAGTTGACGGTGATGCTATGGCAATGATGGTTTGTCATTGTAAGATTTGCCGCTCATGGTCTGCCAGCCCTGTATGTGGAGCAACCCTTTTTAAACCTGATCAATTGAAAATCACAAAAGGTGAAGACTTAATAGATCAATTTTCATTAAGTGATGGTCATGATAGAAAATGGTGCACTAAATGTGGAGGCCATTTATTCACGGATCATAGAAATACATATGGTGTAATAGATGTTTATAGTTCTATTTTAGAAAATTTTGAATTCAAACCTACCGCTCATGTAAATTATGAAAGTACAATTTTGCCAATTAAAGACGGCCTTCCAAAATTTAAAGATTTCCCCGAAGATTTTGGTGGTAGCGGTGAAACTTTAGAAGAGTAAAGCTATTATTTTTTGTTTAAAGGATATGGTTTTTGTTTTGCACTTAAGTCAACTCTTACACATGTCATGAAGGAACTGTTAATTATTATTTCATAAATATAATTCTCAAAAAAATAATTCGTATATTGTTTTTTATTTTTTGGTGTTGCAGGACCCATGTTTTTTCCATTAGCTATAGCCTCTATACATTTATTATAAGGTGGATTTAAATCTAAATTAGATTTAAAGCTCCAACTAGAGGATAAACTTTGGCTTGAGAAAAATAATATGAATAATATAGTTTAAAAAAAAACATAATAGTATCTATGTAATTACTTTGTTTAAATGATTTGTACATTTAATAATTATTAATATTAAAAATTATTAATTACATATATTATTTTTGTGTGTGTATTAACAGAAATTATTTAGGTTTTTTTTATTTGTATGAATTATTTATTACAGGTGCAGGTGTAAGCGCTAGCAGTGGTATTCCTACTTTTCGCGGCTCTGATGGCTTTTGGACTATTGGTAGTGTTAACTATACACCTCAAGAAATGGCTACCAGATCAATGTATGAAAATAACCCTGAAGAATTTCTTATATGGTATTATAAAAGGTTCGTTTCATACAAAGATGTTAAACCTAACTCCGCCCATTATTGGTTATCAGATAAAAAATTAATCACACAAAATATTGATGGTTTAGATGGAAAAGCAGGTAATCATAATTATATTTCAATTCACGGTAGGCTGGATAAAGTGATTGTTTATAAAGATGAAATGGAAATTCAAATTCCATTTAATGCATCTTGGGATAATTTAATTACTTCAAAAAATTATAGCCTAGAGTTATTAAAACAAAAATTACTAAAGAAATTTAATATAAATATTGATGAAAATTTAAATTTTAGACCTAAAAAAAATATTTCTTTAAAGCCATATGTTTTATTATTTGATGAAATGTATACAGAGGTTTATAGAATTTCAGAAGCTGAATATTGGATGGCTTCAGCTAGTAAAATTATTTTTATAGGCACTTCTTTTAGCGTTAATATTACTTCAATAGCCTTAAGAAAAGCTATTTCTATGGGAATAGATATAGAAATTGTTGATCCAGAGCCAATAAAAATTAATTATGAAAATGTTACCTATCATTATATGACTGCAGAAGAATATTGTGATATGAGAAAATTAAATAACTAAATTATATATCTAAAGGTTTCCAAGTTGCGCTTGCATAAGCTGCTATTTTCCCATCTTCTTTATACATATGTCCTTGAAGAAAACTGATAGATTTACCTTTCCTCAGAAAACTTCCTTTACAAGTTATATTGCCACCCATAATAGGAGATAAATATTTAACATTGATCTCTAATGTAACACCAGAGCCAGTTGTTTGATGAAGAAGATGCCCCATAGCTACATCCATTGCAGTTGCAATAATTCCTCCATGCAAAGATCCTTGCGGGTTAAACATTGGCGGTGTTGCAATAAATTTAACTAAGCAACACTCTCCTTCAAAACTTATATTAAAACCCAAAAAACGAGAAAGATAAAAAGAGCCAAATTTCTGATCATCAGTGCTTTCAGCATTTTTTAACATCTCATTGCCATAAGATTTAATAGTTTTAATTTTTTCCATAAATTTCTCTTTAATAATAATTAAAAATTGATATTTGATTTATAATTAAAAAAAAAAAAATAAACATAAAAATTTAACTAATTAGAAATTTAGTTAATTAAGTAAGATTTTAGCTTATCATAATCAAGATTTATGCCATGTCCTGGTTTTTCAGATGGTTCCGTAAAGCCGTTTTTAACAACTAATGAGCTATCTATAAAATCATCAATTCTCCATGCATGAAATTCTAAATAAGATGCATTAGGGCAGGCTGCTAAAAGATGAACGTGAAGTTCATGTACACCATGAGAGCATATAGGAAGATTATTTATTTCTGCTAATTTTGCAACTTTCATAAATGGAGTAATTCCTCCGCATGTTGTTAAATCAGGCTCTAAAAAATCTACACCATTAACGTTTATTAATTGATTGAACTCTGACAGAGTGTGAAGATTTTCACCGGCAGCTATTGGTATCTTACCTAATGAACGCAAGTATGAGTAACCATTAAAGTCATCTGGCTTTATTGGTTCTTCAAGCCAAACTAGTTTGAATCTTTCAATCTCTTTAAAGGCTGCAACAGCTTGGTCTGTTCTCCAAGCTTCATTAGCATCAGCCATTAACATAATGTTGTCAGGAAGATGATTTCTCATGGCATCTAACCTTTCAATATCTTCAGAAAGACTTTCTCTACCAAGTCTCATTTTAATTGCTTTAAAACCTTTGTCTAAAGACTTTGTAGCACCATCAAGAAGTTTCTCTTTTGAAAAATTTAAATCAATATTTCCTGCATAAGCAGTAACTTTTTTATCATGACCACCTAAAAGCCTCCATAAAGGTTCTTTAAGACATTTGCCTTTTAAATCCCATAAAGCCACATCTACTGCTGCTATGGCAAAGCTTACAGGTGCCCCTCGTCCAGCATAGTGAGTTGCTTTCCACATATTTTTCCATAATAACTCTATTAACCTTGGATCTTGTTTTAGCAACAATGGTTTAAAACTGTTTTTGATAATTTGTGAAATAGCCAGGCCTTGATTTTCATGAACAGTAATATATCCAACGCCTTGAATTTCGTCATTATTAGTAATTTTGCAAATAACTAAGTCAAAAGCTTTCATTACACCTGCGGCATAAGCTTCAACAGGTTCAGGTAAAGGGATTTTATAAGTGTTAATATCTACGTTAGAAATTTCCATAATTTACGCCTATTTTTATAATTAGCTTATTTAAGAAAACTCAAATCCTTTGTAATTATCTTTTAATATTTGATCACAAATATTTTTATAATTACTTACACCTCCAACATAAGGCATAAAGTTTCTAGTTTTACCTTTAATGTTATCTCCATTATACCAAGAATGAGCTAAAGGATATAATGTACTATTTGCTACTTCGTTATTATGAATAACCCATTCATCTTCTTCTTTAGTATTTGCTGATATGTATTTGTAATTATTATGTTTTGTATGTTTTATTAAAGAGTGAATGAAATCTACATGTTGTTCAATTGATAAAATCATTTGGCTTTTAACACCTGGGCTTTGTGGCCCAGTTATTATGAATAAATTTGGAAAATCAGATACCATGACGCCTAAATAAGTTTTAGGACCATTATTCCATTTAGATTTTAGAGTTACGTTTTCATCATTTAATATTTCAATAGCATTAACAGCTCCAGTCATAGCGTCAAAACCAGTTGCAAAAACTAAGTCATCAAATAAATACTTAGAATGATTACTTGATAAGCCATTTTCAATTATTTCATCGATAGGGTGTTTTGATATATTTACTAATGTAACATTATCTCTGTTATATGTTTCAAAATAATTGCTATCTAAACAAAGTCTTTTTGTTCCTATTGGGTGATCTTGAGGACATAATAGTTCAGCTAGTTTTTTATCATTTACAGTTTTTCTTATTTTATTTCTCACAAATTCAGCAGCAGTTTCATTAGCTTTTTGGTTAGTTAATAAATCAGTGAATGAAAACATTATAGCCTGCCCACCTTCATCCCAAGCTTTTTGATAAATTTTATTTCTTTCTTCATCATTAACATCAAAAGCTGATTGAGTAGGGGGTTGGTATTTTGCAATTCCAAAAGATGAGTTTTGAGCAAGCTTTCTATATTTGTCATAATCTCTTTTATATTCATCTCTTTTCTCTTTAGGTAGTTTAGAATGTCTTGCCGGCAAACTAAAGTTAGGAGTTCTTTGAAAAACAAGTAGTTTTTTCGCTGTTTCTGCGATAATTGGAATTGACTGAACTCCTGATGATCCTGTGCCTATAATGCCAATAGTACGGCCATTAAAATCGGGCATTTTTTTAGGCCAAGCTCCTGTATGATAGATATTACCTTTAAAATTTTTAATGCCATTAATGTTTGGAGTGTTTGGAGTAGATAAATTGCCTGTAGCAAGAATAAAGTATTTACATTCAATTAATTGATTATCATTGGTTTCGACTAACCATTTATTATTTTCTTTATTGAATTTTGCTTTAATGATTTTTGTATTAAAGTTAATGTTTTCTTTAAGGTTAAATTTATTGCAAACATGATTTGCATACTCCAATAATTCAGGTTGAGTTCCGTATTTGTCCTTCCAATTCCATTCTTGTTGTAACTCTTTAGAAAAAGAATATGAATAATCCATGCTTTCAATGTCACACCTTGCCCCAGGGTATCTATTCCAATACCAAGTGCCACCTACGCCATCACCTTGTTCAAAAATTTCAGCGTTGAAGCCATCTAACTTTTGTTTATAAAGTGAATACATGCCGGCAAATCCAGCTCCAACAATCAATGTATCTAATAATTTATTAACTTCCAAAACTTAATCCCCTAAATTATTTTTTTAACTTTAAGTCTTGAAATTTATTTTTTCAATACAAATTTAAGTTAAGTGATGCCGTTAGGGTCACATTTTAAAAATTAAACATCGCCATAATGGGATGTTTGTTATAACTCGCTTTATAAGGAGAATAATATGACTATATTACCTACACTTGCACTACGTTCGTTTGTTGGATTTGATAATTTGTTTAATGAGCTTGAAACTGTGTCTACTCAGAAACAAAATTCTTTTCCAGCTCATGATATTATTAGAACGTCTGAAGACGAATATGAAATTACAATTGCTGTTTCTGGATTTAATAACAAAGATATTTCAATTGATGTTCATGATGGAGTACTTTCTATTAAAGGAAATATTGGAACTGATGTTGAAGATAAAAATATTCAATATCTATATAAAGGTATTGCTAAAAGATCTTTTGAACAAAAGTTTCGCCTCGAGCAATATGTTGATGTTAAGGACGCAACTTTATCAAATGGTCTCTTAACAATCTCTCTTCTAAGGGAAATTCCTGAAGAAAGAAAACCAAGGAATATAACTTTAAAAACTGTATAAATTAACAGTTAAGGCAAGATTTCATCTTGCCTTAACTTTTTTAGGAGAATTAGATGGAATTTATACTTCTTTGGGTTTTCGGATCAGATATTATTGATAGCGGATTAAGATATAAAAATGCTGCTGAATGTTTTTCTCAATCACAAAATGCTGGAATGGAACTTCGTGAAGTTGGATTAAATCCTCCTCAATTTACTTGTATCCCCGTTGCTAAAGGAAAAGATTTAAAAATATATAGACAAAGTAAAAATGGTTCAGGTTTCCCTTTTTAGTCATTGTTTTTATAAATTACTTTTCATTTTTATTTTCTTTTTCAAGTAGTTTTCTAATTTTGATTAATTCTTTAGTTTGTTTGTCTATTCCAAGGTTTTTTCTTACAAAACCATATATCCAAATACAAAATAACAAAGTTATAATTAAAATAAAGCCTTCAAATAATAGTATTATAAAGTTTATTTTATCTTCTATAGTTTGAAAAACAGTTGTTAAAGGTGTTAATAAATTATTCATCGGCTCTATTTATAATTTGTATAAGATTTTCATTTATATATATATATTTTTTTAAGAGATTAAAAATA
>JAQBXK010000057.1 GCA_027625145.1 Pseudomonadota bacterium
TCCATTTAAAAAGTTTCCTACATACATCGATCCATCAGAAGATACTAATTTTCCTTTTCCATCAAAATCATCATCTTTGAAAGTTCCTTCATATGACGTTCCATCCTTTCCAATAAATTTACCATATCCTTCTCGATTGTTAGCTTTCCATTCTCCATCATAAAAAGCTCCATCACTCCAAATATATTTTCCTTTTCCATTAAATTGAGAGTCTAAAAAATTACCATCATATTTATCACCATTCTTAAGTTCTAATTTTCCAAACCCAGTTTCTAAACCATCTACCCATTCACCATCATATTTTTTCCAACCCTCAACATCATTAGGATAAATCATATAACCCTTGCCATGTTCTACATGGTTTTTAAATTCACCCTGATAAACAGTTCCGTTAGGATAAATTAATTTTCCAATACCATCATATACGGCTTGATTTAATTCGCCCTCATAATATCTGCCATCTTCATATTTCAAAATACCTTTGCCAGTATATAAACCTCTGCTGAATTCTCCTTCGTAAACATGATCGTTAAATTTTATAAATTTTCCTTTTCCGTGCATATCTCCTTGAAAATATTCACCCTCATAAACATCTCCATCTAATTCACCTGCATAAATATATTTACCTTGACCGTGCATATAACCATTTTTCCACTCGCCTTCGTACGTATCTCCATTCATATATACAATCTTTCCTATTCCTTCTTGATAACCATCTTTAAAATTTCCAGAATAGAAGTTGCCATCATTATCTTTATAAATACCTTGTCCATGAAATTGATCATTTTTAAAATTACCTTCATAAGATGAGCCATCAAAAAAAATTACTTTACCTTTAACAAAAAGATTATTCTTAAATTCACCTGTCATTACTCCATTTGTATCTTTGGCTATGCCTTGACCCTCAAAAGCTCCATTTTTCCACTCTCCCTCATAAGTTATTCGTGGTAGTTCAATTTTAGCAAAGCAATCTGTCCATTTTTTATAATTTTCACCAGAACAACTTGGCAATGAACTGCTCCATAATAAATTTGGAGCTAAAGTGAAGAATAACAATATTATGAATATCTGCATTAATTAATCATATGTTTTTTTGAATAAAACATCATCTCAAACGTTAATTAAAAAACAACAATAACAAAAGGAAAAAAAATGAGAAAAGTAGTAATGATAATTGGATTACTGTCAGTATTAGCAACTAGTGCTCAAGCAGGTTATTGGCAACATACACCAACTTTTGGTGGTGGATCTACCAGCAGATATGTCCCAGAATTTGGAGATTCTTTTCGATCAGGTTCAGGATTGGGTAGCATATACGGTTATAGATAAAAATTAAGTAAGAAAAAAAAGCCCTCCTCAAGAGGGTTTTTTTTATTTTTTTTTGAATAAAATCTGACTTCAAACGTTAACTTGTAATAACAACAACAAAAACAAAGGAAAAAAATGAGTAAAATGATAAAAATGTTTGCAATATTGGCTGTTCTAATTGGTAACATGTCTTTATTTCAATCAAATGCAAATGCTTGGGTAAGTGTGAATGGTTACTTTAAGGGTAATGGTACTTACGTGGCACCGCATATCAGAACTAGTCCTGATAACTTTACGTGGAATAACTTAAGATAAAAATAAAAATGCCCTTGGTAAAACAGGGGCATTTTTTTTGAATAAAATTTAAATCGAAACGTTAATTAAGTATGAACACAAACAATCAAATAAAAAAAGGAAATAAAATGAAAAAAATAATCTTAAGTCTATTAGTTGTAATATCAATGAATGCAGCATTAACTACTTCTTCTCAGGCTGGATGGTCTAATGGTCCTGCTGGGCTTTTTTACTGTAATAACAATGGTGGTTGCGCAAAGAGATAATCTAAATAAAACTAAGAACATTTAAAGCCCCTGTAAAGGGGCTTTTTTTTTGAATAAAATTCCATTCCAAACGTTAACTAAATATGAACAACAAAACAAACAAACAACTAAACAAAGGAAACGACATGAAACAAGTTATGACAATAAAAGAAGAAAAAACATCATTAACACAAATTTTAGGTAGTTTAATGATTGGCTTTGCAGTTATTGATTTTGCACTGTCTTACGCTGGTATAAACTTAACTTCATTTTTAGGTTCCGCATCAAGATTTTCACCAATTGTTTTTGGTTTAATTGGTAGTGCATTACTTAATTCAAAATAGTTTATGAACGCACGATTTATAATTATAGCTATTCTAATTTCAATTAAAGTAATTGGAATAGCTAGTCGAGCAAAGGCTGAAATAAATATAAAAGATTTAATTGAACGACATAAAACTACTTGTATGGGACTTAAATGTGATGAAATAAATTTTGATAAACGGATTTCATATCCTTGGTATGTTACTAAAGAAGA
Source organism: Pseudomonadota bacterium (assembly GCA_027625145.1). Lineage (GTDB taxonomy): Bacteria > Pseudomonadota > Alphaproteobacteria > Puniceispirillales > Marisalimonadaceae > CAJJBL01. Next base: position 2,386 of record JAQBXK010000057.1, read on the forward strand.
TATAAATAATCAAAAGCATGGGCGAACTAAATATACAACAGTGGAGCTTGATGAAATTTGTAAGTCTTATAATTACCGTTTTAAAAATGAATGTATTGATACGTGGAGAAGAAGTTTATGATAAAAGACCCCACTCTAATTAAATTAAATTTACTTGATTTTAATAATCCTTTCGCAATAGAATCAAAAAATATTGAAGGTTTAAATGGACAACAAATTTATCCAAAGTCTTTATCCAATAGCAATCGGGATATCAAAAAACCAGCTAGATCCTTGGGAATTAATAAATGGCTGGGTGGAGTACTATTTGAAAAACGAAAATAATTATAAAGATCATCCAAATTTAAAAGCTATTGCAGTTTTAAAAATGAAAGGTTTATTAATTGACCATTTTAGAAAATCTAAAAAAATTACATCTACTACTACCGAGGAAAGAGGTGAAATAGAATTTGAAGACAAAACTTTCAATATTGAGAAAAATGTTGAAATTAGTGAAGTATATAAAAAAACGTTAAGTATTATTCTAAATATGGGTGAAAAATGTAAGGAAATTTTATTGCTAGCAGCAGATGGTTCTTCAATGGAAGAGATTAAAGAAACCTTAAAATTAAATAGCTTAGGTACTGCTTTGAGTAGATTGTCTAATTGCAGAAAAGAATTAAGAGGTCTTATTTAATAATGATTGATGAAATAAAAATAATGCAATTAGCGGATGGAACTCTTCCTGTCGAGGAAAGAGAAGAGGTCCAAAAAGCCATAGATAATGATTCTAAATTAAAAACTTTGTTTAATGATTATCAAAAAACAGCCGATGTACTGTTTAAGTTGGGTAATGAGTTAAAATCGGTACCTATACCTACGTACATACAAAATAAATTAAATAATCTAAATGTCGAAAAAAAATTTATAAACAAAAAATCAATTAACTTTAATTTTCTAAATATATTTAAAATGCAATATATGGGAGTTGCTGCAGCTATAGCTGTAGTTTTTGGGGCTGGATTTTCTACAAGTAATTTAATGATTGCTAAAAAACCTGATACAGAAAGTAAGATCATAGCCTTAAATAAAGAAATAACCTTAGATAAAGAAAGTGATTTCAAGTTTAGAGGCAAGCTTAGAAATGAAACTAATTTAAGTGAGAAAGTTGCAAATTTATACAATTTTATTAATGAGGATGAATTAACAATTGAATTTAATAATATTCACGATGGTTTAAAAAAAGGTGATGTGTTTAATTTAAAATCTAAAGATGTAAATAATAAATTAATTGAATTTAAATATTTAGAGGAAAATAATAGACAGGGAATTAATTGTAAAACTATTTCTTATAATGGTTCAATTCAATTAAGTGAAAAAGATAAAGGAACAGATGTTAAATTAGAATTTTGTAATGTTAAAGGAAGATATCAATTGGCATCAATAAGTTTAATTTAAACTTCTTTAAACTTATCCCATTTACCATCTTCATTGTAGTCGTATCCTACAACATCTTCTTTCCCATCTTGATCTTCATCTATCCAAGCAATATCCATTTTTCCATTTCCATTTGTGTCTTGTATCAGCGTTTCCCATTTTCCATTTTCATCTTCATCAACTAATATTCCATCAATTTTTCCGTCCTCATTTTCATCAAGATAGGCGACATCAATTTTCCCATTTTTATTTGTATCATCATACCATGTATCGATTTTTCCATTTTTATTTGAGTCATGTGTTTTGTCAAAAGTTTTTTTTGTTTTAGCTTTGTTAGTATTTGCATTTGTATTGGTTTTTTTTTGGGGGTTTCTAATAAGAGCTAGCCCCTCTTCAACTGCAACAGCAAAATTTAAATTTTGTCCTGTTCCTTGATTTGCGGTATTAATCCCGATAAGTTTTTTAGATTCAGAAATAAGAGGTCCGCCGGAACTACCAGCACTGATAGGGTTCTGTATTTGAATTAAATTTGCTTCATGTTTACTTTTTTCGTAAGCCCACTTATGATTTTCTCTTTTTGCACTTACTGTGCCTTTGCTGTACGACCAATATAAATTTTCCGGATGACCTATTGCATGAACTTCGTCTCCAACTTGTATGTCTTTTTCACTATTTCCTATGGGAATAGGTTTTAATTTTTGTGCTCCATGTATTTTGATTAACGCTAAATCTTTTTTTTCGTCTACAGCCAATACTTCTGCTTGATACGAATCTGTGTCTTGCCATTTTTTTCCACTTTCAGGCTTAAACCAAACGTGTAAATTTTTAGCTTTATCAACTACATGCCAATTAGTTAGAATAATCCCCTCCTTATCAACAACTGCTCCGGCTCCTATTACTTTTTTTTCTTCATTATAAATTAATGGAACACTTTGAACAAATTCGCTATATACTCCACCTCTAAAAAGAGGTCCTTCTTTAAATTTTTCGCCTACAAACTTTGAAGAAGATTTCAGTACTTTGTATTCATCAATAACATTATTAAATTTTTTAATATCAAGCATCTCCTGATCGATGGAAATAGTTTGCTTATTGTCATCAGGGTTAATACCTCTGAATTTAAGGTTTTTTTCTTCGGCAAATACTGAAAAATTCAATAAAAACAATATAGATATTATGGCTAACTTATAATTCATTTACATCTACTATATCAAAGGTTTAAGCTTATGTAGTGAAATATATTAATATGAATATCACTATATTAAGGCTTTATTTATATTAAAAGAAATATATGAATCTAAAGTTACTAAAATTTATTTTTACCTTAATAGTCCTGTTAATTATACCTTTTAAATTATTTGCCGAATTTGAAAAAGAGATAAAATTAACAGATGAAGGCAAGTGTGAAGAAGCCTTAATAGAAAATAACAATACCAGTATTGAAGAAGAAGAAAAATATAACCCTAAAAAACCATTTGTAGAGAAGAATACTATTAAAATATTTAGAATTTATACACTAAATCGGAAAGCTATGATATTAAAAAATAACTGCAAAAGAACTGCCGAAGCATTTGAGGTTGCTAAAAAATCTTTAGAATTAGAAAAAGAGATATACAAAATTCCCTCCACAAAATTTGATAAAGTTTTGCAATATAATGAATTTACAAGAAAAATAAATTTAGCATACTCCTATGCTACTGTTGCTAACTTTTATGTTGATTTTGAAGATTTTAAAAATGGAATTGAGTATTACAAAAAAAGTATAGAAATTTATGAAAGCACAGACCTTAATAAGAAAGGCAATTTATTAAACTATTATTATTCAATATTAGCAGGTACGTACAATAGATCTGGAGATTTAAAAAATGCAAATATACTTAGAAAGAAACATCTCGATTATATGGGTAATCGCTATGGCAATAAAACTATTGAATATTTTGATGCTCTTTTTAATATTTATTATCAATATTCTGATCAAGGATATTATGATTTTGCTCTGGATACCATATTGGAAATTAAAAAAACTATAAATATAAGCAGCTACTATGCCGATGACAGTATGGGCGAACTTCAACTTAATCATAAGTTGGCTACTGCTTATTATCAAAATAATGACTACGATAATTCAATTAATATTCATAAAAAAAATCTAGAATTTATAAAAACTAAACAGTTACTTTCCAATCAAACAACAATAGCAAATAAATTATTCAGATGGGAAATTTTGATCTTAAATGATATGGCTTTGAATATTCAAAATAAATTTGATTTAACGGCTAATTTTAAAGATCTCGATGAAGCTGAGCAAGCGTATCTTAAGATTTTAAGAATTAGTAAAGAGTATAATTTAGATGAAATAAATAGAGATAATTATATTACTAAAGATAACTTATCAGGAATTTATATTTCTAAAAATGAATTTGATAAAGCTCTTCAATTAGCCGAGGAAAGTTATGCTGATTGCATAAAAGTAAAAAATAAAAGTGATCCAAGTTGCTTAACTCAAATGATAACTTACGCAAATGTAGTTTCTAGATTTGACCTTAAAAGAGCTATTAATATTTTAGAGGAGTTTTTAAAACTAGAGCCTAAAACTAACAAAAGTTTTATTCGTCAAAGGGTTAATGCCAGAGGATCTCTAAGTACTTTTTATTCTGATATTGGAAATAATAAAAAGTCAGAAGAGTTAATGATTGAATCTGTTAATTTAGTTGATCCAACAGACACTAGATTTAGAGGTGCTTATGTTTCTACGATGAATAACTATTATTTACACATAGGAAAAAGTGGACAATCTCAAAACGCAATTAATGGTTATTTAGAATTAATAGAATTTGTTGATAAAAATTTTGGTGATAATTCTTTACTTAAACTAGAATTGCTAAATAATCTTGGATTTTCGTATGGTGGAATACAAGACGATAAAAATGCACTAAAATATTATTTGGAGTCCGAAAAACTTTCTAAGAAATTTAATCAAAATAATAACCTTGTTGTAACAAGAATGAATATTGGTAATATATATTTTTTGTCTGGAGATAATAAAAAAGCAAATAATTATTATAAATTAGCGTTAGAAACAATTAAGTATTCTTCCCTAAAAAATAAAATATTTTTATATGCCGGGCTATGTAAAACTGAAGCAATTATGGGAAACTACGATCAGGCTATAATTTATGGTAATGAAGGGCTAGAAACTGCAAAAAAACTTCACGGAATTAACCATCCAAGTAATTTAATACTTCTAGATTCTTTGGCTTTAGCAAATGGCTATAAAAAAAACTACCATAAAAAATTTGAAAATTTAACTGATATCTACAATATAATAAATGACTATTCTAATGGTTATTTAACAGAAAATTTTAATTCAGATCCAGATGAATATTTTCAACAAATTTATTCTTTCCTTTATACCGCCGCTGAAAGAGATGAGAATAAAGAAGAAAATGAAAAATTTAAAGATTACTTTGAACAAAATACTTTTGATACACTTGAGAATGCAGTTTTTAACTTAACTGAAATATTAAGAACAACAAAAGTGACAGTTAATACTAATAAGATGCTGCAACGAAATTTTTTTGTCGATGCAAATAAACAATCAAAACTAAGGCTTCTTGATAGTAAAATAGAAGACTATTCAAAAATTCCTAAATATGCATCAAATCAACAAGAAAAAAAAGAAATAGCCATTAAAATAGAAAAATCTAAAAAAGAAATTGAAGATTTAAAAAAAGAACTCGACATAGGTAAATTATTAAAGGGTGATAGTTTCATATATCAAAATATTAATATTAGTGATGTGCAAAAGTCACTTAAGAATGATGAGGCAATTTTATATTACGTATCTTATCCTAACAATTTATACTTTGGCATAATAGGCAAAGATTATTCTAAATTTTTGTATAAATATTACAAAGAAGATAAAATATCAAAACTAGTTAAAAGTATTAGAAAATCAATTAATTACGATAGTGGAGTTCTTTCTAAGTTTGATTATCATGCATCTAAGGAACTTTATGGAGAGTTAATTGAGCCTTTTAAAGATTATATTCAAGATATAGAAAAATTAATTATTGTTCCACATGGTCCTTTATTAAGCATGCCCTTTGAAATATTGGTTAATAAAACTCCTCAAAAAAGCTCATTTAATAATGATAACTGGTTAATTAAAAAACATAATATTATTTACTACCCTTCTATCAGCTCCTTTCATGCGATGAAAAGTTTAGATAAAATAGAATTAAAAGGATATTTTGCTGGATTTGGTGACCCTAAGTTGTCTCAAGCTAATAAAAAAATTGTTTCAACAGAAAAAATAGATATAAATAAAATGTTTCTTCGAGGTGGCATTGCTGATGTTAATAAGATCAGACAATTTGCTGAATTACCCAAAACTACTGATGAATTAAAATCGATATCAAAATACTTTAATAAAAATGATATCTATTTAGAGGATGATTTTAATGAAAAAAATATAAAATCTCTTGATCTTAATAAATATAGTGTACTTTCATTTGCAACTCACGGTATCGTAGCTAATGAACTTTCTAACATAAATGAACCTGGTTTAATTACCACTCCGCCTATGGAGGGTACTCAAGATAACGATGGTGTTTTAAGCTCTTCTGAAATTAAAAACTTAAAATTAAATGCTGAACTAGTTATTCTATCTGCTTGTAATACTGCTGCTGGTGATGGCAGTTCATCTGCAGAAGGCTTATCAGGGTTAACGAGTTCTTTCTTTTATGCTGGTGCAAGAAGTTTGTTAGTTTCACACTGGTATGTAGAAGATGAGTCCACAGTAGATTTAATGAAAAGTACTTTTGATAATTTGACAAGTGATTTAAGTTTATCTGAGTCATTAAGATCATCAAAAATTGCTATGATGAAAAAGGAATCTACCTCGCACCCAATTTTTTGGGCACCATTTATTTTAATTGGTGGAAGTAATTAACTTCTATAAGTTCAACAAAAGCTTTTTCGGTTAAAATCAAACACAGAACCAAGATCCCTAAAAGTTTTTTATTAATAATTAGGACCCAACGATACAAGTAAACCTAAAAATTGATTAATATTCCAAATCACAATCATTGTTTTTGCTAGAATTGAAAATATTTTTTTACCTTTATATTTATCTGAACTTCTCCAAATACCTATAGAAACATAAATCACGAATGGATAACTAACTAATCTTACAAATGTCATACTTGGAAAAATTAGAACAGCAACTAAACCTATGGCTGTCAAACTAATAAACCCAAAACCCCAAAAAGATAAAGGTAATGATAATTTTCCCTCAATAAAGTTTTTAAGTAACTTTGGCATTATTTTTTTTCATTATCCAAGACTACACAATCAAGAACCTTGGCTCAAACTAAATTAGTCTGTGTTTATAAG
>JAQBXK010000058.1 GCA_027625145.1 Pseudomonadota bacterium
ATACCCTAATAGAGATTATTTCAAAACATTAAAAAAGGAGAATAAAATGAAAACTAACTACAATGAAATAATAGTTGAAAAAAAAGAAAATGCTGTTTGGATAACTATCAATCGACCCGAGGTTAGAAATGCATTTAGAGAACAAACTTTAGACGAAATGCGTGAAGCAGTTCTTGAAACAAGAAATGACACTACAATCACATGTATTGTATTTTCTGGAGCTGGAAAAGAAGCTTTTTCGGCCGGCGGTGATTTTTACGCGATGAAAAGATTAAATTGGTCTAATGCGGCTCATTGGAATGATAGAATGCTTGGATTAGCGATGGCAATTAGAGGAGTTCCCATACCTGTGATAGCAATGGTTAATGGATATTGTATGGGTGGAGGTCATGAACTAGCTTTGTGGTGTGATCTAGTAATTTGTTCTGAGACAGCTGTGTTAGGTCAAACTGGTGCTAGAGTTGGAGCTTGTCCAACTGTAGGAGCAACTCAGTATTTGCCAAGAATTGTAGGAGAAAGAATAGCTAGAGAAATGATTTTTCTATGTAGAACTTTTACTGGAAAAGAGGCCGTCGATGTTGGTTTGGCTAATAAATGTGTAAGTCAAGATAAGTTACTTGATGAGACAATGAAATGGGTAAAACAAATTAATACTTATAGTGGTCAAACAATTAGACAAACCAAAAAATCACTAAATTCAGAATCTGACGAGTTATATGCATCATGGCAACATGGTATGGAATTACTTGCTCATGTGTGGGGATCCGATGAATGCATGGAAGGAATGAATGCTTTTATAGAAAAAAGAAAACCAAACTTTTTTAAATTTAGAGAAAAAAATGCTCAAATTGTTAAGGACTATTTAACAGGACTAGATAATGACGATAACGTAAAACCTAGTTAAAAAATGTTATGAGTGAAAATAAAAACTATCCATTAACTGGAGTCAAAGTACTTGACCTTACAAGGGTTCTTGCAGGTCCCCTATGCACACAATATTTAGGGGACCTAGGGGCTGAAATTATTAAAATTGAAAATCCACAAGGTGGAGATGACACAAGAGCTTGGGGTCCTCCTTTTTCTCAAGATGTTTCTGCATACTTTTTAGGTGTCAATAGAAATAAAAAAAGTTTGGCACTTGATTTTAAGTCAAAAGAAGGTTTTGAAATTCTTACAAAACTTATAAAAAAATCTGATGTTGTTATAGATAATTTTAAACCTGGGTTTTGGGATAAGGTTGGTTTAACTAACGAATGGTTTAATAAAAACACTAAAAAAATAGTTAGAAATTCTATTTCTGGTTATGGAGATGTTGGGCCTCAAGGAGGTCTTCCTGGTTATGATTTCCTATTACAGGCTGAATCAGGTTTAATGAAGATTACTGGTGAAAAAGACGGTAATCCAATGAAACTAGGCGTTGCAATAGTTGATATTGTTACTGGTATGAATGCAGTTATATCCGTTTTAGCAGCTCTATTATTAAAAAGAAAAGTAACTGACCAAAGTATATTAACTGAAGTAAATTTGTATAACACTGGAATATTTCTTCTTGCAAACGTTGCTTCTAATAATTTAATTTCTGGAAAAGAGGCCAAAAAATATGGTAATGGACACCCAAACATAGTTCCTTATAATCTTTTTAAAACAAAAAATGGTGATATTGCTATTAGTGTTGGAAATGACAATCAATTTAAAATATTTTCTAATTTAATTGGCTTTCCAAATTGGGCAAAAAACAATCGATTTAAAACTAACGAAAATAGAGTTATCAACAGAATCGAGCTCGAAGATCTAATACAAAATGCACTATCTACTAACGATGCCAATTATTGGTATCAAGTTTTTCTTAATGAAAGAATACCATGTGCAATAGTAAGAAGTGTAAGCGAAGCATTGTGTCATGAGCAAACATTAAAAAACGATATGGTTAAAGATATTCCACACCCAAAAGGAGGTACTTTTAAAACCTTGAATACACCTATAACTATTAATAAGCAAAGAGGCTTAACTAATCCATTATCTCCTCCTTTATTAGGAGAACATTCTTATGAAATATTAAAAGAAAATCTTAAAATAAGTGAAATTAATTTTTTAAATCTTTGTAATGACGGAGTAATTAAAGATGGAAGAGTTCATTAAAAATAAAAAATTCAGGCAAAGCTTTAAGATAAAAGATATTCAGCCTTTAACTATGAAGATTCCTTTAAAAAAACCAATTAAAATGGCAGGGATTTCTGTTGAATCCGCAGACAATCTTTTTGTAAAAATCACTTCTGATAATGGTTTATATGGTTGGGGAGAAGCTTCTTCTGCTCCTACAATGACTGGAGAGTTTTCAGAAGGAATGTATGCTGCAGCATTATTTATAAGAAAACAACTAATAGGTAGAGAATTTAAAGATTTAAACGATATAAAAATTTTAAAAAAAATACCTATTTATGAAAACAAAGGAACTTTATCTGCTTTTGAAATGGCTTTAATTGACCTTATGCTTAAGCATAACAACATTAGTTTTAATAATTTTTTTGGAAAAGTTGTAAGAAAAAAAATTCCTGTAATTCAAATGATTGCTGGAGTTAATGTGGACGAAGAAATAAGAAATTTAAATAAATCAATATCCATTGGATTTTCTTGTTTTAAAATCAAGATAGGTTCTGCCAATAGTTATAAGGATGACTTAGAAAGATGTAAGAAAATTACAAATTCAACTAATAATAAATGTATTTTTTCTGCAGATGCAAACGAAGGATACAATTATGAAGATGCAATAAATTTTGCAAAAACAGCAAAAGATGTTGGTATAAAATTCTTTGAACAACCTGTTTCATCTAAAAATTTAGATGAAATGAAATCAATAACTTCTATAAGTTCTGTTCCTATATGTTCAGATGAAGGAGTTCATTCTTTAAATGATATTCATAATATTATAAAAATGAAATCATCTAATGGTGTAAGTCTAAAAACTATTAAATTAGGTGGAATTTTAGATGTAATCAATTGTGCTTTCTTAGCGTATCAAAATAATATCCATATCAATCTTGCAGGCAAAGTTGCCGAAACAAGTATTTCAAGCTATGCAATTTCTAGAATTGCGTCATTTATTCCACAAATGGATTGGGATTTAAGTATAACCAATCAATATTTAATAGAAGATCCTGTTTTAAAACCTTTAATTATAAATAATGGCTCTATTCAACTTGAAGAAAACATTGGCTTAGGGACAGAAATAGATATGAGTTTAGCTAGTAAATACATAGATCTTCATCTTAATATTTAAGCCCCTTAAGTATCAAATTTTATGATTTTAAATATTTAATAATATCATTTAATATATAGCTATTGTTAGATTAATATTAAAATTGATTTTTATTATTTTTATTGACCTTAATTAATTTATAGCAACAATAAACGTATATATAAAATCGTTGAAATTATATTGTTAAAAATGATATTTATTTTCAATCAACTACTATTAAACACTTGGAGGAGGAAATAATGCTAAGTTTTAAAAATAGCATGGTAGGAGTTATTGCTCTTACTTCTATTGCTTTCAGTGCCACGACTGCTATGTCAGCATCGTGTCCAAAAACTGGAGGTATACTAAAATATGGTGTAAAGGCTGAACCGCCAACATATGATATGCATGGAACTAATTCTTATGCTGTTAATCATTATGTTGCCCAACATTACTCTACATTACTTACTTTTGACTGGAAAAAATTTCCTAAATTAGAAGGTGATATAGCTGATTCATGGACACAGTCATCTGATGGTTTAACTTATACATTTAAACTAAAAAAAGGTATTAAGTTTCATGACGGTACTCCATTAACATCAGCTGATGTTAAAATGTCTTACGAGAGAATGAAAAGCCCTCCAGAAGGTGTTATTTCTGTTAGAAAAGCTCTTTTTGGTCCTATCTCAACAATATCTGCACCTGATGCACACACAGTTGTTTTTAAACTTAGTAAACCTGATGCATTTATGATGGATGGTTTTGCTTCACCCTTTAATGTGATTTATTCTGTGAAAGATATGAAAAAAGATCCAAAATGGCATATTAAAAATATTAATGGAACTGGACCTTATAAATTTGCAGGTCATAGATCAGGTGAAGCATGGAAAGCAGTTAAGTATGAGGGATTTCATCATGGTGATAATTGTTTAGATGGAACTGAGGGTTATCGCATTAAAAAATTGGCAGAGCCGTTAATTGGTGGTCAAATTGATACAGAATTGCGTGGAACGGCTCCTCCTGAAAGAGTTATGCTTTCTAAAGAAATGGGTGACAAAGTTACGTATCAAGCAAAAACACTTATGACACTTTGGGTTGTTTCTTTAAATAGTAAAACAAAAGCGTTTCAAAATCCCAAAGTAAGGCAGGCATTAAATATGTGTATAGATAGGCATGCTGGTCTTAAAACTCTTGCTAAAATCACATTTGTAGCGCCAAGACCTTCAGGTTATTTACTTTATGGTACAGAATATGCCCTTCCTGACGAAGAGCTCTATAAAATACCTGGTTTTACTAAGGATATTGCAAGTAGTCGAAAAGAAGCTATGAAAATGCTAAAAGAAGCTGGTGCAGAAGGTCTTGAGTTTACTTATAATAACAGAACTGTCTCACACCCGTATGATCATATTGCTATTTGGTTAATGTCAGAATGGAAAAAGTGTGGGTTAAATCCTAAAATGACTTCAAATCCTACTTCAAAATTTGTTAAAGCCAGAAGAGATGGTGGATTTGATGCATCAATTGATTGGGCACCATCTTTTTTACCTGATCCAACTTTAATGCATTTTAAATATATATCTGCAGATCGAACTTCTTCTAATTATTCTCAGTATATAGATAGAGAGTTAGATGCTTTATTTGATGCTCAGGGTGGCGAAACGGACATTGCTAAAAGAAAAGCAATTGTTCACAAGTTTGAAAAAAGAGCTTTAAATAACGCATGGGTTCTACCTGTTACTTACACTGACAGGGTTATAGCTTTAAATAGTAAAGTTAAAGGGTACACAATAGCCTATTCTCATATTCTAAATAACACTTGGAGAGGTGTTTATTTAGATCAATAAAATTTATATACAAAGCAGGGTTTATAATGCCCTGCTTTGTAATTATTGCTGTAATTTGTCTAAGGGTTTTATGTCTGTATCAAAAATAAAAAAATATAACAATGACGTTTTATTGGATGTTTTAAATTTAAGCGTTACGTTTGAATTAAAAAATGCTTCTGTAAAAGCCGTAGATAATATCAGTTTTAAAATAAAGAGAGGTGAATTTTTAGCTGTTGTAGGAGAATCTGGTTGTGGAAAATCTGTGTCTGCTCTTTCAATTCTTAAACTACTACCTCCTAAAATTGCTAAGATTGAATCAACCCACTTAATTTTTGATGGTGTTGATATTTCTAACTGGACAACTAGTCAATTAAGAGAAATACGTGGAAAACGAATTTCAATGATTTTTCAAGAGCCTATGACAAGTCTCAATCCAGTGTTAACTATTGGTGACCAGATTACTGAGCCGTTAATTACACACTTAAAATTAACAGCTAATGAAGCTCAAAATCGAGCAATAGAATTAATGTCCATGGTTGGAATACCAGAACCAGAAAATAGATTAAATCAGTATCCTCATCAATTTTCAGGCGGTATGAGACAAAGAGTAATGATAGCTATAGGTTTAGCTTGCGAGCCTGATTTAATAATAGCTGACGAGCCTACAACAGCATTAGACGTAACAATTCAAGCTCAAATTTTAGAACTGTTAAAAGACATTTCTAAAAGGTTAGGTATAGCTGTTATAATGATTACTCATAACTTAGGTGTTGTTGCGGCATATGCTGATAATGTAAATGTAATGTATGCCGCGTGTATTATAGAAACTGGTTCGTCAAATGATATATTTAAAAATCCGTCGCACCCTTATACAATAGGGCTTTTGAGATCAGTTCCAAGATTGGATAAATCAAGAGAAGGTAAATTAGCAACAATATATGGTCTACCACCTAACTTGATGAATCCACCTTCTGGATGTAGATTTGCTGAAAGGTGTCCTATTTATGAAAAACAATGTGATAATAGCCCTGCTCTAATAGACAATGTTACATCTAAAAATGCTAAAGTTGCTTGTTGGAAAACTGATTTTGCAAAAGTTACTGGAGCTAAAATGTACGCCAGTAATAAAAAAACTAAAAAATCTGTGCCTGATGTTAATGCCACACCTATTTTAACAGTTAATAATTTAAAACAACATTTTAATATTTCTCTCAGATCTGGATGGTTCACTTCTAAGTCTGGTAAAGTTAAAGCTGTTGATGATGTTTCTTTCTCAATATTACCAGGTGAAACTGTTGGCTTAGTAGGTGAATCAGGTTGTGGAAAAACCTCTGTTGGACGTTCTATACTCCATTTAAATAATCCAACTAATGGTGATATAAACTTTCAAAACATATCAATGAACAAAGATTCAATTGCATTAGTTAGAAGAGATATGCAGGTTATATTTCAAGATCCTTTTTCATCATTAAATCCTAGAATGACAATTGGAAAAATATTAGAAGAGCCTTTGATTGTTCATAAAATAATAAATGATAAAGCTTCAAGATTAAAAAGAGTAAATGAATTATTAGAGCAAGTTGGCTTATACACATATATGGCTGACAGATACCCTCATGAGTTATCTGGTGGTCAAAGGCAAAGAGTTGGTATTGCAAGAGCTTTAGCCATGGAGCCAAAATTAATAATATGTGACGAACCGGTTTCTGCATTAGATGTTTCTGTTCAAGCGCAAATAATTAATTTATTAGAAGATCTCCAAGCTGAGTTAGGTATTTCATATCTTTTCATAGCGCATGATTTAGCAGTAGTTAGACATATTTCTCATAAAGTAATAGTTATGTATCTTGGAAAAATTATGGAAGTTGCTGATGAGAAAAGCTTGTATTCAAAACCACAACACCCTTATACCAAGGCTTTATTGGATGCAGCTCCTGTTCCAGATCCTGAAATTGAAAAGAATAGAAAAAGAACAATTTTAAAAGGTGAGCTTCCATCACCACTAAACCCTCCTCCTGGTTGTGTTTTCTCTACTAGGTGCCCTGAGTATACGAAAGAATGCTCTAAATTAACTCCACCATTGGTAAAATTTACTGATGAACATTTTGTATCATGTATAAAGGTAAAAGAATTCAATGCTTAAATATGCTTTTAATCGAATTTTGTTAATGATTCCTACTTTAATTGCAGTAGCTATAATTGTATTTCTCGTTCTTAGAGTTGTTCCAGGAGATATTGTTGAATTAAAGCTTACTGCTGAAGGTGGTGAGGTATCTATGGAGCAAATTGAAGCTGAAAAAAAAAGACTTGGTTTGAATGACCCATTACATATTCAGTTTTATAATTATATGATTGGTATTCCTCAAGGAGATTTAGGTATTTCTTTATGGACAGAAAAGCCTGTTGCAGAAGAAATAGGTTCTAGGATAGGGTTGTCTTTTCAGTTGGCTATTTTCTCTACTATACTAGCTGTTCTATTAGCTTTTCCTTTAGGCACATTATCAGCATTATTTAGAGGTACATTTTTAGATTATGTGATTAGAATTATAACTATTGGAGGAATAGCTGTCCCCGCCTTTTGGTTAGGTATGTTACTAATAATGTTAGTTCTATCATTTGGTAAACTTCCTCCATTAGGAACTGTAAGTTTTTTTGTAGATCCTCTTACAAATTTCAATCAAATGATTTGGCCAGCTATTTCTGTAGGTTACAGATACACATCTGTGGTTGCGAGAATGCTTAGGTCTTCAATTTTAGAAGTTTTATCTGAAGATTATATAAGAACTGCAAGAGCAAAAGGTCTTTATGAAAGAGTTGTAATAGTTAAACATGGTATGAGAAATGCTTTGTTACCAACTGTTACTGTCATAGGTCTTGAATTTGCTTTTTTATTAGGTGGCCTTGTTGTTACTGAGTCAGTTTTTAACCTAAACGGTATTGGCAAGTTATTTATTGATAGTGTCATAAGAAACGATTTAAATTTACTTCAAGGCTTAGTATTAACAGTCGCGACAGCATTTGTTTTAGTCAATTTAATAGTTGACCTATGTTATGCTGCATTAGATCCAAGAATAAGGTATCAGTCATGAATTTAAAGGTATCAACTCCTACTAAAGTTGTTAAACCTAGTAGAAGAACATTTATAGATTTTATTCGAGAGCAACCGCTTGGTTTTATTGGTCTAATTATGATAATTACAATGTTCTTTGCAGCTATTTTCGCTCCTGAAGTAGCGCCATATAACCCTGAAGATGTAGATTTCGAAGCATCCCCTGCATTGGGTGGCGGTCAACCTTCATGGGAGCATCCACTTGGAGCTGACGCCTTTGGAAGAGATATATTATCAAGATTGATATATGGTGCTAGAACTGCACTATCAATCGGTTTCTTTTCTGCAATGTTAGGATGTACTTTAGGTGCAATTATAGGCACAACGTCTGCTTATTTTGGAGGCAAAGTGGACTTAATAATACAAAGATTAATCGATTTAATGTTATCATTTCCTATAGTCATATTAGCAATTGTGGTAATAGCAATTTTTCCTAAAACTGTTGTCGTTGGGATAGACATTAATGTGATAATTGCAATCGCTATACCTTTTACTCCAAAAGTAGCAAGAGTGATTAGATCACAGGCACTTACTATTGTTACACTTCCTTATATAGATGCAGCAAAAGCAGCGGGTTATAGTTCTTCTAGAATTATTTTTAGACATATATTACCAAACGTTTCAGCACCTTTTTTAATTATGTTAACAGCGTTTATTGGTCAAGCCATTTTATTAGAAGCAAGCTTGTCATTCCTTGGATTAGGAGTGGTGGAACCTACACCTTCATGGGGATTAATGTTATCCGGCGTAAATAGTGACTATTATAGAACAGCAGCCTGGATGATTATATATCCTGGACTTGCAGTAAGCATAGCAGTGTTTTCGTTTAATTTACTTGGGGATTCTTTGAGAGACTGGTTAGATCCAAAATTAAAACTCTAAAATAATAATGAGTAATAAAAAAACAATATCTATTATTGGTCTAGGCAAAATGGGCTTAGCTATTTATAATAATTTAAATTGTAATCAACTTAACTTATTTGGATATGACATTGATCCGAAAGTAATAAAAAAAAAC
>JAQBXK010000059.1 GCA_027625145.1 Pseudomonadota bacterium
TCTATGTGTTTAATAAAAACTTCTTTCCATGTTTCGAAAGAAGCCTTTAATTTAATAATTAAATGGACATCCATTATTTAACTCACTTTCAAATCATTAGGTTTGTTAACAATAAATTTTATAAATCAATTATATTTTAGTTTAAACATATATTTTAAAATACTGTTACTTATTAAGAATAAAGAACCTTATAAATTATTATAATAATTATATACGTTCTAGCGACTTATAAAAACTATTTAAAGGATTGTTAATTTGGTGAACAAACCGTCAGGCAGTTACTTTGATGCTAAACCACCATTAAATATGATGGCTGTAGTAACCATGGGTAATGGCGGTTATGATAAGTTGCAATATAAGAGAGTTCTGACACCTGTTCCGTCAGAGAATGAAGTTTTGCTTCGTGTCTTAGCAGCTGGAGTTAATAATACAGAAATTAACACCCGCCTTGGATGGTATTCTTCAAATGTTGACAGTAGTACAGATAGTCTTTCATTATCTCAAAATAATCATCAAGAAGTTAACACCGATGGAGGATGGAACAATTCCACTCCTTTTCCAATTGTTCAAGGAACTGACTGTTGTGGAGAAGTTGTGGCTTTAGGGTCAGTCAAACATAGAAAATTACTTGGAGCTAGAGTGTTAGTTCGTGCCTGCATAAAACCGAAGGGATTTCATTCAACTAATAGTATATGGATGGGGTCTGATTTTGACGGTGCTTTTGCTCAATATGTAAAAGTGCCAATAACAGAAATTTTTCCAATTAATAGCGACTGGTCCAATGCTGATTTGGCTACAATACCATGTGCTTATGGGACAGCTGAAAATATGTTGCATCGAGCAAAATGCGGATTAGGGGATCATGTGTTTGTGGTTGGTACTTCCGGGAGGTGTAGGTTCAGCAGCAATTCAGCTAGCTAAGAGACGTGGTTCATATGTTACAGCCTTTACAACCACATCAAAAAGTAAATCTGTGAAATCTATTGGAGCAGATCAGGTTATAACTCGTGAAAATAATATGCTGAGCAGTCTTGGAGAAGAAAGTGTTGATTTAGTTATAGATAATGTAGCTGGAACAAATTTTTCAAGAATGCTAAAGATTTTGAGGCGTGGTGGTAAATATGTGTCATCAGGAGCAATCGCGGGTCCTATTGTATCGCTTGACATGCGTGACATGTATTTAAAAGATATCACATTGTTTGGAACTACAGCATGGGATGAAGATGTTTTTTCAAATCTAATAACCTATATTGAAGCTGGTGAAATAAAGCCTCTATTAGCAAAAACATTTCCTTTATCGGACATTGCCAAAGCCCAAAAAGAATTTATAACAAAAAAACATGTAGGAAATTTTGTGTTAATACCATAAATCCAATTCCTATCTATAAGCTTTATAATGGATATTTATTTTGTTAATTACTAGTTTTCCATACTTAATTTAAGAAAGCTTTTAAATGAGGTCCATGATTTTTTGTCGGCTGTATTTTCATAACGTTTGGATTTAAATACTGTAAATCCATGATTTGCATTAGAGTAAATGTTTATTTCATATTTCAAGTTTTGCTTTTCTAACTCTTTGGATAGTGAGAATACTTCATTAAGATCTATAGCTTTATCTGCACCGCCATGCGCTATGAAAATAGGGGGGGTATTTTTTGGATATGATTGTCCATCTGGTGTTTTTAATCCACCATGAAACGTTGCATAGCCAACTATATTTGATCCCATACCTGATCGTGCTAATTCTAATGCTGCAGAGCCCCCGAAACAGTATCCAATCACAAACGTATTTAAATTTCTTTCTTTATTAATTGTTTGTAACCCAGCTAAAATCAAAGACCTCATTCTTTCTCTATTATTATATAGCTTAGCAGTTTCTTCTTTTTTAAGTTTAGTTTCTTTTGGACGATTATTTTTTCCATATAGATCAATAGCAAATGCAGTATAACCAATTTTAGATATCATGTTTGCTCTAGTTTCTTCATATTCGGTTAGTCCATCCCAATCATGAATAATTAGAACTAATCCCTTAGTTATACCTATAGGTTCACTAACATAACCTTCAAAAATTTCATTGTTTAAAGTATAAGTAATTTTTTCGCCGGCATTTACGTTTAGGGTAATAAAAATAAGTAATAATGAAAAAGCTAATTTAATCATATTTGTTCCTTTTTTATAAATTTAATCATTCAATATTAATCATAATATAAATCTTAAATCTACTTATTTAATATGCTTTCTATAGAATGTTAAACGACTATATTTTATGTATTTAAATATAGATATTAATAATATTTAAAAATTATATATCAACAATATCTTGGTAAGATGTTTATTTTTATACTTAAAATTTAAGCATTATTCTATGATTTTGTTTGCTCCAAACCTTGTTCTTAAAAACTATTATCCATTTTTATAATTTTATCTTTTTAGAGAAATCTATCTTCAAGCAATTTATGGATTAAACTTATTGATTTATTGATTTATTGATTTATTGATTTAATTATTTTCTATTTTTTTTTTATAAACTAATTTAATTATTTTATTTAAATGCAAGTTTAACAGGTTAATAATTTGACTTATCACTTTTTCTAAGACTTAATAAATAAAGGTAAATATTAAATTATTAAATAGGGAGGAAATTTAAAATGATTAAAAATTTATCAAAACTATTGCGTCCTTTAGCGGTGCTTGCTTTCACTAGTTTTACGCTTGTGTCCGCTGCCCACGCTGAAAAATTTACTTTTCATGGAGCTAGTCAATTCGATGAAAAGCATGCTTTTACAAGACTTATGCGTAAATTTGAACAACTGACCAAACTTTTCTACAACGGCCCTCATGAAATTGAGTTCGTAATGCACTTAAATAGTGAACTAGGTCTTGAAAAAGATTATGTTGCTTATATGAATCAAGGTTTATCAGTTGATTATGCTGTTGCTTCTCCTTCTCATATGTCAACTTTTTCAAAATTAGCAACTGTACTAGATCCTCCTATGCTCTATCGTGACGCAGGTCATTGGAGCAAAGTTTTATCTAGTGATGTTTTACAGCCAGTTGTTGATGATATTTATAAACGAGCTGATATTAAAATTCTAGGTTACGGCGGAGGTGGCGTTCGTCATTTGATCGTCAATAAAGCAGTATCAAATATGAGTGAGATTAAAAATGTACCAATTCGTGTTATGGGAGCTCCAATTCAAACTAAGTTATTTAGTGCTTTTGGAATGTCACCTAACGTTATTGCCTACTCTGAAGTGTATAATGCTATCCAAACAGGTGTTATTGATGCAGCCGAAAATGAAGCCGCTGGAATTCGACAGATGAAATTTTATGAAGTTGGTCCAAATATTTCATTAACTGCTCACTCTATAACTGTTCGACCTCTAGCATTTAGTGGTAAAACACTCAGAAAACTTCCAAAAGATTTACAGGCTGCTATTATCCAAGCTGGAAAAGATGCTGGTACTTATGGCAGGGTTACAGAACTGACAGAGGGATCTGTTATTATGGCCGAAATGGAATCTCAAGGTAAGTTAAAAACAATTAATTTTACTGAACGTGATCAACTGATTAAAGCAGCAAAACCTGTACTTAAAGCTTATTTCAAGGAATTAGGCCAAAGTGCACTTTATGACGCAATTCAGGCTGTAAAATAATAATTGAAGTTATATTTGTTAAAAAAGATTTCGACGACATTAATATCGTCGAAATCTTTTAAAAATTTTTAAATATTAGGCATATAAAAATGAAAAAATTAATTAATATTTATTATTCATTTTTAAAAATTATTCTTACTATTTTAATGGGACTTATTATTGTTCCAGTAACTATGCAAATTTTTGCTCGTTATGTTGACTTTGTTCCACGCTATATTTGGACTGAAGAGTTGGCACGGTTCTGTTTTATTTGGATTATTCTTGTTGGTGCGATGATAGCTATGCGTAAAGATGAACATTTTACAGTTGATTTATTGCCCACCCAAAAAACTAATAAAGGTAAAGCCATTTCGTTGATGTTTGTCGATTCAATGACATTTTTAATGGCTATGATTTTTGTTGTATGGGGCTGGCCTTTAGTTGAATTTGGCCTTTTGCAGACATCAGAAATGGCTGAAATGCCAATGATTTTTATCTACTTAGCTTGGCCTTTGACAGGTATTACATGGATTATTTTTCTATCAGAACGTGTTTTTGATCATATTAAATTATATAGGAGTGTCTCTTCATGACACCTGTTGAAGTTGCTGGGATTATGTTCCCTTTATTCATTATTCTTGTCATTTTACGTGTTCCAGTTGCCATTGCTTTAGGTTTAGCCTGTGTTCCTGTTTTTTTAATTGAAGATCGGTTGACACCATTTTTATTAATGAATGAAATGTTTAAGTCATATAATTCATTCTTATTACTTGCTGTTCCTTTTTTTCTTTTGGCCGCAAATATTATGAATGCAGCTGGTATCACTGATCGATTAATCCGCTTATCTAGAGCCATGGTTGGTCATTTTCCAGGTGGATTAGGTCACGTCAATGTAGTTGTTAGCATGCTATTTGCAGGTATTTCAGGATCATCAACAGCCGATGCAGCAGGCATTGGATCTTTGCTTATTCCTCAGATGAAAAAGCAAGGTTATTCAAGTAGTTTTTCTGTGGCTATTACTGCCTGTTCTTCTGTAATGGGTGTTGTTATTCCTCCTAGCATTCTTATGGTCGTATGGGGTGGATTGATGTCGGTATCAATAGGTGGATTATTTTTGGCCGGGGTTGTGCCTGGTATTTTAATTGCAGTATCGCAGATGATAGCTGTATACGTATTTGCAAAAATTTATAATTATCCAACTTCTACAAGATCTTCTTTGAAAGAATTTTTTGTTGCTATTTACCATGCTATCCCTCCTCTTATGACGCCATTAATCATAGTGGGTGGAATTGTAGGTGGTTTTTTTACTCCAACTGAAGCGTCTGTAATTGCTGTATTGTATTCAGTTGTCTTAGGTGGGGTTTTTTATAAGACCATTGGATTACATAACTTTCCTTCAATTCTATACAATTCTGCTAAGTTTGCTGCAATGTCACTTTTTTGTATAGGTACAGCATCAGCTTTTGGTTGGCTTTTGGCATACTTTAAGATTCCATTAGCAGTGGTTTCCTTCTTAGAACCTTACGGGGTTGGTCCAGTAAGCACTGGATTGATTGTTGCAGGTTCTTTTTTGTTAATAGGTATGTTTATTGATGCTATCCCAGCTATTATTATTCTAGGAACTGTCTTATGGCCTTTAGCCGAAGTCTCTAATATGCATCCTATACATTTTGCTATTATAGGAGTAATTTCTCTTGCCTTTGGTTTAGTAACACCACCTTATGGTTTATGCCTTTTGATAGCATGTAAAATAGGTGATATAGAAGTTAAAAAAGCTTTGCGTGATGTAGCTATTGTTTTGTGCCCAATGTTTTTAGTTCTTTTGATAGTGATTTTCTTTCCTGAAATGATATTGGCGTTACCAAAGTTATTGATGGCAAAGTTTATATAATAGAAGAAAGTGTATAAAATTAAAAAAACATAATTAAAAACCAATTTTCTATCAATCGAAGAATAAATTTATAAAAAATAAAAATATCAAGGATATTAAAGCTGTTTTTTATTAACTTATTTTAAAATTTAGAACCATTTGAGTTTTTTAAATAATAAAATTTGAAATAAAATTACTCCTAAAAGGATTCCACAAAAAATAAAAAATGCATTTGTGTTATCAGTTCCAGGTATGCCACCTACATTAATTCCAAGTAATCCTGTTAGAAAGCCTAATGGAAAGAAAATAGCTGTGATAACCGATAGCATATACATATTTTTATTCATTTTATCAGTAATTCCAGCAACTAGTTCATCTTTAATAATCTGAGCTCTTTCACGGATCAAATCTAAATTTTCAACATGACGTATAATTAAATTTAAATTTTCTTGTAATTGACGTTTATTAATTGATCCTATCCATTTTTTTTCTGTATTTATTAAATTTAAAATTATATCTTTCTGCGGAGCTATATATCTCCTAAAAATAATAGCTTGCTTTCGAATAGAGTTTATTGACTGACGTTCATTAGTATTAACATTTTCAATAATACGTTCTTCAATCGCATCAATTTTTTCATTCAATTCAGAAAAAACAGGATCCATTCTTTCATATAAACGTTTACATAGCATGGATATGAAGTGACCTGTGTTAACAGGTCCTTTTCCTACAATTAAAAGTTCTTCAATATCTTTTATTGCCTTAAGAGAACGTAGTTGAACACTAAAGACATGGTTTGAATCAACCCAAAGTCTTATTGAAACCATATCTTCTGTTTGAGATCTTTCATTAAGGTTAACTCCTCTTAATATTATTAATGTACCTTCACCAAATTCTGTAATGCGAGGTCGAGTTTCCTCTTCAAATAAAGCATTAATAATGAGATCATCTAAAAATGGAATTTTACTTTTAAGAAAAATTCTACTTGCTTTCTCTGTTGCATCAAGATGTATCCAAGTGAAAGATTTATCTTTTATGTCTATAGAAAAGTCAGATACGTCTATAGGAAAACTTTTTCCATTACTTTCAATTTTGTACGAATGAAGTATACCAGAATCATTAATCATTAATATTATCCTATCTATTAGAAGTGTAATAACTTTTCTTTAATTATTACTATCTTGAATAAACCGGTTTGAATCTAACATGTGCGATGGTAATGCTCTTTGAAGAACACGTGCAACATCAATTACATAATTACTATCAGGCATTGGATACCTTTGTGGAGAATTAAGATAAAGACTTATTCCTTTAATATTTACTACTTTATTATATAAAGTATTAAGTAAAGGGGTATCATTTAGAATATCAGGGATCCATTCTAAGTATGAATTTAAGGATTCAGCGAGAAGAATATCCGCGAAAGTAAGATTCTTACCAGTGCATAAGCATAAACCATTATCTTCCAAACGATTTTCAAAGAGCGGACCAAATTTTTTAAAGCGTTCTTGAAGAGATTTAACAGCTAATGTTTTAGATGCTTGAAATGCCGCTTGCATTGCTGTTTCTGCAAAGTCAGCTACAGCACCTGCAATCATATCACACCATAGTTCATCTTGATTATTATCACCATAATATCCCCCAAGTCTGGCTAAATAACGAACCATAGCACTTGATTGACTTAAGCACATTCCATTAATCTCAAGTAGCGGCATTTGATCAAAAGGAAGTTTACCTGTAGCTCTAAGAGTTGATAACATTTCAGGTGTTTTGATAGGTATGTTTTCAAATTCAATCTGATTAATGGCTAACATCCATCTAGTTGACTCTGCTCTTCCACGGCCCGGGAAATAATGAATTTTTGTTATATTTATCATTTTTAAACTTTCTATAAAATTAATTTTAAAAATAGATTTAGAGTAATTTTTTATTAATTTAATTTTTGAAATAATAATTATTCTATAGGTTCTATTCTTTTAAATTTTCGAGATCTAATAATACTTGCAGTCCGGCGTTCAATTTCTTCTATAACCATAGAGGCAACATTAATTTTTGAATATTTTTCAATACCTTCAAATCCTGGACTTGAATTAACTTCAAGTACTTTTGGACCATCTTGAGATCTAAGCATATCAACACCTGAAAGCCCAAGTCCAAGTATTTTTGAAGCTTTAATAGCCGTTTCACGTTCTAACTTAGTAATTTTAATAATCTCTGCCTTGCCTCCTCTATGCAAGTTTGATCGAAAATCACCTTCTGCTGCTGTTCTTTTCATAGAAGCAACAACTTTGTTACCTATAACGACGCAACGAATATCTTCACCATTTGCTTCTTTTACAAATTGTTGCACTAGAAAGTCTGCTTTAAGTGCACGAAAAGCACTGACTACTGACTCAGCTGCTTTTTTACTCTCCGCAAGAACTACGCCTTTACCTTGAGAGGATTCAAGAAGTTTTACTACAATTGGAGGAGCTCCCATAAGATCTATTAGGCTTTTTGTATCTTTGGGAGAAGACGCGAACGCGGTAGTAGGCATATCAATTCCTTCTCTAGCAAGAACTTGATGAGAATATAGCTTGTCACGAGATGCAAGTATTGGTTCTGAACGGTTAATACAATAACTACCAATTAATTCAAATTGTCTAACAACAGCAGTTCCATAAGCTGTTAAAGATGCTCCAATTCTTGGGATAACAGCATCATAATATGGCAAAGGCTTTCCATCATAATGTATTTCTGGGTTTTTTGAATTAATTAACATGTAGCATCGTCTTGTATCTACTAGTTCAACAACATGTTCGCGAGCCTCACCAGCTTTTATTAATCTTGAAATTGAATAAGAATCAGGTTCTCTGGTTAGAACAGCAATCCTAAGAGATCTTTTAATAGGTTTTTGATGTGAAAATTTTTTATAAACGGAGTAACTAAGAATTGGTTGTTTAAAGGATATAGATGGAATTACTAAAGGCTCTATTTTTTCTGGAAAAGCTATTAACGCTTGTCTTCCTAAAAGCATATGAAAGCTCATCCCTTTTCTGTCAGTTAATGTAATTTGAATAGGCCATCGATAATTCCCAAGTTCTATTTCAGTCTCTATTACATAACGTAACTCAGTTAAGCCGTTTGAGCTTATTACTTCACGTCTATCAATAACATCTGCAGAACAGTATAATTCAAATTCAGGGTTTTCAGGTATTGGTTGAATTCCAAATCTAATTTTCTGTTTTGATAAAGAGCCAAAAGTTTCAATTGAAAAAGCATGAAGTGCAGATGTTTTGGCGCCTGTATCTACTTTTATTTTTAAAGCAGGGATACCTAATTGAGGAAGTTTGCACCATTCTTCCCATCCTAATAAAAATTCATTTACAGACATTAATTCTATCTTTCTATTATTTATATTATACATTATTAATGTTATAAATTATTAATTTTAATTTTTT
>JAQBXK010000060.1 GCA_027625145.1 Pseudomonadota bacterium
ATGATGTAAGGAAATCTATTTAATATAATAATATTTATTATTCATAGAAATTATATATGATAGTAAAAGTATTTGATTCTAAAAGTAGGGAACTAAATAGATGAAGCATAATCCAGTTGAAACATTAATGGGCGCATTAGTGCTAATAACAGCAATATGTTTCCTTATTTTAGGAATGAAATCAATTAATGAAAATCAAGATGGTATATACAAAATATCACTGATTTTTGGATCAACTGCAGGTTTAAAAAATGGAGATAATGTAAAGGTATCAGGTATTACTGTAGGTAAAATATTAAATTTAGATTTAGATTTAGAAAGCTATAATGCAAAGGTTACTATTAGTTTAAATCAAGATTTAAAAATACCTGAGGATTCTTCTGCAAGAATCACATCTTCATCTCTATTAGGAGGGAATTTTATAGAAATAATTCCTGGTTCATCTGAGGAATATTTAAAAGATAATGATATTATTTTTGACACCAGAGATTCGGTTAGTTTTACAGACTTATTAGGTAAATTAGTTTTCTCTAGTGAAAAAAAATAAATCTTTTATTATAACCCGTCAGCGTTAGATAATATTCAAGGAATATCTTGTGCGTTTTAAAAACATAATATTAGGCATTATTTTTATTATTTTACCTGTTAATGCTTATGCTTCATCCTGGATTGAAGGTAACAAAGCAACTTTACAAGGATTAGATAAAATTACAGCAAGAATAAAAACATTTGAAGTATTTGTTGGAGAATCATATAAATTTGGTGTTTTGGATATTTTTGTTAAGAGATGTATTTTTTCTAAACCTATAGATAAGCCTGAATCTCTAGCTTTTATAATAATAAATGATGATTCTGACAGATTGTCAGAAGTAAAATTTAATGGTTGGATGTTTGCTTCTAGTCCTGCATTAAGCGCTCTTGAAGATTCTGTTTATGATATATCAATACTAGCTTGTACAAATGATGATAAGCATTCAAAAGAGACCTCATCATTAAACTCTAATGAATAAAAATCTGCTTTATTCTTAAGAGAGATAGCCAATTTTTTTTTAAATTCAAATTGACATATCTCAAAGGTTCCAAATTGATGAAGATGTTCATTCATAAATTGTACATCTAATAATTGAAAGCCTGTTTTCCATAACCTTGCCACAAGATTGGAAAGAGCTATTTTACTCCCATTGGATATAGAGCTGAACATAGATTCTGCAAAGAACACACCTCCAATTGCTAACCCATATATTCCCCCAACTAATATATTATCTTTCCAACACTCTATAGAATGAGCATATTTCATCTTATTAAGAGAGATAAATAAGTCTTGTATTTCTAAATTAATCCAAGTCTCTGTTCTATTAACAGTAGCGCATTTATAGATAACTTCAGGGAAAGCTTTATCAACAGTTATTTTAAAAGGTTTTTTTTTAATTAATCTTTTTAGGCTTTTTGAAAAATGAAATTTTTGAATAGGTATTATTGCACGGATTTTAGGTTCAACAAAAAAAGTATTATTGTCTTTTCTATTTAAAGACATTGGGAAAACACCAATCATATATGCTTTAATTATATCTTCAGGTGTAATTAGATACTGATTGTGTTTTGTCAAAACTATTACTGCTTAATTATAAAAAATGAATTTAACTTAAAAATTCTTCTTCTAACCATCTAATGTCATAAGATCCGTCTTCCATAACTTTTGTTTCAAGTATTTTTTTGTGGAGATCAATTGTTGTTGAAATTGGAGCAATTACAATTTCTCTGAGAGCTTGCTTAAGCCTTAAAATACAATGTGACCTGTTTTCACCATGAACAATAAGTTTTGCAATTAAACTATCATAATTAGGTGGGACAATATATCCAGAATAAATACATGCATCAACTCTAACTCCCATACCACCTGGGGAATGAAACTGAGATATTTTTCCTGGTGAAGGAATAAATGTCTCTGGATGTTCAGCATTAATTCGACATTCAATAGCATGTCCATTAATAGAAATATCTGATTGTTTAAATGAAAGTGGAAGCCCTGAGGCAATCATAATTTGTTCTCTCACAATATCTATACCAGTAATAGCTTCAGTAATGGGATGTTCAACTTGAAGCCTTGTATTCATCTCAATAAAAAAGAACTCATTATTTTCATATAAAAATTCTATAGTACCTAATCCTAGATATCCCATTTTAGATACAGCTTTTGTAGCTATGTTTCCAATATACTCTCTTGTTTTTTTATTAATAGCAGGAGAAGGAGCTTCTTCAATTACCTTTTGATGACGTCTTTGAATTGAACAGTCTCTCTCTCCAAGGTGAACAGTATTTCCAAATTTATCAGCTAAAATTTGAACTTCAATATGCCTAGGGTTTTTTAGGTATCTTTCCATATACACCCTATCATCTCCAAAGGCAGCTTTGGATTCACTTTTAGCAGAAAAAAAAGCTTCTTCTAGATCATTTTGAGATTGGGCAACTTTCATACCTCTTCCTCCACCACCAGACGCAGCTTTAATTAACACAGGATAGCCAATTATTTTTGCTTCTGCTTTTGCATGCGCAACATTTTTAATGTCACCGCTTGATCCTGGAACTAATGGAATACCTAATTTTTTAGCTGTAATCTTAGCTTCAATTTTATCCCCCATACATCTAATATGTTCTGGTTTTGGCCCTATAAATACAATGTTATGCGCTTCAACTATTTCGGCAAATTCAGCATTCTCAGATAAAAAGCCTACTCCAGGGTGAATTGCATCCGCGCCAACTAGTTGAGCTGCAGTTATAATAGCAGGTATATTAAGATATGATTTAGAAGATTCTGGAGGACCTATGCATACACTTTCATCAGCTAACCTAACATGCATTGCATCATTGTCGGCTGTAGAATGTATTGCCACTGTTTTTATATTGAGCTCTCTACATGCCCTAAGCACTCTTAGAGCAACATCACCTCTATTGGCTATGAGTATTTTGGAAAACATAATATATTTCTATTCAATTATTAATAATATTTGATTATATTCAACAGGTTGATTGTCAGAAAATCCTATAAAAACTACTTTGCCTGATTTAGGAGCTGTAATTGTGTTCATAACCTTCATTGCTTCAATAATCATTAATGTATCTCCTTTTTTAACTAATGAGTTCATTTTTACAAATGGTTCTTTTCCCGGTTCTGATGATGCGTATGCTGTTCCAACCATTGGAGAATTTACTGCGCCTGGATGATTGTTAGAAAATTCTTGATCTTTTTTTTCAGTCATTTTCTTGTCAATAGGTCTGTTTGCCTCAGGGTAATTGTTCTGAAGGTTATTGGTAATTTTATTACTAATTTTTATTTTAACGTCTTGATATTCATATTCAAGCTCAGATAGATTATCTTTATTCATTATCTCTACAAATTTTTTTAATAAGGATAAATTTTCTGAATGGTTATTTTTTTTAATAGTCATAAATATTCCAATCTTGAGATTAATGTTCTAAAATTTTATTGATTGCATTAATTCCAAAAATATATGAATTAACTCCTAATCCCGCTATAATGCCAGTTGAAACTGGGGATATATATGATTTATGACGAAAACTTTCTCTAGCATAAACATTAGTTATATGAATTTCTATTATAGGGCCATTGAACATTGTTAATGCATCTAGGATTGCAATGGAGGTATGTGTTAATGCTCCTGCATTAATAATAATACCGCATCCGTCATCTATGGCTTGATGAACTTTCTCTATTAATTCTCCCTCAAAGTTAGATTGAAAAAACAGCAAATCAAGATTGAATGTTTTACATTCATTTATACATAAATTTTCAATTTCTTTAAGCGATGTGTTACCATATTTTTTAGGCTCTCTTGTTCCTAAAAGGTTCAAGTTTGGACCATTTAAAATATATAATTTTTTTTTCAATGTAATCCTCCAACATTTTTAATGTTATACTTAATTATTAATAATATTCAAATACGTCATTTTTTTGATAATGTAGCTGTATATAAAATTTTTAACGGTTACGATAAATTTTAATTGCTTCTTTTAACTGATTTTTAGAAATGGCTCCGGGGTATATTTTATTACCAATTATAAAAGCAGGGGTACCATTTAATTGAAATAATTTTGCAACTGCACGATTTTTTTCTAATGTTAAAGTAATTTCAGGATTTTCCATATCTATCTTTAACTTATTAATGTCTAAGCCTACTTTTTTTGCAGTTTTAAAAATTTGACCTTCGTCTATTTTACCTTTAACGCTCATTAATGATATATGAAATTCATTGTATAGGTTTTGTCTTTGTGCAGCTAAGGCGGCTAATGAAGCTGTATAGGAATCCTGAGATAATATTGGAAATTCTACAAAAACAAAATTAACGTTTTTATCTTCTTTTATAATATTAGTCACCAATGGCAGTACTGATTTACAGTAACCGCAGTTATAATCAAAAAACTCATATATTGTAACATCAGAATTATTATGTTTTACACTTGGATTATTTGCTTTGTTAAGCAAAGTTATAGTATCTTGAAATTTATTTCTTTTAAGGTTTTTATCTAATTTTTCAAGTGTTGACTTTATACTTTCAGGGTTTTTTATTAAATATTCTTCAATTATTTTTTCAATTTGGTTTCGATCAATATTATGGCTGATTGCAAAGCTTACATTAAATAAGTTAAAGCAAAAAATTATAATAATTGTTTTAATCACTTGAGAGTATTTAAACATTTTTGTTACCATTTGTTCTAGTGTCAGATATTTTATTTATTTTTTATTCTAGTAGTTATATCGTTTCCTCTTAACCTATAATTTATTGGCAGAGCAGGATCTTTTAAGGCCATGTCTACATACTTCTTAGCTTTTTTAAAATCTCTTTTTATAATAGATTCTTCAGCTAGTGCAATATATGTAATTCCTTTCTTGCCAATTTTACCATATCCTTGTGCAATTAGTCTCCATAAGTTACCCCAATGGGGTTCAATTAATATTAAATCTTCTAATAAACTAATAGCTTCTTTAATATTAACTATATCATTTTTTTTTAAGAGTGATTTAGCTAGAGAAAGTTTAATCAAAGTATTTGATATATCATAATTATTTTTTAGAATTTTAAGTGCTTTTTTATAATGTTCTATAGATAAATCAAAATCACCTTTATTAAAAAATATATCACCTGCCAGTTCATAGTAAAAAGGATAATTTTTATTTTCTTTTATTAATAATTTAACATCATGAGTAGCTAAATCATAATTTCCACTTTTTAGATATGCTATTATCAAAGAATAGCGGGATAAATCATCAGATTTAGTAATTTTATTTTTTATAGTCTTGAAGGGATCTGAGTTATAAGATTTAATTTTATTATTAATATATTTTAAAGAAATTAATTTATCTTCAATGATCAAATGATTTTTTTCAGTATATGGATCTAATAAATCTTCTTTATATCTCTTCAAAAGATCTAATCTTGATTGTGAAAATGGATGCGATCTATAATAGTTGCTCTTTGATTCTCTGTTAAGAAAATCTTCTTCACTTAATTTAATTAATAATTTCTCAAGTCCTAAATATGATATTTTTGACTTCTTCATAATTTCTAATGCAAAAACATCTGCATGTGTCTCTTGTCCTCTTGTGAATTGAAGTTGAGACTTAATAGCCAAATCTTGTCCCCCAATGATTAAGCCAGTTGCAAGATTTGTATCTATATTGCCTGATAACCCTAAGGCTATACCTGCTATGGCAGCAATATTTGAGTATTTTGAAGAATCTTTTCTATCAATAAGTCTTGTTGTGTGATGTTTTAAAAGTAGATGTCCTATTTCATGTGCTAAAACACCTTGTATCTCATCAATGGAGTTTGCGTTAGTCACTAATCCTGTATGTAGATAGATCTTGTTTGTCCCAACTACAAATGCGTTATATTCTTCATTCAAAATTAACCTAGGGTATAATTTTTTAGTTGGAGAGTCAGAATGTTTAATAATATTATTAATAATTCTTTGAAAAAAGAATTCTATTTCACTATCTCTAATTAATTGTACACTATTTGCTGCGTAAGAATTTGAAGCCAATAAAATAAAAATTATATATATAAAACTTTTTATAGTGACCACCATCCTTTTTTCTTAGGTTCTTTTGACTTGGATGCTTCATCTATAGTCACTACGTCAATTGGAGAAGATGTTTTAACTTCTCTTAAAGCAGTGATTTTATCATTATCCAATAAAGATGATTTTATGGGTTCTTCTATATTATTTTCTGCATTCACGTTTTTATTTATTTTAATTACAGCTTTTTTAATATTCTTTTTTATATTTTCTGTCTTAGTATTGTCATCAGATTTCTTTTGTTCATCATTTTCATTATTGGAAATTACTTGAACTTTATTTTTTTTAAAGTTTCGTTTATTTGGCTTAGTTTTTTTTGTAACTTCAGGGTTTATTGTCTTTACGGTTTCAGGTGATGTGATTGGACTATCTTCTGTTTTACTTTCTATAATATTGTTCCCAATGTTTTCAGAAGAATTTATGTCTTCAACTCTTTTTCTTCTTCTCCCAATCCTTCGGCCACGTTTTTTTGTTATTTGATTCTCTTCATCATCAGAGGTGATTAACTCTTTATTTTCAACAGTTTCCATATGAGGCTTATTATGAGGCTTATTATGAGGCTTATTAATATTTGGTTTTTGTATTGTTTCAATTTTTTTCAATGGAGGTATTAAACTATTATCATTAGTAAAATCAATTTTTATATTATATCTTGTTTCAATTTCACTAAGTTGACTACGTTTGTTATTTAAAATATGTAAAATTACTGTTGAATGAGCGTGAATGTTTACACCTAAATTGTTTTCATCTGAACCTTCTTCTTCAATTGCTCGTAAAATCTGAACGGCACTAACTTCTATAGATTGGATTCTTCCAGAGCCTCCACAGTGAGGACAAAGTTCTGAAGAGCTTTCTGCTACTGAAGGTCTAAGTCTTTGTCTTGATAGTTCAAGAAGGCCAAAGGAACTTATTTCTCCAATTTGAATTCTTGCTCTATCTTTACGCATGGCTTCTTTTAATTTTTTCTCTATGCTATTGCGGTTTTTAGTTTCTTCCATATCTATAAAGTCTATAACAATTAGGCCCGACAGATCTCTAAGTCTCGCTTGCCTAGCAAATTCCTCAGCAGCCTCAAGATTTGTTTTTAAAGCAGTATCTTCTATAGATCTTTCTTTAGTTGCTTTGCCTGAGTTCACATCAATAGCTACTAAAGCTTCTGTTTGATCAATAATAAGGTATCCGCCAGATTTAAGAGTAACTCTTGGTTTAAAAATATCAGATAATTGAGCGTCTAGTTTATACTTTTGAAATAGAGGAATTTTGTCATCATTGTATTGTTGAACTTTTTTTGCATGACTTGGCATCAATGCTTTCATATAATCTTTACACGAACGATATGCGTCTATTCCTTCAACAAGAACCTCATCAATATCATTATGATATAAATCCCTTATTGCTCTTTTAACCAAAGAGCCTTCTTCATGAATAAGAGTTGGGGCATTTGACTCTAATGTTAGATTTTTTACATTTTCCCAGACATTCATTGAACTTAAATAATCTCTTTTAATTTCAACTTTAGTCCTTTTACTACCTGCAGTTCTAATTATTACAGCCATTCCTGGAGACACATCAAGGGTATTAACAACAGTTTTAAGTCGTCTTCTATCAGATACATTAGCTATTTTCCTGCTAACACCGCCACCTCTAGGTGTGTTGGGCATTAGAACACAATATCTACCTGCAATAGATATGTAAGTTGTTAACGCAGCACCCTTTGTTCCTCTTTCTTCTTTTACAACTTGAATCAAGAGTATTTGTCGTCTAGCAATAACTTCTTGTATTTTATAGTTTCTGTAGAGATTTCGTTTAACTTTTCTTAGTTCTTCTTCACTTACATCATCTTCATTATCATCGACAACTATTTTATCATTAGTTAAATTTGATGAATTTGAACTTAATTCTTCTTCAGTTTTAGCTGCAGCTTCTGCTATAAGTTTTTGTCTATCTTCTATAGGTATTCTATAATAATCAGGATGTATTTCACTAAATGCCAAGAAACCTTGTCTGTTTCCTCCATATTCTACAAATGCTGCTTGGAGGCTAGGTTCCACTCTAGTAACTCTAGCTAAATAAATATTACCTTTTAATTGTCTTCTTGAATGAACTTCATATTCAAAGTCGTCAATTATATCATTTGTTGTTGTAATTACTCTTGTTTCTTCAGTTTGCCTTGCATCGATTAATAAGCGTTTACTCATCTAATTCTCCAAATTTAATAGCACTATCAAACTAAGTTTGAACATAGCATTAAGCTTTAGAATGAGAGCTATTTTAAGGATATTTGGTTATTAAATATTAATAAATCAATTGAATATAGATATTAAACTTTAAAAGTATTTAATAATTAAAAATAAATTTTTTTATTAAGTTTTTTTAAAATTAAATATAAAAAAATAAAATATCAACAAT
>JAQBXK010000014.1 GCA_027625145.1 Pseudomonadota bacterium
TAAAAGCTAAGAATTTTTTCTGTGCTTTTTTTTTTACTAATATTGGTCTATTAATTTAAATTATATAAAAATATTTTTAAAAAATTTATAATGAGTATAACTTTTGAACTTTGATGAAAAATTTTCAGTTGCTCCAATGATGGATTGGACGGATCAACATTGCAGATATTTTCATAGATTAATATCAAGGCATTCAACTTTATATACAGAAATGATTTCTGCTGATGCAATTATCTATGGCCCAAGGGAAAAGTTATTAAATTTTAATAAAGAAGAGTTGCCGTGTATTCTTCAATTAGGTGGCAATGATCCATATAACTTGGCGAATGCCAGCAAATATGGACAAGACTATGGATACTCTAAAATAAATCTTAATATAGGTTGTCCATCAAATAGAGTGCAGAACGGAGCGTTTGGAGCTTGTTTAATGAAAAGTCCTAAATTAGTGGCGGACTGTATTAAAGCTATTAAAGATAAATGTCATATACCTGTTACAATAAAATGTAGAATAGGTGTAGATGATATGGATGAGATAAAAGGGTTAGATGAATTTGTTGATGAAGTATCTGAAACAGGTGTAAGTGAATTTATTATTCACGCAAGAAAAGCTATTTTAAATGGTTTAAGTCCAAAACAAAATAGAGAAATTCCACCATTAAATTATGATAGAGTTGGTTCTTTAAAAAAAAGAAGATCAGATTTAAAAATTATATTAAATGGAGGAATTTCATCAATAGATGAAGGTAAAGAATTAATGAAGACATATAGTCTTGATGGGTTTATGGTAGGAAGAGAAGCTTATAAAAATCCTTATGTATTATCGTCTGTTGATAAAGATATTTTTGAAAAGAAAGCCAATTTAAAAACAAGATATCAAATTGCAATGCAGATGGCGAAGTATATTGATAGTTTTATGAAACAAGATGAACCTCGTGTTCATTCTGTTACTCGTCATATGCTAGGATTATATAATGGTTTGCCAGGAGCAAGAGAATGGAGAAGAGTTTTAAGTGAAAAAGCAAAATATGCTAAGGATGGTGATATTTTAAGAGTTGCTACAGATAGTATAGAAAATGTAATACAAAGAAAAAATGTAGCCTAATTAGGAGATTTAAAGTGAGTGAATTAAACAAAAAAGAAAGTTATAGAACTATTTTAGAAATGGGGCCTTTACTTCTTTTTTTTGGAGTTAATTATTTTTATGGAATCATGGCCGGTACAACAGTTTTAGTTGTTAGTACTTTGATATCTTTAGCTCTTTCATGGTATTTATATAAAAATATTCCAATGATGGCTGCGGCTGGATGTGTTGCAGTGGTTTTCTTTGGAGGGTTAACAATATTTTTTGATGATGATTTTTTTATAAAAATCAAACCAACTATAGTTTCTATTATTATAGCTGGTGTATTAGCTGTTGGTAAGATTTTAGGAAAGAACCCTTTAGCATCTGTTATGAAATCAGCTGTAAGTCTTCAAATGGAAGGTTGGAATAAGCTGACATGGCTTTGGATTTTTATGTTTATTATAATGGCTATTGCTAATGAAATAGCATGGAGAAACCTTACAACAGATGAATGGGTTTCATTTAAAGCTTTTGGAATACCTGTGCTATCTCTTTGTTTCGGGTTGCTTTCATTACCAATTATGCAAAAATATCAAATCAAAAAGGATTAATTTTCTTTTTTAAGATCAATAAGTTTCTTAATAATTTCTTTTTTTATAATAGAATCTTTTGGTAAATTTTTAATTAGAAATTCCCATGTATTTATGGCGGCTTTGTTGTTTCCTTTTTTTAAAAATATTAGGCCTTTAAAAAAAAGGGCCTCAATATTTTTAGATTCTAATGTTAATATATCTTGGATTAAGGTTTCTATTTCATTCGTAATTTGAGGTTTTGCATCAGATGGCATTAATTCTTTTAGTAATATAATTTTCAGATCAATTTTGTCAGGACTTATTTCAGTCGCTGTTCGTATAGCATTAATTGCTTTTTCCTGATTATTTAATACTTTGTAAGATCTATAAAGTTTAATCCATCCTGAAAGATCACTCTTTACCTTAGTTAAACGATTAGCAAGTTGTTCAACCATTTCATAAATTCTTATATCTTGATCTTTTTTATTTAAATTTGTTATCTCACTTATTACTGTATTATCATTTTTTTTTGAAGAAGGAGTGGCGTTGGATAGTTTATTTTTAAGTATGTCATCATTTATTCCAATATTTCTGCCAGCAGTCTTTATATTAATTTCAAGATCTTTTTTCCATGGATCGTTAATTTTAGTATTTTTATATAAATTAACCCATATTTCATAAGCCTTTTTCTCGTTGCCAATTTGAGATGCAGCTAATCCAGACAGAAAGTTCGCACCAGGATCAGCTGGATTTTCATCTAGTGCACTGTTTATTAATTGGATGGCTTTAGACGTGACTTGACCATCAGCTCTTCTTACGATTGCTTGAGCAAGTAAAGATTTTATTTTCGGGGTGTCTATAATTAATATCAATTTTTCTAAACTAGAAATCTCTAATTCAATATTGTCTGTTCTTGATGCAGTTGAAGCTATTTCTAAAAGCAAACCTGTATCTTTTGGAGTTTTCTTTAATTGTAAAACTAATTTTTTTAATTCTTTTTTATTTTTATTTAAGATTTCATTTTTTAAAATATTATTTTTAATTATTTCTTCTTTTGAAGAGTATATTTTATTTATTTTTATATTTGGAGATCCAATTTGAAAGTAAATAAAAAAACTTATTAATATTATAAATAAAAAAGATACAACAATAAAATTTTTTGGATTTCTTAAATATGGCATATTGAAGTTTAGAAACGGCTTATCGATATTCAATTCTAAGTTTCTAAAAATATAAAAAATTAAAAAAAAACTGATTAAAATTATTATAAAAAACAACATATAAAATATTTTTTTCCTTTAATAGATTATTTCTTTAAAAATTTAAACATTACAAAACAGCCACTTATTAAAATTAAAAAAGGCAGTAACCAAAGTAAAATGGTGTTGGTCTTAAATGGAGGATTTAAAAGAATATAATCTCCATATCTATTACTTAGATAATTATAAATTTCTTTATTACTTAATCCATCTATAATTTTCCCCTTTATTAAAACTCTTAAATCTTTTGCTAGTTCGGAATTAGACTCATCTATGCTTTGATTTCTACACACTAGGCATCTAATGTTTTGTGAAATTTCTCTTGTTTTGTTAATTATTTCATCCTTATTTAAACTTTGATTATCAGCAAAAACATAAGATTGAGGTGTAATCATAAAGCTAAAAATTAATATCATGTAGAATTTTAAAATATTTATCATTGTCAAAATCTTATTCTAATAAAGGTAAAATATCTGTTTTATAAACATCATATAATAACGGGCCGGCATGCCTATAAATTATAATTCCATTCCTGTTAATTAGAAATGTTTCAGGAACTCCGTATACACCCCATTCTATTGCAACTTTACCTAGATTATCTAATCCAATTTTATCGTAAGGGTTTCCATAATCATTTAAAAATTTTTTATTATCTTCAGCGTTATCTTTATATGCGATACCAATTACAGGTATAAATTTAGATAACTCTTCTACAACTGGAGCTTCTATTCTGCATGGTGCACACCATGAAGCAAAAAAGTTAACAGCAAAAATATTGTTTTTAAAGTCATTAAAATTTATATTTTTA
This sequence comes from Pseudomonadota bacterium, assembly GCA_027625145.1. GTDB lineage: Bacteria > Pseudomonadota > Alphaproteobacteria > Puniceispirillales > Marisalimonadaceae > CAJJBL01. The sequence continues at coordinate 3,703 of JAQBXK010000014.1, forward strand.
TTTATTTTTTTATCATAGTTAATTTCAGGAATTGAAATTAAAGGGATAGATTTTCCAATTAGTTGTGATTTTAGTTCCTTTGTATCTTTTAAATCATATTTAACTTGGTAGAGAACTAATCCTAATACAAGCACAATAGAAAAAAATAATATTAAAGGTAACATCTTAATAATTTTGACGTTATAACTCATTTAAATAGTGTTTCTTATAATTATGTTGGGCTTTGTTTTTCTATTTCTGAATATTGATATTATTCCTCCCAGTGCCATTAAACAAGCTCCACCCCATATCCAAGATACTAACGGATTGTAATATAAACGAACAGACCAACCTATTTCTTTATTCCCATCTCCTAGAACTAAGTAAGTATCTCCAAAAAATTCACTAAGTATAGCCGCTTCTGTGGTTTGGGTTTGTTGAACAGGGTAAAAGCGTTTCTCCGGCTTAAGAGTATCAATTAGATTATTATTTTTTGAAAGTGTGAATATAGCCATCTCAGACTTATAGTTTGGACCACTTTCAAATTTTACATCATCAAATTTTAGAGATCTATCTCCTATTTTTATAATATCTCCAATATTCTTTCTACCATTAATTTCAGTTTTAAAAAACTGTTCTCCGGTAATTCCTGCTAGGAAAACAGCTACCCCTAAATGAGCAATATGCATTCCTAAATTATTATTTATTAATTGATTTAGCCAAGATCTAAATTCACCCTTTTTAAGGTTGTTTAATTTAGTTTGACTTATAAAATTAATCAAAACTCCTGAAAAAAGCCAAATGGAGAGAGAACCACAAACTATAGAGAATAACGTTGCACCTTTAATCATCGACAATACTAGGGCACCTAGTACAGTTATAAAAATAATAAATAATATTTTTTTTGAAAAATTATTATTTATTTTGGTTCCCCAATTTAAAAAAGGTGCGATAGCCATGATCAATATCACTGGAGCCATTATGGGAGCAAAAGTAGCATTATAATAAGCGGGTCCAATTGAAATTTTTTCTCCATTGAATGCATCCAAAAACAAAGGGTACAACGTTCCGATTAAAATTGTTAATGTCGCGGTTGATAAAAATAAATTATTTATTAATAAAGCAGTTTCTTTACTGAAAACACTAAACTCTATCTTTTTTTCTGTATATAAATCAGAGCTTCGAATAGCATATAAAATTAGAGGGACACCTGTCGCGATTGTTAAAATGATTAAAATAAAAATACCTCTAGATGGATCGGTTGCAAATGCATGAACAGAGGTTAATAGTCCTGATCTAACGATGAATGTTCCAAGAAGTGAAAATGAAAATCCTAATATAGCAAGTAAAACCGTCCAGCTAACCAAGATCAATCTGGTTTCTAACAGTCTGACAGAGTGTAGTAGGGCTGTTGCAATTAGCCAAGGCATGAAAGAGGCATTCTCTACAGGGTCCCAAAACCACCAACCTCCCCAGCCTAATTCGTAATATGCCCACCAACTACCAAGAGCAATTCCAAGCGTTAAAGCTGACCAGGCTATAGTTATCCAGGGCCTTATTTGACGTGCCCATATCTGGTTTATTTCTCCTGTTATTAATGCTGCTACAGCAAATGAAAAAGAAACAGATAAACCTACATAACCCAAATACAAAATAGGAGGATGAAATGCTAGTCCTGGATCTTGTAATAAAGGGTTTAAACCTTTCCCATCTATTGGAGGAGTTTCCAACCTTTCAAAAGGGTTAGAAGTAAACAATATAAAAGCTAGGAATGAAAATAAGATTATTGTTTGCACGCCGAGTATTGAGGATAATAGTTTAAAAGAAATTTGACTTTTATTTCTCGAAATTAAATATGTAAAAAAAGTAAGTATTAAAGTCCATAACATTAGAGAACCTTCATGGTTCCCCCACAAGCCGCTAATTTTATAAATTAAGGGTTTAAGTGAATGAGAATTATTTGTAACAATTAGTAGAGAAAAATCAGAAATTATAAAGCTGTAAAGCAAGATGCTAAATGAGCTGGATATAAGAATGAAATTTGTAACAGCAAATTTTTGGAGGATTATTAAATTTACTGTGTTTCTACTCCCTAATGTTATTATCCAAAATATTGACTGAATAAAGGAGCTAACAAAAGTAATAATGAGTAAAATATGACCAATTTCAGGAATCATTGTTTTATGTCTCCCTGCCAAACTCCATTTTTCTTTAGAGCTTCAGCAACTTCAGGAGGCATGTAGTTTTCATCATGTTTAGCAAGAACTTGGCTAGCAATTAAGTTATTTTTTATGAAAGTACCTTCAGCAATAATACCTTGACCTTCTCTAAATAAATCAGGCAGAGAGCCATCAAAATAAACTTTTATTTGGTGGCTTCTATCTGTGATGATAAAAGTAGTTTTATTATTTTCTATAATCACTGAGTCTTCAAGAACAAGGCCTCCAATTCTAATTTTATTTTTTATATTTTTAGTTTCTCCATATTTCAATTTTAAATCATTAGGAGAGTAAAAATATATTATATTATCTTTAAGAGCCATCAGAATTAGTTGAGTTGCAATTCCTAAAATTATAATAATTAGAGTTATAATTACAAGGCGTCTATATTTAGGTTTCATTTAATTAATATCATATAAATTAACTGTTTAATTCTTCTAATTTCTTTAACATTTTTTTTGCTTTCTTTGATAGATATATAGAACGAAAAGTTAAAAAAATTAAAATAAAAAATGTTAAAATATAACTAGGCCAGATATATATATTATAGCCGTCCATAAACCAAAACTCATTTATCATATTATCACCTTATATTTGAAATTTCATTAAGGTTTAATTTTAAAATTAACGCCTCACATTTTTTCTCAATTAGTTTAGTTTTTACATTAAGTATAATGATATATGAGGCAAACGAGCAAAATCCAATAATCATTAGAACTAAGGGTAAAAGCATTTGTCCGTCTATAGTTGGCCCATCAAATTTTAATAGGCTTGAAGGCTGATGCAATGTATGCCACCAATCTACTGAGAATTTTATAATAGGTAAATTTATAATTCCTACTATTGCCAGTACAGCAGCAGATTTTGATCCATCAATTTTTCTTTCAAATGCATTTGATAATAAAATATAACCTAGGTAAAAGAAAAATAAAATAAGCATAGATGTCAATCGCGCATCCCACACCCACCAAGTTCCCCACATTGGCTTTCCCCATAAAGATCCTGTTGCAAGAGTTAATAATGAGAATAAAGCTCCAATAGGTGCTGTTGACCGTGACATTAGGTCAGCTAAAGGATGCTTCCAAACTATGTAAAAAATAGATGAAATTGCTAGAAGCAAATATAATCCAGAGGCTAGCCAAGCAGAAGGAACATGGACATACATAATTCTTACAGCATGTCCTTGTTGATAATCTTTTGGGCTATCATAAAGTCCAAAATATAAGCCTAAGATAATAGTTATTAATGATGCTAAAAGCAAAATAGGCTGTATCTTATTTGTAATTCTATTAAATCTATTTGGATTAGCTAACCAATCAAACATACGCTTTAAACTTCCATGACATTATATAGATTTTAGAAAGTTTTATCATATATTTCTCCGAAGTAAACTTTCTTACCTACTTATTGCTATTCTTATTAATATAGCGGAAATAAATGGCGATATAACAAGGTATATTAAGCTAAACGCAATTAATAAAAATAAATTGGGCAAAGGAGAAAGTCCTATTTTAATGGATTCATTAACACCTACTCCAAATATTAAAATAGGAATAATTAAAGGTAAAATAATTACAGGTAATAAAACATTTCCTCTTCTTGCTCCTAGAATTAAAGCAGCGCCAATTATACCTATAAAGCATATGCTTAATCCTCCAATTGACATACTTAATATAAGCCATGGTATTTGATTGAATTCTAAACCTAGTAATATAGCAAATATTGGAGAAGTTATAATCAAAGGAATTATCACAATTATCCAATGAGAAATACTTTTAGCTAATAATACTATTTCTAATGGAATTGGACTTGTAGCGATTTGATCAAGCCAACCATTAGTATAGTCTCTTTGTATCATTTTTTCTAAAGATGGGATTATTGCTATGATTAATCCTATCCATAGAACAGCATTGGAAACAATATCTAGTTTCTCTTGTATTGGACCAATCCCCATTGGGAATAATATGATTATTAAAAGCATAAAACCAAAAATTGAAACAATGTCAAATAATGAACGAGAGTTTATTAATATGTCTCTTTTAATGTGACTAATAAATAAATATATCCAATTTAATTCTTTGTTATTCATATTGTTTTTACATTTCTTAATTTGTCTATATCAAGAGTGTCATAATCTTTTATTAAACTTTTTTTGTCATGGCTGGCGATTAAGATTGAGCCTTTCATTTTAATAAACTTTGAAAGTAAACTTTGTAATAAAAGATAACTAGAATGATCCAATGCATTAGTAGGTTCATCTAATAGCCAAAAATCTACTTCATTAAAAAAACTAAAATATAATCTTGCTAAGGCAGCCCGTTTTTTTAATCCATCTGAACATTGGGATATATAAAAATTCATATATTTTTGCATTCCAACGCTTTCTAGAGCCAAAACCAGATTTTCTTTATTCGTATCCCATCCTTTAATCTTTACCCAAGTTAGAAGGTTTTCTCTAACTGTCAGTTCATCTGATAAACCATTTTTATTATCTATAAAAATTAGTTTTCTAACCCATTGTTCTTTTGCATGAAAAATATTAACCCCATTTTGATTTATTTCTCCACCTTCTATAGGTGTTAAGCCAGCTATTGTTCGTAATAATGTAGATTTACCAGACCCATTTTTTCCTTTGATTAAAGTTAATGTAGAAGTTTTTATTTCTGCATTTAATCCAGAAAATACAATTCTTGATCCTCTATATATGTTTAAATTTTTAAGATTAAGCATTTAAAACTCAAATAGACGTTTAAATTTATACTTTATATATTGTAGAATATTCTTGCAAATTATATGAAATGAAAATGGCACTTTTCAAACTAATTAAGTAGTAGTATACATATGTTTAGATTTATTTCGATAAATATACATAACTTAGTTAACTATATTTCATGATTTTTGATAGGATTTTTATATGACACAGGATTTTCATAATAATTGTAGAGATACTCTTAATGTTAGTGGGAAGGAATACGAATACTTCTCTCTTAAAAAATTAGCATCTACTTTCCCAGCTATAAGTAAGTTACCTTTTTCTACAAAAGTGCTCCTAGAGAATCTTTTGCGTTATCAAGATGGATCAACAGTTAATGAAGCTGATATAAAGGCTGTAGCTAATTGGTCTGAAGGAGAATGTGTTGATAAAGAAATAAATTATCGCCCCGCAAGAATTTTATTACAAGATTTTACAGGAGTTCCTTGTGTAGTTGATTTAGCTGCAATGAGAGATGCTATGGTAAATCTTGGAGGGGATCCTGATAAAATAAATCCTTTATCTCCAGTAGATTTAGTTATAGATCACTCAGTGATGGTGGATCATTTTGGTGGTCCAGAATCATTTAAAAAAAATGTTGATCTAGAAATGTCAAGGAATCAAGAAAGGTATACCTTCTTAAGGTGGGGAAGTAAGGCATTTGATAATTTTAGAGTTGTTCCTCCTGGAACAGGAATCTGTCATCAAGTTAACGTAGAATATTTGGCCCAGACTGTTTGGACTAAAACAGAAAATGGTAAAACGATAGCTTACCCTGATACTTGTGTAGGTACTGATAGTCATACTACTATGGTTAACAGTTTAGCTGTTTTAGGATGGGGTGTTGGTGGAATTGAAGCCGAGGCAGCTATGTTAGGCCAACCTATTTCAATGTTAGTTCCAGAAGTTATAGGTTTTAAACTGACGGGAAAATTGCCTGAAGGAGCTACTGCAACAGACCTTGTACTAACAATAACTCAGATGCTACGTGCAAGAGGCGTGGTTGGAAAATTTGTAGAATTTTTTGGCCCTGGATTAGATCAGTTAGCCTTGTCTGATAGGTCTACTATTTCTAATATGGCGCCTGAGTATGGTGCAACTTGTGGATTTTTCCCGATTGATAGAGAAACTATTAATTATTTAAAGTTAACAGCCAGAGAAGACGATCGAATTGCATTAGTAGAAGAATATGCAAAAGCCCAAGGTATGTGGAGAGATGAAAGCATGGAAGACCCTGTGTTTACCGATACTATGTCTTTGGATCTAAACACAATTGTTTCATCATTAGCTGGTCCTAAACGTCCTCAAGACAGAGTTCCTTTAGACATAGCTAAAGAAAGTTTTGAAAAATTCCTTAAAGAAAACAAAAGAAATAAGCCAAATAGTATACAAGTTGAAGGATCTGATATTGAACTTAAGGATGGAGATGTAGTTATAGCGGCTATTACAAGTTGCACAAACACCTCTAATCCTTCTGTTTTAATTGCAGCAGGGTTATTGGCTCGTGCTGCTCATCAAAAAGGAATGAAAGTTAAGCCGTGGGTAAAAACCTCTTTAGCTCCAGGGTCTCAAGTTGTTTCAGATTATCTTGAAGCTGCTGGTCTGCAAAAAGACCTAGATTCAATGGGATTTAATCTTGTAGGTTATGGATGTACAACTTGTATTGGAAACTCAGGACCTCTTACGCCGGCTCTTACTGATGCTGTTAATAATGGAGATCTCATAGTTACAAGTGTTTTGTCAGGGAATAGAAATTTTGAAGGAAGGGTAAGTCCAGATGTAAGAGCTAATTTTTTAGCTAGTCCACCATTAGTGGTAGCTTATGCGCTTGCTGGATCGCTTTTAGTTGATGTAACAAAAGAATCTCTTGGAGACGACAGGGATGGTAACCCAGTTTATTTAAAAGATATTTGGCCGTCAAATGAAGAGATTAGATCAGTCGTAAATGAAGCAGTGACTCCAGAAATGTATAGAAATAGATATGCTAATGTTTTTGACGGCACCAAAGAATGGCAAGCCATAGAAACAGGTGATGGACAAACATATGATTGGGATGACAGCTCTACTTATGTACAAAACCCTCCTTATTTTGAAGGAATGACAATGGAACCTGATGAAGCAGAAGGCAATATCATTGATGCTAAGGCTATAGCCTTACTGGGTGATTCAATCACAACTGATCATATTTCTCCTGCAGGATCTATATCAAGACAAAGTCCAGCAGCAGACTATCTCATGGAACGACAAGTTAGGCCAGAAGAGTTCAATTCATATGGTGCTCGTAGAGGTAATCATCAAATTATGATGAGGGGAACTTTTGCAAATATAAGATTAGCTAACGAAATGGTGCCAGGAACTATTGGTGGGTTTTCTCGAATTGCTAATAAAGATAAAATAGAACCTATTTATAATATAGCTATGGAGTATCAAGAAAATTCTATTCCTTTGATTGTTTTTGGAGGTAAAGAATATGGTACTGGCTCTAGTCGTGATTGGGCTGCGAAGGGAACCTATTTGTTAGGTATAAAGGCTGTGATTGCAGAAAGCTTTGAAAGAATACATAGATCCAACTTAATTGGGATGGGAGTTCTTCCATTGCAGCTACCTGAAGGGATTACCAGAAAATCTCTTGGTTTATTGGGTGATGAAAGTTTTGATCTAATGAATTTAGATAATGGCGTTTCTTCAGGGATGACTGTTAAATTAGTAGTCAAAAAGGCTGATGGCGTAGAGCAAAATGTAGACTTGTTATGTAGAATTGATACTGATGGAGAAGCTGAATATTTTAGACATGGTGGTATTCTTCAATATGTTTTAAGGCAATTAGCAGCTTAGATTATTATAATAAATTGTTATTAATCTTAGAATGGATAACGCTATGAGTGAGGGACCATTAAAGGGCATAAAAATAATTGATGCTTCTTCAATATTAATGGTTCCTTATTGCACCAGATTACTTGCTGATATGGGTGCTGAGATTATCAAGATAGAAGCACTAGAAGGTGATAATACTAGGTATAATGGTCCTTCTAATAATGAATCCATGAGCGCTGTTTTCTTAAATATTAATAGAAATAAGAAAAGTGTTTGTGTTGATTTAAAATCTAAAGACGGTCAATTAATAATTAATAAATTGATTAAAATATCTGATATTTTTGTTTCTAATATTAGAAAAGGTGCTTTAGAAAGAATTGGATTTACACATACAAATTTTAAAAAAATAAATCCCAAAATAATTACAGCTAATGCTGTAGGTTTCTCGTCTAAAGGTCCTTATGCCGGGCTTCCTGCTTTTGATGATACTATTCAAGCTATAAGTGGAATGGCAGCTTATCAAGAAGCTTATTCTAATCAACCGAGCTACACTTCAGGTGCAACAGCGGATAAAGTTACCGGTTTAATGCTAGGAATGGCAATAATGGGAGCACTTTTCCAACGTAATATAAAGGGTGTTGGATGTGAGTTAGAGGTGCCTATGATGGAAACGATGGTAGACTTTACGCTTGCTGAACACTTATATGGCTATAACTTTGTTCCTCCAAAAGCTCCACCAATTTATCCAAGGCAATCTTCTCCTAATAGAAGACCATATAAAACTCAAGACGGTTATATTGCTGTTCTTCCATATACTGATGCTCAATGGGTAAGATTTTTTAAGATGATAGGAAAAGAGGATACATTGCAAGATCCACAATTCGAATCATTAAACGCCAGACATGAGAACATTAATTTATTATATTCTATTCTTTCTGAAGAACTGGAAAATAACAAAACTAATTATTGGATTAAAAAATTAAGAGAGAATGATATTCCTGCAATGGAGGTTAATTTCCCAGAGGATCTTTTTAAAGATAAACACTTAAAAGAAACTAATTTTTTTAAAGTACAGGATCATCCTACTGAAGGTAAGTTAATGTATACTAATTTTCCTGTAGACTTTAATTTTGATAGCGACAATAAAAGTTTACATGCACCAAATCTTGGAGAGCACACAGATGAAATTTTGTGTGAACTAGGCTATTCAGATATAGAGATAAAGAAATTAGTGTCTGAAGGCGTTATTAAATTATTTAATCAAAAATAGGAGTTAATTTTGAATATAAAAACTGTTGGTTTTATAGGTCTTGGCGCTATGGGCTCTGCAATGGCCCCATTAATATCTAAAGCTGGATATAGCGTTTATGGTTATGATATAAATTCTAAAATAGATGCCTCAACAGGTGTCATTCAAGTGAGTGAAATTGGAGAATTAAATAATCTTGATGTTATTATTTTTATGCTTCCAAATGGAAAAATAGTTTCTGATGTTACTAATGAATTATTAAAAAAAGAATTAAACTCAATTTTAATAGATATGTCTTCAAGTAATCCAACAGAAACTAAAACATTAGGACAAATGCTCAAAAATAAAAATATTAAATTTTTAGATGCACCTGTCTCTGGAGGTGTAGGCAAAGCTAAAACAGGTGAGTTAATGATCATGGCTGGAGGAGTTGAAGATGAAATTGAGTCTGTTAGGCCTCTTTTAAGTGTTATGGGACAAGTTCAGATTGCAGGACCATTAGGAGCTGGCCATGCAATAAAAGCTCTAAATAATTATGTCTCTGCAGCTGGTTTAATTGCAAGTTTTGAAGCATTAGCAACTGCCAAATCATTTGGAATAAGCGCTGATAATTTTCTAAAAATTATTAATGGTGCTACAGGTAAAAATAACACAACAGAAGTGAAGTTAGATAAATTTGTTGTCTCTAAAAAATTTAACTCTGGCTTTGCTCTTGATTTAATGGTCAAAGACGTTTCCATTGCTAATGGCCTTATTAAAGAACACACCTCAGATGAACCTCTTTCAGCGAATGTTTCTGATTATTTATCAAAAGCATTAACTATTTTAGGGAATAAACCAGACCATACTGAAGTTTACAAAATCCTTAAGTCTAATTAAAATTAATTTGAGGGCTGTTTTATTTTAAATTAAAGCAGCATTTAATAATTATTTTTTTAGTTGTAGCTGAGAAATTGTTGTTGTACTTGTGTTTAACTCTAAGCTCATTTTGAATTCAATTAATGAAGGTCCATCTACTTCCATTGCTTTTTTTAAAGTTGGAACAATTTCTTCTATTTTTTCAATAGTAAAACATTTTAAACCAAAGCTTTCTCCATATTTAGCAAAATTAGGATTAACTAAATTTGTTGCATAGTGCTCCCTTGTAGGAAAGTGTAGTTCTTGATGATAACGAATAGTACCGTAATGTTGGTTATTTGCTACTATAACTCTTATCTTTGCTTTTTGAGCGACTGCTGTTGCAAGTTCTGAACCTGTCATTAAAGCTCCGCCATCGCCAACTATAGAAAAAACCTGTCTATCTGGATACCTTAGAGCAGCAGCAATTCCTGCTGGAATACCCATGCCCATAGCACCAATTTCTGATCCAATTAGCTTCATCGAAGATCGAAAAGGAAATCTATGATGCATCCAGCTAGTAAAGTTTCCTGCATCATTAGTAATTATGGAATCTTCAGGTGCTATATTTCCTAAACCATCGATTAAATGCGCAAAATCAAGGCCGTCTTTTGCACTTCTTGGAGCTTTAGTAGCTTCATTATTTAAATAACGCTCATGACATAAATTAACCCATGATATTCTTTCAGCATCATTTTCTTTGTTTTCTATTAATGATAATTGGTATAAAAAATCTTCACCATCAGCCACTATACCATGATCTGTTCTAAAAATTTTTCCAACAGAGTTCGCATCTGGAATTACATGAATAAAAGTTTGTTTGGGGGAAGGGAATTTATAGGCCATGTTAGGCACTCCATTAAACCTATGGCCTACAACTAAAACAACATCAGCTTCTAGTGCATTTTTTCTAATAGGCTCTGGAGGCCTTAACCCTAACTCACCAGCATAATGATTATTGTTATGACTAATAATATCTTGGTGTTCATAAGTACATAAAACAGGTAAGTTATGTTTTTCTGCAACGATTTTGACTAATTCTCTAGCTCGTGATGATGAATGTATTTGGCCCCCTACAACTAAAACAGGATTTTTAGATTTTGATAATATATTAGAAACTTCTTTTACCTTGTTTGGAAATGCGAGTGGAGGATTTATATTGATTTTTTCTACATCATTAATTTCTACTTGTGCTTCTAAAACATCTGTTGGAATGGCTATAACTACTGGTCCAGGGATACCACTCTCTGCGATATGGAAAGCTCTTGCTGTAACATTAGCTATTTCTGTTGGACTGTTAATTTGCTCAACATGTTTTGCCATATCAGAAAAAGTTTTAATAAAATCCATTTCTTGTAAATGCATTTTACCGGTGCTAATTCTATTTATTTGTCCAATAAATAGAACCATTGGGATGCCACCTTGTTGAGCCGAATGAACTGAGATAGATGCGTTTGTGGCACCTGGTCCTCTGCTTACAAAAGCAACTCCTGCTCTACCTGTGCACTTTGCGTCTGCAACTGCCATAAAGCCTGCTCCACCTTCATGCCTGCAAGTGACAACTTCAATGCCTGGCGAATATAATAGTTCATCCATGACAGATAAATAAGACTCACCTGGAACACAAAAAAACCTATCAACACCATGATTTTTTAAAGTTTGAACAAATACAGAAGCTGCTTTTTTTGACATAGTTAGATCTTTCTTAATTTTAAATAGTTGATTTTTTACCGCCATCTAGATTGATTTCAGTTCCAGTAAGATGACGCATTTTAGGATTACATAAAAAATAGGTTAGTTCAGCAACTTCTTCAGGTGATCCAAATCGATCAAGTCCGATATTTTTTAAAGCTTTTTTTTCTGCTTCAGCAAAGGATATGCCTTCTCTATCAGCATTGCTTTGAATGATCGTTATTAGACGATCTGTTGATGTCATTCCTGGATTAATAGAGTTTACATTTACTCCATCAATCAATCCTCTTTTAGATAAAGCTTTAGAAAAATTTAAAAAGGCGGCATTCACTGATCCACCAACCATAAAAAATGGATCGGGAGAATGGCTCATAGCTCCATTAATTGAAACTACCCATCCCTTGTTTTTTACAAGAATTGGCCAAAATGCTTTTGATAGTCTTACAGCGCTATAAAATTTTAAAGCAAATCCATCCTCAAAATCTTCTATTGGTTGTTCTAAAAAATCTCCGCTTTTTGTAGCTCCGGCACTAAAAATTAAGGTATCAAAGCTTTTGAAATTATTTTGAACATTTGTTATAGCGCTTGCACATCCTTCTGCTGTTTTTAAATCACAAGCATGATATAAAATATTAACGCTATATTTACTTTTTAATTCATCTGCTGTTTTTATTAAATTACTTTCATTGGAAGCAAGCAAATAGATGTCGATATCTTCTTGCGCAAAGCGTTCAGCAATTGCTTTTCCAATACCTTTGCTTCCGCCAGTAATAACTGCTTTACGATTTTGGTATGACATCTTTATCCCCTAAATAGAAATTAATTCACATGTTAGTTTATTAAAATATGATAACCATGTACATTGTTTTATTCATATAATAGTAATTTAATTATATCATTATCAAATCAAAATACTTTTCTTATTATGAAAGAACTAATTTAATGATATCTAACAAAAATACATATCCTAAATTTGTTCCAAAATCATCTAGTAATCAATCTCAAATCAGAGCTTTGTTAGGTCCTACTAACACTGGAAAAACTCATTATGCGATGGAGAGAATGCTTGCTCATAATTCAGGAATGATTGGTTTTCCTCTAAGATTACTTGCAAGAGAAAATTATGATAAAGCTATTCTTCTAGCAGGGAAAGCTCAAGTTGCGCTAATTACTGGGGAAGAAAAAATCATACCTCCCGGAGCAAGATATTTTTGTTGTACCGTAGAAGCTATGCCAATGGAAAGGTCAGTGTCTTTTATGTCTATTGATGAAATTCAATTAGCTGGTGATAGAGAAAGAGGTCATGTTTTTACAGATAGAATTCTTAACGCCAGGGGCTCTGAAGAAACCATTTTTCTTGGCTCTGAAACTATTAGGCCATTATTACAAAAAATTGTACCTAGTTGTTCTATTGAAATAAGACCAAGATTATCAACTTTAAGTTATATTGGTGTAAAAAAAATTACTAAATTAAAGCCAAGATCAGCAATAGTTGCATTCTCAATCCCAGAAGTTTACAGAATTGCAGAGTTAGTCAGAACTCAAAAAGGTGGAGCGGCAATTGTAATGGGAGCCTTGTCTCCTAGAACAAGAAATTCTCAGATAGAGCTTTATCAGAATGGACAAGTCGATTACTTAATTGCTACTGATGCAATAGGTATGGGCTTAAATATGGATATTGATCATGTAGCGTTCGCTTCTGATATTAAGTTTGATGGTTCTATTCCTAGGCATCTTAACGCAGCTGAAATCGCGCAAATTGCAGGTCGTGCCGGCCGCCATAGTAAAAATGGATCATTTGGAGTTGTTGATGATAGTCTAAAATTTGAAGAAGATACTATTGATCAAATTGAAAGTCATCTTTTCCCTCCATTGAGAAATATATGGTGGAGAAATTCATTATTGGATTTTACTTCTTTGAATAATCTTATAAAGTCTCTTGATGTTTCTGCTCCATATAATTTTATGCGGAAAAAAGCTGATGCACTTGATACCCTTTCCTTAAGTAATTTATCAAAATTAAATTTTATTAAAGAAGAAGTTAATAACCAAGAAATATTAAGGTTGTTATGGGATGTATGTCAGATACCTGATTTCAGTAACTCTTTATCTGGAGTACATTTTAACTTGCTTGAAAAAACTTTCGAATTATTATTAAAAGGTAAGCTAGATAATGATTGGATTAATTCACAACTAAAAAGATTAAATAGATTTGATGGTGAGATTGACACGCTTCTAAATAGAATCTCTAATATAAGAACATGGACATTTATAACAAATAGAAAACATTGGACAAACGATCCAGAATATTGGCAAGATCAAGCAAAAGGTATTGAAGACAAATTGTCAGATGAGTTGCACGACAGGTTAACACAAAGATTTGTTGATAAACGTATCGTAATCCTAACTAAAAAATTGAAAGAACAAAATAATTTGGAAGCTATAGTAAAATTAGATGGAACTGTTTTTGTAGAAGGAGAGCAAGTAGGGATACTTAGTGGTTTTGATTTTGTCCCTACACTTTCAGAAGGTGAAAATGCAACTTTAATATTAAGTGCAGCAAGAAAGACTTTGCCAAAAGAAATAGAAAGACGAGTTAGAGAGTTATTAATGTCAGATGATGCTGCCTTTAAATTAAATGCGGATGGCTCTATTTCTTGGCAAAACAATAATATTGCAAAATTAACAGCTGGTGAAAATATATATTCTCCAAAAACAATTATAAAAAACTATGAACTTTTATCAATGGATCATATCAAACAAATTGAATTAAGGGTAATTGAAGCAGTTGAAAAAAATGTTAAAAAAACTTTATTTGAATCTTTTAATCTAGAAAATCCTAGTAAATCCAATGTTTTTAAAAGTCCAATAAATAAATCAATTAACGATACAATTAATGCTGAAGTTGTAAATCATGATAAAGATGCCAAAATTGAAAGTTCTGAAAAGAATTTTGAGTTAAATTTATCAGGGAAAGCTATTGGAATTTCATATCAGGTTTATGAAGGCATGGGATCTGTAGCTACAAAAAGCTTATCTATGTCTGTTCAAAACTTAGATGAATCTGATAAAAGAAGCTTAGCTAAATTAGGTTTGAGATTAGGGATTGAAACTATATATCTACCTAATCTTTTGAAACCTGTTGCAATTAGTCTTCGAGGATTATTGTGGTCTATTTATAATAGTAATTTTCCTGAAACAGGTGTGCCTCCGGAAGGGCGTGTAGGTATTGTCATGGATATTGGTGTTCCTCATGAATATTATAGGGCAATTGGTTTTGTTCCATTAGGAAAGTTAGCATTAAGAGCTGATATCGCTGAAAGAATTTCAGCGTTAATAAGAACTGAAGCAAGGCTTGGAAGATTTAAAATTAACGAGGCGATGTTATCTATTGCAGGATCCACAAAAACTCAAATGGAAGATGTTTTATATGATTTAGGTTATATTAAAGTTGATGAAGAGCCATCAACTTTAGTTGATCAGATTCCAATTGCAATTTTTGAACGTAAAAAAAAGATAATTAAAATAAAAAATAAATATCAAAAAACAAATGAAAATAAAAAAATAAAAGTCTCTAACGAAGAAATTAAAAATAATTTTAAAGAAAAAAAGAAGGAAGTGCTTCCTGATCCTTTATCTCCATTTGCAGTTCTGAAGTCTTTGAAAGTAAAATAATAATAATGGCAGAAGACTTATTAGAAAATAAAAACGTCAGGCTTGATTTGTTTTTATTCTATATTAGATTTTTTAAAACTAGAAGCTTATCAACAAAATATATTCGATCTAGTACAATAGAAATATCAGGTAAAGCAACTAAAAAACCACATAAATTGATTATGATAGGAAACGTTTTAACTATACCTAAAAATGATGAAATAAAAATTTTAAAGGTTATTGATATTCCAAGCAAAAGGGAATCTTTCTTAGATTCCTTGCTTTTTTATGAAGATTTAACTCTTCCAACAATACAAAAAATATCAAATATAAATAATAATAAAATTAAATTTTTAGATAGAGTCGGGCGTCCAACAAAACAAGAAAGACGTAAAATAGATAAGTTAATGGGTAGAGACTAAATCATAAAAATTAGTTAATATATGCTTCTTGTCATGAAAGCATTTGTGGTTTAAATATTAAACTTAAATATTTTGGAAAAATAATGACATACATTGTTAATGATAATTGTATTAAGTGTAAGTATACTGATTGTGTTGAAGTTTGCCCTGTAGACTGCTTTTATGTTGGGGAGAATATGTTAGTAATCAATCCTGATGAATGTATTGATTGTGGAGTATGTGAGCCTGAATGTCCTGTAGATGCAATTCAAGCTGACACAGACCCAGGTGCTGAAAAGTGGCTTGAGCTAAATAAAGAAATGGCAGATGTTTGGCCTAATATAACAATGAAATTGGATCCTCCACCGGACGCTGATGATTATAGAGAAGTTAAAGATAAATACGAAAAATTTTTTTCTAATGAACCAGGTAATCCTGAAAAATAAGCCTTAATTAAATTCTTACGTCTACCTAGTGTTTTACTACAATTTGTGTTATATATAATATGTTGACAAAAATATTAGTCTGGAGTTTTTTTAATTAAATATCAAATGATTTAAATTAACTCTAATTAACTCTAATTAACTCTAATTAACTGATTTTAACTGCAATTTCAATTTGCCATCAATGGTTATTAAATTCATAAATAAAAGGTAAAATATAGTGACTAAAAATCAAGATTTATCCAAAAAATTCATACCTGGTGACTTTGTTGTCTATCCTAGCCATGGAGTAGGGAAAATCATAGGGACAGAAAAACGTAAAATTGAAGAAACAGAATTAGATTTATTAATTGTTCGATTTGAACATGAGAGAATGACATTAAGAGTTCCTTTAGGAAAAGCGGCTGAGTCTGGTTTAAGAACTTTATCAAGTAGAGTTCAAATGGATGAGGCTATAGTTAAATTAAAAGGTAAGCCTAAAGTTAGAAAAACAATGTGGTCAAGAAGAGCTCAAGAATATGAAACAAAAATTAATTCTGGGAGTCTTGTCTCTATTGCAGAAGTAGTAAGAGATTTATATCGTAAAGATGATCAGGGAGAACAATCTTATTCTGAACGTCAAATGTATCAAGCTGCATTGGAACGGTTAGCTAGTGAATTTGCTGCTGTAGAAGATACAGATAAGGATACGGCAGTTATAAAGTTAGAAAATATTATTGATAATACTTCGGAAGAAACTGTCTAAAAAAGTAAACTTTAAAATAAATTATAATAAAAATGTTAAATTTTAAAAATAAATCTAATTTTTTTTTTGAATTATTAAATTCATATGATGATGATTATCTCGATGTAGGAGATGGTCATAAAATCTATTATGAACAATATGGAAATCCTCATGGTAAACCGGTTTTATTTTTGCATGGTGGCCCAGGCTCAGGCTGTTCTTCATTTCATAAGAGGTTTTTTGACCCTAAAGTTTTTAGGGTAATTTTTCTTGATCAAAGAGGCTCTGGCAAAAGCATACCTTATGGTGAAATTGAAAATAATACTACTACTGCACTTATATCAGATATTGAAGACATTAGGCGGCATTTGAATATAGATAAATGGCTTATTTTTGGGGGGTCATGGGGAAGTACTTTGGGTATTTTATATGGTATTAATTTTCCTAAAAGATGCTTAGGTTTTATTTTAAGAGGTATATTTTTAGGAACAGTTGATGAGATCAATTGGTTTTTATATGATATGAAAAAATTCTTTCCAGAAGCTCATAATAAATTTATTTCATATGTTCCTCAAAATTATCGAGATAACATCCTTAAATGGTTTTATGAACAACTTAATTTAAAAAATAAAACAACTAGTTTAAAAGCAGCATCTGTATGGGCTGAGTATGAAAATTCTTGTTCAACGCTTGGTTATGTGGAACGTCCAATATCTGGTGAAAATGCATTAGCGATTGCAAAAATAGAATCTCACTATTTTGTTAATAATTGTTTTATTAACGATAATTTTATTAAAGAAAACATAAAAAAAATTGTAAACATACCGGCTATAATTATCCAAGGAAGGCATGATGTGATTTGTCCGCCATTTAGTGCATTTGATATTGCTAAAATTTGGCGTATGGCCTCAATTGAAATTATAGATGATGCTGGTCATTCTGCTTTTGAAGAACAAGTAGCCAGGAAATTAATTAATGCACTTTATATGTTTAAGTAATTAATTGATTAAATTGATATGAAAAGCTAGGTTTCATAAACTATTTTAGATTATATTATGACAATTAATTTTAACTTAATTTTATATAGGTAGAGTTTTAATGAATATTGATAAGGTTTTAGAAAAAATGACATTTGAAGATGCGATGAATGAGTTAGAAAATATTGTTAATGCACTTGATAAAGGAGATATATCTCTTGATAAAGCAATTGCTGCATATGACAGAGGTTCTAAACTAAAAGATCATTGTGAAAAAAAACTTAATGAAGCAAAAATGAAAGTTGAAACAATTCAAATGTCAGAGAATCAAGAATTGATTTTAAATAAAGCAAATTCACTTAATCCTGAATAATATAAAATTCTAATTAATTGAGTGCTTAAATGAATAATATTTTAAATTTAGTAAATAAAAACTCTTATGAAATAGATAAATTTCTAAATAATAATCTTCCAAATGGTAATGGTTTGGATTCAAGATTATTTGAAGCAATGAGATATTCCTCTATAAATGGAGGAAAAAAAATCAGATCTTTTTTAGTAATGGAAGCAAGTCGCTTTTTAAGCGTAATTAATAATAAACCAATAATTAAAGATCAATATTTTGAGTTAATTGCTGTAGCATCTGCAATTGAAGCGGTTCATTGTTATTCTCTAATTCATGATGATTTGCCAGCAATGGATGACTCTCCTTTGCGAAGAGGAAAAGCTGCAAGTCATATTAAATTTGATCAATATACAGCGGTGCTTGCTGGAGATGCCCTCCAAAGTTGGGCTTTTCAGATTATAGCAGATCCGATTTATATTAAAGATGTTCAAAAAAGATCTTCTATTAGCTTATTAGTTGCCAAAACTATCGGTGCAATGGGCATGGCTGGTGGCCAACAAGCCGATATGGAATCAAGTAACAACGATAGTTTAAATTTAGAAGAAATAGAATGGATTCAAAATCGTAAAACAGGAGCATTAATATCGTGTTGTGTTCATATTGCAGCGATTATGTCAGATGCAACCGAAGATCAAAAAAATGCTCTTATTAATTATGCTAATAATCTTGGTTTAGCTTTTCAGATAGCAGATGATTTACTAGATGTTAACGGAGATGAAAGTATTATTGGAAAACCTATTATGCAAGACAATCAAAATAAAACATCAAATTTTGTTACAATTTTAGGAATTAAAAGTGCCCAAAAAAAAGCGATTGAAGTATCTGAAAAAGCAATAAATTCTATTAAAAATTATGAAAATGGAATAGAAAATCTTGTATCTTTAGCTAAATATACTGTAAACAGAAATTACTAATTTAAAAATACTTTACTTGTTGCAGGTTTAACGTTAATTAATGGCTAATAAAGATAAAAAAAGAGGATCAACTTCAATGCTTGATCAGATTAATAGTCCTGATGATTTGAAATTTATTTCAATAGATGATCTTGAAACTTTATCTTCAGAATTACGCTCTGATATGATTGACATTGTTTCTAAAACAGGAGGTCATCTTGGAGCAGGATTAGGTGTTGTTGAGCTTGCTGTGGCAATACATTATGTTTTTGATACTCCTGATGATCGTTTAATATGGGATGTTGGTCACCAGGCCTATCCTCATAAAATTTTAACAGGCAGAAGAGATGAAATGTACTCCTTAAGAAAAGCTAAAGGCCTTTCAGGATTTACTAAGAGATCTGAGTCTAAATATGATCCATTTGGAGCAGGACATTCTTCTACATCAATTTCCGCAGCCTTAGGGATGGCTGTAGCAAGAGATAAATTAGGTAAATCAAATAACGTTATAGCAGTAATTGGTGATGGTGCAATGAGTGCCGGAATGGCTTATGAAGCTATGAATAATGCTGGATCTATTAATACTAAATTACTTATAATTCTTAACGATAACGATATGTCTATAGCACCTGCTGTTGGTGCATTAAGTAATTACTTGTCAAATGTTGTTTCAAGTCGTCCTTTTAATAACGTTAGAGAAATTGCTAAACAAATGGTTAATTTATTTCCAAAGGAAATAGGAGAAACAGCTAAACGAGCGGAAAATTTAGCACGTACCTTTTTAGGTTCTTCTGAAGGAACAATATTTAGTCAAATGGGTATGCATTACTTGGGTCCGATTGATGGTCATGATGTTAAATCTATGGTCAAAATATTAGAAAATTTAAAAAATGATCCTCATGATGGTCCAGTTTTATTACATGTTGTTACTGAGAAGGGGAAAGGACATCCTTTTTCAAAAAATTCCCATGAAAAGTATCATGCCGTTTCTGAATTTAATTTAATAACTGGAGATTCGGTTAAATCAGTTTCTAATGCCCCTACATATACTAATGTTTTTTCAGATACATTATGTAAAATAAGCGAAAAAGATAAAAAAATTATTGCTGTTACAGCAGCAATGCCTTCTGGAACTGGATTAAGTAAATTTGCAGATAAATTTCAAGATAGATTTTTTGATGTTGGTATTGCTGAACAGCATGCGGTTACGTTTGCTGCTGGTATGGCAGCAGAGGGATTAAAGCCATATGTTGTTATTTATTCTACGTTTTTACAACGTGCTTATGATCAAGTGATACATGATGTAGTTATTCAAAAATTACCAGTAAAATTTATGATGGACCGAGCAGGATTTGTTGGAGCAGATGGAGCGACACATGCGGGCTCATTTGATTTAGCCTATCTTTGTTGTTTGCCTGGTGTAGTTGTTATGGCACCAAGCAATGAAGCTGAGTTAGCTGACATGATATTTACGTCTTCAACTTATAATGATGGGCCTATTTTTTGTAGATACCCTAGAGGTGAAGGAGAAGGTGTAGACATTCCTGAAACACCTAAAGTTAT
The DNA here is from genome assembly GCA_027625145.1 of Pseudomonadota bacterium. GTDB lineage: Bacteria > Pseudomonadota > Alphaproteobacteria > Puniceispirillales > Marisalimonadaceae > CAJJBL01. Next base: position 24,366 of record JAQBXK010000014.1, read on the forward strand.
TGAGATTGGTAAAGGTAAAATAGTTAGAGAAGGAAAGGACGTCGCTATTTTAGCATTGGGCACTAGGGTAGGTGCGGCGTTATCAGCTTCAGATATTTTAAGTGTGAAGGGTTATTCTATAACTGTTGCTGATGCTCGTTTTGCAAAGCCAATTGATACTAAATTACTAGAAGATTTATGGAAAAATCATTCAGTATTAATTATAATAGAAGAAGGTTCTGCAGGAGGATTTAGCTCACATTGTTTACATTATTTATCTTCTAACGATATGTTAAGTAATACAAATAAATCAATAAAGTGTTTAACTATGCCAGATAATTTTCAAGATCATGCTTCTCAAAGTGCTCAATTAAAAGAAGCAGGGTTGGATGTTGATGGTTTAATTAAAACTATAGATAAAATATATCCTCTTTCTAATTTAAATAGAAACAGTATTAATAAGTAAATTTGAAAATTATTATTCTAGGATTTCGATATCAAAAAAGAACGTATTGATAAACTTCTTATTTCAATGGGATTAGCTAAAAGCAGAGAGCAGGCCAATTCTATGCTTATGGCAGGTATGGTTTTTTTAGATACAAAACGACTAGATAAACCAGGTCAACAAGTTCCTGTAGAATCCAATATAGAAATTAAAGGTAAAAAGCATCCATGGGTGTCAAGAGGTGGCTTAAAGTTAGAAAAAGCTATTTTAGAGTTTCACTTAAATTGTAAATCAATTATTGCACTTGATATTGGTGCAAGTACAGGTGGTTTTACAGATGTGTTATTAACTCATGGTGCAGAAAAGGTCTATGCTGTTGACGTTGGTCATGGTCAGTTAGATTGGAAGTTAAGGCAAGATAAGAGAGTAGTTGTAAAAGAAAAAATAAATGCTCGTTATTTATCTGATGAAGTTATTAACGAGCCATTAGATGCGGTTGTTTGTGATGCTTCATTTATCTCACTCAAAAAAATTCTACCGGCAGGGCTTGGTTTTTTAAAAAGTAATGGTTGGCTAGCAGCTCTAATTAAACCACAGTTTGAAGTGGGTAAAGGATTAGTTGGTAAAGGTGGTGTAGTAAGAGACGAACAATTGCATAAAAATGTTATAAATGACATTGAGTTGTGGATTAAAACAGAAGTAAACATGAATTTACTAGGTGTAACCGAAAGCCCCGTGCTTGGACCAAGTGGTAATAAAGAGTTTGTAATTGTTGCAACTAAAAAATAGAAATTATTTAATTTCTCCAATTTGACTTTCATGTTCTAGTAATTGATCTAATAAAGTTATAGCCATCATAGCTTCCGCTACTGGAACTGCTCTTATTCCGACACATGGATCGTGTCGACCTTTTGTTTTAATCTTAATAGCGTCTTTATCCGAATTGATAGAATTTTTTTCAGTTAAAATAGAACTTGTTGGTTTTACAACAAATCTTGCTATAATAGGTTGCCCTGATGAAATTCCTCCTAATATGCCCCCAGAATGGTTAGAGCTAAAGTAATAATCACCTTTATTATCTGGGAAAATCTCATCATTTGCTTCTTCTCCAGATAAAGATGCTAGATCAAACCCGGATCCTATTTCTACTCCTTTGACAGCATTTATACTCATAAGCGCTTCAGCAATTTGACTATCTAATTTTTTATAAACAGGACTTCCTAGTCCTCTTGGAACATTTTCGGCTACGACCTCGATTATTGCACCAGCACTATTGCCACTTTTTCTTACTTCATCAAGCCATGTTTCCCATTCTTTTGCAGCAAAAGGATCGCCACAGAAAAAATAATTATTATTAACTTCATTCCAGTCAAAATTAGCTCTATTAATTTTATTGGGACCTATTTGAATCACGCTTGCCCTAATGATAATAGGTTGTTTTAATTTATGTTCTAATATTTTGAAAGCAACAGCACCGGCAGCTACTCTAACTGCGGTTTCTCTTGCACTTGATCGTCCTCCTCCTCGGTAATCTCTTATTCCATATTTGGTTTGATAAGTAATATCGGCGTGTCCAGGTCGAAATTGGTTAGCAATTTCTGAATAATCTTTACTTCTTTGATCTTCATTTTTAATATGGAGTGCAATAGGATGTCCAGTGGTTTTACCATTAAATACACCGGATAGTATTTCTACAGTATCACTTTCTTTTCTTTGCGTAACAAATTTAGATTGGCCGGGTTTTCTTCTATCTAAATAATACTGTATATCTTTTTCATCTATTGAAATTAAAGGAGGAACTCCGTCAACTATACATCCAATGGCTTTTCCATGACTTTCCCCAAAACTAGTGAATTTAAATATGTTTCCAAAAGAGTTGCTTGCCATTTAAATTCTTTCAAATAAATTAATTTTAGAAAATTAAATTTCTTTTTTTTCTGGAGACATATCTGGTGCATCAATAGCTTTCATTCCTACTATATGATAACCACAATCAACATGATGCGTCTCTCCTGTTACTCCAGCAGATAAATTAGATAAAAGATAAACACCACTTCCACCAACATCTTTTAATGTTACATTTCTTCTTAATGGAGAATTATATTGGTTCCATTTAAGTATGTATCTAAAGTCACCTATTCCACTGGCGGCAAGAGTTTTTATAGGGCCTGCAGATAAACTGTTAACTCTAATTTTCTCACTTCCTAAGTCTGCAGCTAAGTATCTTACAGATGACTCTAGTGCAGCTTTTGCAACTCCCATAACATTATAGTGAGGCATTACTCTTTCTGCGCCATGGTATGTTAACGTTAACATAGATCCACCATTAGGCATCATATCTGCTGCCCTTTTTGCTACTGCAGTAAATGAATATACTGAGATGTCCATCGTAGTATAAAAATTTTTTCTTGATGTGTCTATATACTCACCTTTTAATTCTTCTTTATCTGAATAAGCTATAGCATGCACAACAAAATCAATGGTTTCCCATTTTTCTTTTAAGGCTTGAAAAGTTTCATCTATAGCTTCATCACTAGATACATCACATGGTAAAACAATATTTGATCCTATCGATTCAGCAAGTGGGCGAACACGTTTCTCAAGTGCTTCACCTTGATAGGTGAAAGCGATTTCAGCTCCTTGGTCTGCGGCTGCCTTTGCTATTCCCCAAGCTATAGATCTGTCATTAGCAACACCCATTACTATACCACGTTTGCCGCTCATGATACCGTTGTTGAGTTCTTTTTCTGCCATAATGAATTTCCTAGTTCTAAATTTTTTTTAAAAATTAAAGTACATTGCAATAATTTAAAATTATTAAAGTAATTTATAATTATTTACTTCTTTTTAACATATTTAATATTAAAATCGAAATCATTAATTAAGAGAATAACTTATTTTTTTCGTTAATGTAATGATGTCCCCAGGATTATAAGATTTATTGCTATTTATAGAAATAGTATCTCCATCTATTTCAACGTCTAGTTTATATCCACTGATTTGTTCTTTAGTTTCAGAATAGACAACTTTTTCTATCCGACAAACTTCTCTTTCTTCATAATCTCTATTTGAGGCATTTTTTTCGCTTCTAACCACTTCAGATCCAATAATTGCACCTAATGCAGTTGATCCTGATTTGCCACCACCTGATCCAATTTGATTTCCTATGGCTCCTCCAATTAAAGCCCCTATAAAATTATCAGCACCAAATGTTTGTGCGTTTTGGTTAACAGGTATTCTTTTAATTACACATCTTTTCTCATTTCTTGGTATTTTTTGTGTCGTGTATGTTTTTAGAACTTCTACTGAGGATACAGATCCAGTTGCTTGAAAAACCCTTGTTTCTGCTTGTCCATTAATTGAAATAATACTAAATGCGAATAATAAAAAAAAATGTTTAACCATAAAACCCTCTACTAGTTACTTTAAATATATCAAATAAAACATATATGTATAAAATAAGGCAAAATTAGTACTATAAGTAATAAAAAATAATATTATCAAAAATAGTGGAGATTAAGTTTGGAATTAGAAGCAATAATAGATCCTATTCCATTATTCAAAAAGTGGTTATCTGAAGCAGAGAAAACAGAACCTAGAGATCCTAATGCTATGCAATTAGCTACCGTTGCAAAAAATGGAATGCCTTCTGTACGTACTGTTTTACTTAAAGATATTATAAATGGAGACTTTGTTTTTTATACAAATTATGAAAGTAGAAAATCTAATGAGATATTAGATACTTCAAAAGGTGCAATTTGCTTTTATTGGAAAAGCCTTAATCGTCAAGTAAGATTAGTTGGAAGCATAAAAAAAGTATCTGACGAAGTTTCAGATAATTATTATAAATCAAGATCCAGGGGTAGTAGAATTGGTGCTTGGTCATCAAAGCAATCAAGAGAGTTGGATACAAGAAACACTTTGATGGAAGAAGTTAAAGCTTTTGAAGCTAAGTACCCTAATGACATTCCAAGACCAAATTTTTGGGGTGGTTTTGCTTTAACTCCAATAGAATTTGAGTTCTGGGAAGATGGTGATTTTAGGTTGCATAATAGATTTATTTTAAAGCCGACTGAGAAAAAAGATCAATGGACTGCTAAACGTTATTATCCTTAAGTGTCTTTTTTTGTTTTTGTATTTCTAATAAACTCATAATTATAAAAATTAAATAACAAATTATCAGCAGCCCTAAAAAAAAGCCGAAGCCTGCTTGATATGCTTTTATCGAGTACCCAGACTGTTTCCCTGGCTCAACTATTTGCATTATTAACCCAATTCCGTATTGAGCTACGAAAGCCATTGAAAAACATATTAGATTTACAGCAGTTGATGCTCGGGCAGCATAGCTTGTTGGAAAATGTTGGCTAAGGCCAGAGTATGCTAAGGTTGCAGCTAATGACGTTATGCTTAAAACAACCCATGGCCATATAGCTTGTGGCATTAACCCAAATGTAATGATAGTTAGAGGAAGAATAAAAAGTAATAACGCCCCTCCCATAACACCAACAGGTGTGATATTAAATCTTCTTAGGTAATCTGTAACTATTCCTAAAGATGTGGTGCCAATTGTCATCATTATCGTTGAGAAAAAAAGAATGTTTGCAATTTCTTTTTGATCAAATTTTCCTATATCAGAAAGCCAAGGACCTGCCCATAGCCCTAATATAGCTAGTCCTGTTCCGCCTGCAATTCCTGATAAAGGTCCTATTCTCCAAAATGCATAGCTAGTATAAATATGTTTTAAAACTTTTAAGATAGGCAACGGTTTTTCTTGGTCAACAGCTTCTTTCTTCTCAGGAACAATAAAAAATATTAATAGCCCTACAAAAATTGTAATTATTCCAAGAAATAAGTAAACACCTCTCCAATCTGTGATTTGCAAAGCCATTTCCAGAGGTCTTGATGCAACAATAGCTCCGATTCCTCCTGCCGACATAAATAATCCTATTAAAAGCGGAAGACGTTCTTTAGGAAACCAAACAGCAAATGCTTTGAAGGCTGCCATTAAAGCTCCTGAAACACCAAGACCTATTAGCCCTCTTGCTATTGTTAGTGACAAAACATCATCACCAAAGCTAAATAAAATAGCGCCTGTAGCCGCAATTAAAAATAAAAAGCTTTGAACTATTCGAGCGCCATATTTATCAAGTAGAATACCTAAAGGCAATTGGAATAGGCCAAATGTTAAAAAATATGCAGATGTAATGAACCCTAATTGTTCTGCGTTTAAATTTAAATCATTACTAAGGTAAGGGGCTAAAACTGCATTTGTAGATCGATATAGATAAGATAAAAAATAACCACATGCGAATGGTAAAAAAATAAAAATAAATTTTTGTAAATTAGTTTCAGGAAGAGTTTTATTAATCCATTTCATAACTTTTATAACTCCCCAAATTATAATTATTTTATTGATTTATTTATTATAGAATAAGATCTTTGGTAATTAGCATATTCAGAATTATCAAGATAGTCTAATAATTAGAAAGTTGACCTTTTCTGATAACAGTATTTATAATTAGATATAAGGAGTATTTTATGAAAACATCTAATGAGATTATAAATTTTTTACCTGAAATAAAAAATTGGAGGCATGAGTTGCACTCTCATCCAGAACTTGGATATGAGGAAGAGTGGACATCTAATTTTGTTGCAGAAAAACTAGAATCTTTTGGTATTGAAGTTCATAAAGGTTTAGGTAAAACTGGTGTTGTTGGAGTTTTAAAAGGTATTAACGCTAACCAAGGTGGCGGCGGAAATAAAGCTATTGGGTTAAGAGCCGATATGGATGCTTTGCCTATGACCGAAGAAAATGAATTTTCTTATAAATCAAAATTTGAAGGTCGTATGCATGCATGTGGGCACGATGGTCATACAGCTATGTTACTTGGCGCGGCTAAAGTATTATCTTTGAAAAGAGATTTTGATGGAACCGTATATTTTATATTTCAACCTGCGGAAGAAGGTGGCGGCGGAGGTCTTGCCATGATTGAAGATGGAATTTTTGAGAAGTTTCCTATGGATAGTATTTGGGGAATGCATAATTGGCCAGGGATGGAAGAAGGAACTGTTGCTGTTCACAAAGGTTCTGTAATGGCAGCGGCAGATCGCTTTGAAGTTACTGTAAATGGAAGTGGCGGGCATGCAGCTATGCCTCAAGCCACAAATGACCCTGTTTTAGCTACGGCAGCTATTGTTCAAGCTTTACAGCAAATTGTTTCGCGCAAACAAAATCCTCTTGATTCTGTTGTTGTTTCAGTAACTCAAATTAATGCGGGTTCTGGATTTAATATTATACCTCAGAAAGCAGATTTTATTGGAACTATTAGAACTATTAACCCAGACACTCGTATCAATGTACATAAGCAATTTACAGATATATGTGAAGCAACAGCTTTAGCCTATGGGTGTGTGGCAGACGTTTCTGTTGTTAAAGGCTATCCTGTTACAATCAATCATGCTGATGAAAGTGAAAAAGCAATCGAGGTTGCATCAAGCTTATTTGGTGCGGAATCAGTTAAAACAAACTTATTGCCCTCCATGGGAGCAGAAGATTTTGCTTATATGTTAGAAAAAAAACCTGGATCTTATATATGGCTCGGTGCAGGCGAGGGTAAATCAGGTTGTATGCTTCATAATACTAAATATGATTTCAATGATAATGTTTTGCCTTTGGGTATTTCTTATTGGGAGCAATTAGTAAAATCAGAATTACCATTAAGGTAAAATTAATAGACTTTGTTTAAGTTTATTAATATATATTTAAGTATGAAAAATATTTTACTTTTTATTATTGTGGCATCAAGTGTTCTTATAATTATAACATTTTTTGCAATTGATTTATGGCTTCAAATGTCAGACGTAGAAATTAGTAATAATGGTATAATAGCTATTTTTGTAGGTGCTTTTTTTACTATCTTATTAGGCTCGGGCTTAATGGCCTTGATTTTCTTTTCTTCCCGATATGGATTTGATGATCAGGTGGAGCATGATTTAGACCGTTTATCTAAAAAACATACTAATTCTTGATGTTTATGTAATTACAATTTTTTATATTGTAAATAAACGCTTTTTTAGGAATTTATAAAGGGTTTATTTAAGTTTATTATTGTTTTTTTTTGAAATTGCTTTAACAGGTAAATCATGAAAGTAACTTTTTTAAGTTATATTTTTTGGTTTAATGGCCAATAAACTAGGAGTTTGGTTATACAAAAAATATTCCAAGAGCTATCTCAAAAAATATCAGAAACTGAATTACAATTTTCTAATTTAAAAATTTCATCATTATTGAGATTTAAAACAGAAATTTTAGCTGGTTTAACTGTTGCTTTGGCATTAGTACCTGAAGCTGTATCTTTTTCTTTTGTAGCTGGTGTTCATCCTTTGGTTGGTCTTTATGCTGCTTTTATTGTTGGATTAATAACTGCTTTGATTGGTGGTAGGCCTGGCATGATTTCTGGTGCAACAGGTGCGCTAGCGGTTGTCATGGTTGCTCTAGTTTCATTACATGGTGTTGAGTATTTATTTGCAACAGTTGTATTAATGGGGGCGATACAGATTATTGCTGCTTTATTCAAGTTAGGAAAATTTATTAGATTAGTTCCTTATCCAGTTATGCTTGGTTTTGTAAATGGCTTAGCTATTGTAATTTTTTTAGCTCAAATGTCTCAATTTCAGATGCTTGATTCAGCCGGCACAAAGCAATGGATGGAAGGGCAAACTTTGTTTACTATGGTTCTGCTCGTTGTTGTTACTATGGTTGTAATATGGTTGGCGCCTAAAGTAACAAAAATTATTCCAGCTCCGTTAGCAGGAATAATTTTTATAGTGGTACTTGTTATGTTGCTAGACATTGAGGTTCCACGCGTTGGTGACCTTGCTTCTATTAAAGGTGGTTTGCCAACTTTTCATATTCCTTTAGTTGATTTTAATCTTGATACTCTTTTGATAATACTGCCGTACGCATTAATTTTGGCTGCAATTGGATTGATTGAAAGTTTATTAACACTGAATTTAGTTGGGGATATTACTGGCAAAACTGGAGGTGCATCTAAAGAGTGTATGGCTCAGGGTGTTGCGAATACTGTAACAGGTTTTTTTGGCGGTATGGGAGGATGCGCAATGATTGGTCAATCAATGATTAATGTGAAATCTGGTGGTCGTACAAGAATATCTGGAATTTCAGCATCTTTATTTTTACTTTTATTTATAGTAATTGGTTCTTCTCTTATTGAACAAATCCCCTTAGCAGCTTTAGTTGGTGTTATGTTTATGGTTGTTATAGGTACGTTCGCTTGGCAAAGTATTATGGTTGTTAGGCGCATCCCAATAACGGATGTTATTGTTATGTTAATTGTAACTAGTGTTACCGTCATTTATGACTTAGCTATAGCTGTTATTTGTGGAGTAATTCTTTCTGCTCTTGCTTACGCATGGAATAATGCAATACGTATTAGATGGCGTGTTGAAGTAGATGCAAATGGTAATAATGTTTATTATATAGAGGGACCATTGTTTTTTGGTTCAGCACAAGGTTTTTCAGAAATATTTAACCCAAAAAATGATACTGATACTGTTATAATTGATTTTATTAATAGTCGTGTTGTTGATCAATCTGCTCTACAGGCAATAGAAGAATTAGCAATTAAGTATAAGAAAAAAAAGAAAAAGTTAGAATTAAGACATTTGTCAACAGATTGCCATTCACTGCTACGAAAGGCCGGTCAGTTGATAGTAGGATCTGATGATGATCCAAGCTATGGCGTTGCTGTTAATTATGGTGTCAAGCCAGGTATTTTTATTAAAACCCATTAATTTTTATATATTTTAAGAGTTGACTTTGTTCGCGATCTATAAGAGAACAAAACATGAACAAAATTAATTAAGGATAAAGAAAATGACACATCTTGAAATAACTAAGAAAATATTAGCTCAAAATGGCCATTACAAAAGCACAATTAGATTAGATGTATTTAAACCATGTTTAAATAGACCTCAGGCTTTTCCTTTATATAGTTCTAAAGTTTCAGCTGGGTTTCCTTCTCCTGCAGATGATAACTTAGAAAAAAGTTTAGATTTAAATAGCTATGTAATTAAACGACCATCTTCAACATTCTTTGTTCGTGTTAATGGAGATTCTATGATAAATGCAGGAATACATGATAATGATATTTTAGTTGTAGATAGAAGCGTTAAGGCATCACACGACAAAGTCATTATTGCGGTTTTAGATGGGCAAATGACTGTTAAGAGATTATATAAACGTTCTGGTAAAGTTATATTAATGCCAGAAAATGATTTATATAAACCTATTGAAATTAATGATGATACAAATATGGAAATTTGGGGTGTAGTTACAAGCGCTGTTCACTTTTTATAATATGTATGCATTAGTTGATTGTAATAATTTTTATGTTTCTTGCGAAAGAGTATTTAATCCATCTTTAAAAGGTAAGCCTGTTGTAGTTCTCTCCAATAATGATGGATGCATTATTGCTAGATCTAATGAAGCAAAAGCTTTAGGAATACCTATGGGTGCTCCGTTACACTTATATAAAGAGTTAATAAAGCGAAATAATGTTTTTACTCATTCTTCAAATTACACTCTATATGGAGACATGTCTGCACGCGTAATGAATTCATTAAGTTATTTTGTACCTAATATGGAAATATACTCCATAGATGAAGCTTTTCTTAGTTTAAAAAATTTTAATATTAACAAATTAGCGGATGAAATGTCAGAAATTAGAAAGTTAATTTATCAATGGACAGGTATTCCTGTTTCAATTGGAGTAGGACCAACTAAAACATTAGCTAAATTATCTAATAAGATTGCGAAGAAATATTCATCTAATGGTATTCATATACTAACTATTTCTGATCAATTAACGCAAATTTTAGACGATATGAAGTTAGAAGATATTTGGGGTATTTCAAAGGGTTGGGGGACGCGTTTGAAATCTATAGGAATTAATAATCCTCTTCAATTACAACAAGCAGATCCTCGTCAAATAAGAAAGCTAATTTCAGTTGTTGGTGAACGTATTGTTTATGAGTTGAGGGGACAGTCATGTCTTATGCTAGAAGAAGTTGTTAATAAAAAATCTATTACCGTTTCTAGATCATTTGGTAATATGATTAATGATAAAGATAATTTAAAAAAAGCATTAGCAAATCATGTGGCAAGAGCTACTGAGAAGCTGCGCTACCAGAATAGTATAAGCGGTGGTCTTTCTATTTTTATTAATACTGATCGTTTTAGAAAACAAGATTTACAATATAGTAACGGTGCCATGATTACTTTTAATGAGCCGACGAATAATACAGCAGTTATTATAAAGGAATCGTTTAAGCTATTAGAGAGTATTTATCGTCCACAATATAATTATAAAAAAGCAGGAGTTATACTATTAGACTTAAAACAGGATACAAAAAATATTGTACAAAATGAATGCTTTATTCAGAACAATTTATTTGCCTTTACTAAAGATATAAAAAATTTTAGTGAAGGATCTGGTATCTGTATGAATCTACTTGATGACATCAATACAAAGATAGGAAAAATGACATTGTTTTATGGTTCTCAAGGTGTGCAGAAACAATCTAGAAAAACAAAAACAGAAAAAGATGAATGGCGTATGCGATCTTGTTATAAGTCTCCATTTTATACAACCAATTGGAACGATCTACTTAAAGTTTCTTAGATTATATTCTAATAATGTTAGCTATTATCATTTTTTGATGGAAGTGGTATACAACTAAAACCAGAAGACCAAAGTTCAGCGCATACTGAACGAGCCTGGTTTTCAGCTAGTTCGATAAAACGAACACGCCATAAGCGTTCTTGAATATTGTTACCATTGGTTTTAGATATCTGACTTAAAGAAGCAGGTAGGTTGCCTAATTGTTCAGGCACAACATTCCTTGCGTTACGAGCAGCTTTGTGCGCATTCAGTCTAGTAGAAAATGCACCAATTTGTACAAACCAATCTTCATTCGTAGTTTCTTGATCAAGTTGATCTATTATATTAGGAAGTATTTTGAAACTTTTTATATTTTTTTCTGCAACAATAATTTCAGGACGGGTTTTGGGTAATTCAGAAGGTTTGGCTATTCTTACAAGAGGTTTTTTAAGGTTTGTTTTAAAATAGCGATTTAGCAATGTGATCATATGTTTGTCTCGAGAACGAGCCTTTTTCCCTCCAAAAACAACTCCTATAATTCTTTGTCCATTACGTTCTACAGATGCTACCAGATTAAAGCCAGAAGCGTTTGTATACCCAGTTTTAATGCCATCTGTTCCAGAATAACTTCCTAATAAATTATTGTGGTTACTATATTTAACACCCTTGTATATGAAAGATTTAGTTTTAAATAACTTAAAGAAATTAGGATGATTTTTACGGATCGCAATCCCTAATGTAGCCATATCTCTTGCTGTAGATAATTGTCCTCGGTTAGGAAGTCCCGAAGCGTTTTTAAATGTAGTGCGGTTCATTCCTAATTTACGTGCTTTTTTTGTCATTAACCTAGCAAAGTTACGTTCTGATTTTCCTAAATTTTCTGCAACAACTGTTGCAACATCATTTGCTGACTTAGTAACTAGAGCTAATATAGCATTTTTAACAGAAATTGTTGATCCTGCAGAAAGATGTAATTTGGAAGGAGGTTGTCTTGTTGCTCTTTTTGAAACTTTGAATTTAGTATTCATAGATATTTTTTTTGACTTAAGTGCATCAAAAACCATATATAATGTCATGATCTTTGTTAAAGAGGCAGGATAGTTTCGTGTATCAGCATTTGCATTATGATAAACTCTCTTAGTGTTTTCATTTATAACAAAAGAGGCGTACTTTGCATGTGCAGAAGAAATAAAAAGTAATGTTACTAAAAAAAGTACTAAAAGTGATCCAACCCTATTTAAAAGTAATAGTATACAATTTTTATACAAATTGTCCTTATAGACATTGATTATCTCAAAACAAGTTTTAAACAATTTAAACATCCATAAATAAATTTAATATATATTTTTTAGTAGAAAAATAAAGTCTTCATAAGCTAAAATAGATAAAAAAACACAATATTTTGATTATTGTTTAAACAAAATACAATATTTAGTATAAAATATATTTTAAAATATTATGTTTTATAAACTTAGAGCAATTATACTTGTTGTATGCATCTATCGTTCTTATATAATTAAGATAGTAATATTTTGAATAAAAACGTTGAGAGATAAATGATAGAATTAATAGATTGTAAGTTAAATTTTAAGCTGAAATGCAAGATACAAAATGTTCCAACATTAGCCATGGACGAAAATCATAAGTCAGATGATAATGACAACAATGGAAATGTTAAACTCGAAACAAATCCAAAAACAAAAATTCCAGCTCTATATAGAGTATTAATGATGAATGATGATTATACTCCTATGGAGTTTGTAATTGAAGTTCTTGAAAAATTTTTTCAAAAGAATAGAGAAGAAGCAACACAAATTATGCTTCATGTTCACCAGAGAGGTGTTGGTGTATGCGGATTGTATGCATATGATTTAGCTGAAACAAAAGCTATTCAAGTAATGAATTATGCTCGAAAGTTTGAGCATCCTTTACAAGTTCAATTAGAAAAGGAATAAATATGCTTTCACGATCTTTAGAAGAAACTTTACGACGTGCAATGACAAACGCCTCTTCATTAAAGCATGAATTTGCAACATTAGAGCATTTATTGTCTGCTTTGTTAGAAGATCATGATGCAATCGAAGTATTAAAAGCATGCTCAGTTGATATAAAGGTATTAGAAGAAGATATAAATAAATATTTAAAAGAAGATTTAAATGCTATTGTTACTCCTGACAAAGAAGCTGACACTCAACCTACTGCAGGGTTTCAAAGAGTAGTTCAGAGAGCTGTTATTCACACTCAATCATCTGGTAGAAGTGAAGCTACAGGAGCAAATATTTTAGTAGCGATGTTTTCTGAAAGAGATTGTTACGCAGTTTATTTATTACAAAAACAAGATATGAAACGTCTTGATGCAGTAAGCTTTATGAGTCATGGTCTTGCTAAAGATCCAAGTTATTCAAAGTCTAGTTCACCTTCAGGCGTAGAAAGTGAAGCAGGGGAATCTGATAGCAAGAAAGCTGAAAAAGCTCTTGAAAAGTACGCTGTAAATTTAAATGAAAAGTCTGCTCAAGGTAAAATAGACCCATTGATAGGGAGACAACCTGAACTGGATAGAACTATCCAGATTTTATGTAGAAGAACAAAGAATAATCCTTTGTTAGTTGGAGATCCTGGCGTTGGTAAAACTGCAATTGCAGAAGGTTTGGCGGATAGAATAGTAAAAGGTAATGTGCCAGAAGTTTTATTAAATGCAGAAATATACGCATTAGATATGGGAGCATTGTTAGCTGGAACACGCTATAGAGGTGATTTTGAAGAACGTCTAAAGGCTGTTATGAAAGAAATTGAATTAAATGAAAATGCAGTTTTATTCATTGATGAAATACACACAATAATTGGCGCAGGTGCTACTAGTGGTGGAGCAATGGACGCATCAAATTTACTTAAGCCAGCCTTACAATCCGGTGGTTTAAAGTGTATAGGTTCAACAACTTATAAAGAATATAGAGGTTACTTCGAAAAAGATAGAGCTCTAGTTAGAAGGTTTCAAAAAATTGATGTTGCTGAGCCTACTGTTGATGATGCAATAAAAATTCTTATGGGTCTTAAATCTCGATATGAAAAGCATCATAATTTAAAATATACTAATATAGCGATTAAGACAGCTGTTGAGTTGTCAGCAAGATATATAAATGATAGGAAATTGCCAGATAAAGCTATTGATGTAATAGACGAGTCAGCGGCTGCACAAATGCTTAAAACTAAATCTAAAAGAAAACGTATAATAGGAAAAACAGAGATAGAAGAAACTATTGCATTAATAGCAAGAATTCCACCTCGCAATGTTTCTACTGATGACAGAAAAGCTCTTTCAAAGCTAGAAGATGATCTAAAAAGAATGGTTTATGGTCAAGATAAAGCAGTAAGTGAATTAGTCTCAAGTATTAAATTATCTAGAGCAGGTTTAAGAGAAATAGAAAAGCCTGTAGGTTGTTATTTGTTCTCAGGTCCGACAGGTGTTGGTAAAACTGAAGTGGCTAGACAATTAGCTGAAGCCACAGGTGTTAAACTTATAAGATTTGATATGTCAGAATATATGGAAAGACATACAGTTTCTCGTTTAATTGGTGCTCCTCCTGGATATGTTGGATTTGATCAGGGAGGTTTGTTAACTGATTCAGTCGATCAAAATCCACATTCTGTTCTATTATTAGATGAAATTGAAAAAGCTCATCCCGATCTTTTTAATTTACTATTACAGGTCATGGATCATGGAAAATTAACTGATAATAATGGAAAATCAATTGATTTTAGGAATACAATTTTAATTATGACTACCAATGCCGGTGCTCAAGAATTATCTAAAACAGCGATTGGTTTTAATAAGGATAATAGAGATGGAGCAGATAGTGAAGCTATAGATAGGTTGTTTGCTCCAGAATTTAGAAATAGACTTGATGCTATTATACCTTTTGGATATCTACCACTTGAAGTGGTAAGAATGGTGGTTGATAAATTCATCATGCAATTAGAAGTGCAATTATCTGATAAAGGCGTTTCGGTTGTTTTAACAGACAAAGCAAGAGACTGGTTAGCATCTAAAGGTTATGATAAGTCATTTGGAGCGAGGCCGTTAGGACGAGTTATTCAAGAGCATATCAAAAAACCTTTAGCAGAAGAACTCTTGTTTGGTCGTTTAGTTGATGGAGGAACTGTATCTGTTGATTTATCTAATGATAAACTAGTTTTAACAACAGAATCATTGAGTGAAAAAGATAAAAAAATAAAGAGCGTAACATCTAAAAATAATAATAAAAAACGTGACGCTCCAGAGTTCACCTAATCAATCTTTATTTGAATATGGTGTGCCTTGTGTATTGATTATTTCGATTTGTTTGTTTACTTCTTTTTCTTCCATTTTAACAAAGTTTTTAATAGCTGATGAAAAAGATTCATTTCCTATGTAATGAGAACTGTATGTAGAAGTGGCAATATAACCTCTTTGTATCTTATGGTGTCCTTGGGCACCTGCTTCAACTTTTTTAATATTGTGTTCTATCGCAAATTCAATTGCTTGATAATAGCAAAGTTCAAAATGTAAAAATGGTATATCGACAAGTGTTCCCCAATTCCTTCCAAACAAAGTATTTTGACCTATAAAATTAAGTGCTGCTGCAATGATTATATTATTTTGTTTAGCAACCACTAATAAAATTTTATCTCTCATCTTCTCATTAATTAAATAAAAAAAATGTTTTGTTAAATAAGCCCCACCCCATTTTTTATCGACTGTGTTTAAATAAAATTGATAAAATGAATCCCAAATTTGATTATTTAAATTATCTCCAGTAAGACGTTCTATTTTTATATCGCTATCAAAAATTTTCTTTCTCTCTTTTTTAATAGACTTTCTTTTCGTGCTTTTTAACTTATCTAAAAAATTATCAAATGATTTATAATCATTATTATGCCAATGAAACTGTAATCCTTTTCTTTGAATCCAGTTTTTTTTATTTAATTTGTTACTTATATCTGAAGTAATAAAATTTATATGTGCAGAACTTATATTATTATCTTTGACAATATTTTGAATTGTATCTACGATTAATTCAAATATTTTATCTTTATCTAAATCATTTTTTTTAAATAAAAATCTTGGCCCGGTAGCGGGTGTATATGGTATTGCAGATAGTAACTTTGGATAATATGATCCTCCAGCGTTTTCAAATGCATTCGCCCAACTATGATCAAATACATATTCACCATAAGAATGCATTTTTAAGTAATTTGGCAATGCACCTATTAAAGTATTTTGATTATCTTTTATAACTATGTGTTTAGGTGTCCAGCCTGTTTTAGGGCAGACAGATTGGGATTGCTCTAATGAAGTTAAAAACTCGTGTGAGGTAAATGGGTGGTTAGTATCATTTAGTTTGTTCCATTGATTTTTATCAATAAGACTTAAATCAGATACTAACTCTATTTTCATTTTTGAATTTATCGCTTACTATTTTTAATAACTCAAAGATTAATTTTTGATTTCAAAAATGCCTTCAATTTCCACTGGAGCATTTAATGGAAGTGATGCTACTCCGACTGCAAATCTAGAGTGTTTTCCTTTTTCTTCAAAAATTTTAACAATTAAATCAGAGGCACCATTTATTATTTTTGGATGATCTGTAAAGTCAGGAGATGATGCCACAAAACCACCTAACTTTACCACTTTGATAACTTTATCAAGGTCACCATTACATGCAGCTTTTAGTTGGCTTAATAAAGCTTTCGCACAAACTTCAGCCATTTTTATTCCATCATCTATTGAAACGTCTTTATTGATTTTACCCTTTATAGTTATTTCTCCATCTATAAATGGTAATTGCCCTGAAATAAAAACTAAATTATTTGATATGACATATGGAACATAACTACCTGCAGGTTTACTCGCTTCATCAAGTGTTATGTTTAGTTCTTTTAACTTATTTTCAATTATATTTGTCATGTTTAATCCTTTATGAACATCCAGACGTTCCTCCACATGTATTACACTTCATACATGTACCATTTCTAACCAAAGTAAAGTTACCACATTCACCGCAAGCTTCGCCTTCAAAACCTTTTATCTTTGCTTCAAGTTGTCTTGTTATAGAAGATGATTGATTGTTAGTTAGAACAGTTTCTGTTGCTTTAGTGGTTTCTATCCGTTCTTCAGTTTCCTTAAGTAAATTAGTTGTAGGCATAACAGTAACATTATTTGTACCTCCAGAAACTACTTTAAGCTCTCTTCTAACAAAACCTCTGCTTGCAACTCTTGCAGATATAAAGCTTTGATTTTCACCAGAGCCAGTTGTACTAGAATCCAAGTCATCTGGGCCAACATGCCCTAAATCATTTCGATCTAGATAAGATATTGCTAATTCTCTAAAAATATAATCTAGAATTGATGTAGACATTTTTATTGTGTCGTTACCAGTTACCATCCCTTGTGGTTCAAATCGAGTAAATGTAAAAGCTTCTACAAATTCTTCTAATGGAACACCATATTGTAATCCAATTGAAATTGCGATGGCAAAATTATTCATTAAAGATCTAAATGCCGCACCTTCCTTATGCATATCTACAAATATCTCACCTAGTTTACCACTTTCGTATTCTCCAGTTCTTAAATAAACTTTATGGCCTCCGACGGTAGCTTTTTGTGTATATCCTTTTCTTCTATGAGGAAGTTTATCTCTCTCTGCTTTAACAACTCTTTCAACAATTCTTTCTACTACTTCGCTTGTACGTTTTGAAAGATTTTGTTCATTAGTTATATTCTCTTCCTCATTAATATCTTCATCATCAAGTAGAGCGGAGTTTAATGGCTGGCTTAGCTTTGAACCATCTCTATAAAGTGCATTTGCTTTTATTCCTAACTGCCAAGATAGCATGTATGCATCACTACAATCATCAATTGTTGCATCATTAGGCATGTTTATAGTTTTTGAAATAGCTCCAGATATAAATGATTGAGCTGCTGCCATCATTTTAATATGACTGTCAACTGATAGTGAACGTTTACCTATTCTTCCACATACGTTAGCACAATCAAATACTGATAAGTGTTCATTGTTAAGATGAGGAGCTCCCTCAAGTGTCATTGCTCCGCAAACATGAATATTAGCTACATCTATTTCTTCTGAACTAAATCCAAGAAACTCAAGCATATTAAATGAGAAATCGTTCATTTGCTCGCTATTCATTCCTAAAGTATTTTTACAGAACTCTTCTCCAAATGTGAATTGATTAAAAACAAATTTTATATCAAAAGCGGCCTCTAAAGAATCTTCAACTAAATTAATTTCTTTTTCTGTAAAGCCTTTTGATATGAGGGCGTTATGACTTATAGATTGACAGTTCTTAAGACTGCCTGCACCTAAAGCATATCTTTGCATATCCTTAATTTGATCAGTATCGTAACCCATATGAGCTAAAGCTTCAGGAACTACGCGATTAATTATTTTGAAATATCCACCGCCAGCTAATTTTTTGAATTTTACCATTGCGAAGTCTGGCTCAATACCGGTTGTATCACAATCCATAACAAGTCCAATGGTTCCGGTTGGAGCAACCACAGTAGCTTGTGCGTTTCTATAGCCGTTCTTTTCTCCAAGTGAAAGGGCTTGAACCCATGCTTCTTTTGCAGCTGTTATCAGGCTTTGGTCGGGGCAATCTTTAGACATCAGCGGAACAGGGTTAATTGACAATCCTTCATAATCTCTTGTTTTCCCTTCAGATGCACGTTTATGATTACGTATTACTCTTAACATACCTTCTGAGTTTTCTTTATATTTAGGAAATGGTCCTAACTCTCCTGCTATTTCAGCAGAAGTTGCATATGAGATTCCTGTCATAATAGATGTTAGTGCAGCACATATTGATCTACCTTGATCGCTATCATAAGGAATGCCCCATGACATTAACAATCCACCTATATTAGCATAGCCTAAGCCAAGAGTTCTATATTCATAAGATCTTTGAGCTATTTCTTTTGATGGAAATTGAGCCATCATTACAGAAATTTCTAACGTCAATGTCCATAGCCTTGTGGTATACTCGTAGGCTTTTATATCAAAAGAGCCATCTGACTGTTTAAATTGTAATAAATTCATTGATGCTAGATTACATGCTGTATCGTCAAGGAACATATACTCAGAACACGGATTTGAAGCATTTATTCTTCCAGCTTCAGGACATGTATGCCACTCATTAATGGTTGTGTCATATTGTAAACCAGGATCAGCACAAGCCCATGCAGCTTCTGAAATCTTTGCCCACAATTCTGTTGCATCTATTGTCTTATGTACGCCTCCATCAGTCCTGCGAATAAGATCCCATTTCCCTTTTTGAGAGACCTTTTCAAGAAATTCATTACTAACTCTTACTGAGTTATTAGAATTTTGACCTGAAACAGTTAAGTATGCTTCGCTATCCCAATCAGTATCATAAGTTTGAAAATCAATTTCTTTAAATCCTTGTGCCGCAAACTGAATTACTCTTTGTATATAATTTTCAGGAATCATGACAGCTCTACAATTTAGAATAGATTTTTTCAATTCCACATTTACTTTAGGGTTTAGTCTATCTTCATCAGAGTAAGTTGTAATATTACATGCATCCATCACCGTCTTTAAATTTTTTGCCGTTAACTTAGATCCAGCAACTAAAGCCGCAACTTTTTGTTCTTCTACTACTTTCCAATTTATGTATTCTTCTATATCTGGATGATCAATGTCGACAGTAACCATTTTTGCAGCTCTTCTGGTTGTTCCTCCAGATTTAATGGCTCCAGCAGCTCTGTCTCCAATTCTTAAAAAACTCATCAGTCCGGATGATCTTCCTCCTCCTGAAAGTCCTTCAGTAGCACCTCTTAATTTAGAGAAATTAGAGCCTGTTCCTGATCCATATTTAAATAGTCTTGCTTCTCTAACCCACAAATCCATAATTCCACCTTCATTAACCAGATCATCTTTGACTGACTGGATAAAGCATGCATGTGGTTGAGGATGTTCATAAGAAGTTTTAGATTTAACTAGCTCTTTAGTTTCAAAATCAACATAATAATGGCCTTGACTTGGTCCATCTATGCCATATGCCCAATGAAGACCAGTGTTAAACCATTGTGGAGAATTTGGAGCGCACATCTGAGCTGCGAGCATAAAACGCATCTCATCAAAGTAAATTTTTGCATCTTCTTCTTTTGTAAAATATTTTCCTTTCCATCCCCAATAAGTCCAAGTTCCAGCTAGTCTGTCAAAAACTTGTTTTGCGGATTCTTCACCAATAAATTGTTCTTCTTTTGCAACATCATTTAACTTAGTTGTGTCTGGTTCAGAACGCCATAACCACGATGGAATGTTATCTTCTTTAATTTTTTTTAGGTAAATAGGCACACCTGCTTTACGAAAATATTTTTGAGCAATTATATCTGCTGCAACTTGCGAATAATTAGCAGGTACTTCAATATTAGGAGCACTAAAAACAATTGTCCCATCTGGATTCTTTATCTCACTTGACGTAGTTTTAAATTCTAAGCCAGCATATGCATCATTGTCTTTTTTCGTAAAGTACCTATTAAACTTCATCTTTTACCTCTTTTTTCAATCAAAGAATTCTTGTTAATCGTTTTAATAAAAAATTATATATTCTTATAATTATCCATGTGGATAAGTTGTTTAAAAATTATAAAAAATATAATATTAATAATTTTAAA
>JAQBXK010000061.1 GCA_027625145.1 Pseudomonadota bacterium
ATATTTTTATAAATTAATACATAATCTATTATAAATAAGATGAGATTTTTTTTGAAAAAAACAGCAAGTATATTCTGGTTTCGTCAAGATCTAAGATTAAATGATAATCCTGGTCTAATTGAAGCTGTAAAACATGGATCTATTATCCCAATATACATTTTAGATGATAAAAATTCTAAAGAACATAAAATGGGGGCAGCTAGTCGATTATGGCTTCATTACTCTTTAACTCAATTAAATGAACAACTTGGGTCCCCGTTAATAATAGCTAAAGGAGAACCTGAAGAAATTTTAACTAATATTTGTACACAAGAAGTCATTAGTAAAGTTTTTTGGAATCGAGTATATGAACCTTGGTGTATTAAGAGAGATAAAAGAATTAAAGAAAATTTAACTAAACAAAATATTGAAGTTAAAAGTTTTAATAGTTCATTATTATGGGAACCTTGGGATGTCCTTAAAGGCGACGGTACTCCATATAAAGTTTTCACACCTTATTTTCGTAGAGGGTGTTTAAGCGCCCCTTTTCCAAGAAGACCTTTAAGTAAGCCAGAAAAAATAATTTTTTATAAAACAGATAATTTGATTAAATCTTCTATCAATGACCTTAATTTACTGCCCAATCATAAATGGAAAGACAAATTACTAGTAAATTGGAAAATAGG
The DNA here is from genome assembly GCA_027625145.1 of Pseudomonadota bacterium. GTDB lineage: Bacteria > Pseudomonadota > Alphaproteobacteria > Puniceispirillales > Marisalimonadaceae > CAJJBL01. Next base: position 666 of record JAQBXK010000061.1, read on the forward strand.
TGAAAAAGAAGCAATATCAAGATTAACAGAATTTATCGATTTTGAATTAGATGATTATAAAGAAGGAAGAAATTTCCCTACCAAGAAAAATGTCTCAAGACTATCTCCTTATTTACATTGGGGTGAAATCTCTCCAAATACTGTATGGTACGCTGTCAAAGATAGAATGGATCTTGGAATTGGTAACACTAAAGATAGCGATCACTTTCTATCTGAAATAGGTTGGCGTGAATTCTCTTACACACTTTTATTTTATTTCCCTGAATTACCTAAAGAGAATCTTCAAAAAAGATTTAATAAATTTCCTTGGAAATTTGATGAAAAAAAACTGCTCGCATGGAAAAAAGGGATGACTGGATATCCCATTGTAGATGCTGGAATGAGAGAATTATGGTCAACAGGATATATGCATAATAGATTAAGAATGATAGTTGGATCATTTTTAGTAAAAAACCTTTTAATTCATTGGCACGAAGGAGAAAAGTGGTTTTGGGATTGCCTTCTAGATGCCGACTTAGCTAATAATAGTGCAAGTTGGCAATGGATAGCTGGATGTGGAGCTGATGCTGCCCCATATTTTAGAATTTTTAATCCTATTACACAAGGATTGAAATTTGATTCTGAAGGAGTTTATATAAGGAAATTTATTCCAGAAATTGCTAACCTTCCTAATAAATACATATTTAATCCATGGGAAGCACCAAAAGACGTTCTAGAAAAAGCAAACGTTCGACTTGGTGAGAATTATCCTAACCCAATCATTGATTTAAAATCTTCAAGGGAAGAAGCTCTATTAGCTTTCTCCAAACTAAAAACATTAGAAATTTAATAATGAAAAAAATTAGAAGTTATGTTTTTTTTGTAATTATTTTTTTTGTAACGTATTTACTTTATGTTTTTCCATTTGAAATATTGAATAAATATTTATTGAATGAAGAAAGTAATATTAAAAAGTCTCTTATAAATACTGTTATTTTCACTACGTTAATAATCTATTATTTAAAATCTCATAACACATTTGCTCCACTAAAATTTTTTGTGTACGAAGGTATTGGCATTGGTTTCATAAGTTTTTGGGTTGTTTGTATAGGAATTATTTTAAATTTTATTAATATTTTTAATCAATTTTCAATAGGTATTTTTTGTATTATTTTAATTATATTAGTTTCAGGTTTTGGTTTTTTAAAAGGGCGAAGAATTAATATCAAAGAAATAGAATTATTCTCTTCAAAACTTAAAAAAAAATATAATTTTATTTTTATAAGTGATGTTCATTTAGGAACTAATAAAGTTAAACATCTCTCTAAAATTTTAAAAAAAATTAAAACTATAAAATATGATTTTCTTTTAATTGGGGGCGACCTTATAGATTCAAGTTCTTTTAAAATAGAAGAATTAGCTATCTTAAATGATATTAAAAAAAAAATTTATTTTGTTAATGGAAATCATGAATATTATTTAAAAGATTATCAAGAAAAACTAAAAAAATTAAGTCTATACAATATTAAAGTATTAATTAATCAAAGCCAAAAAATTAAAGACATTAATTTAATAGGAATTGACGATTTACAAGCTGTTGAAGATAAAATTAAACATGTTAAAAAATTAAGAAAAGAAAATTCATTTAATTTGATTTTAAATCATAAGCCAGATATTTGGGAACAAATTAATGATCAAATTGATTTAATGCTCACAGGTCATACCCATAATGGACAAATATTCCCTTTTAACTTTATAGTTAAGCTTAAATTTAAATATAATTATGGTTTATTTAAAAAAGAAAATTCAAACCTATATGTTTCATCTGGATCAGGATGTTGGGGCCCTAAAATAAGAATAGGAACTTCTAATGAAATTATACATTTTAAATTGAATAGTAAATCTAGTTAAATGTTTATAATTCTTATTTTAAAAGTAATGAATCATTAATTGGATAAAAAGCAGATGTAACATTTTTTAAAGAATTAGCTGTTAATTCGGAAACTCCATATACTTCCGTATCATTATTATATAAATCTCTAATTCTTTTTATTAGAATATCAAAATCTCCATCTCCTGAGGCTAAAACAATAATGTCTGCCTTATCAGCATTTTCCATAATATCAATAGTAATACCAACATCCCAATCACCCTTTGATGACCCATCTGCACGACTAATAAATGGTTTCAATTTGACTTCAAAACCTATAGCTCTGAGAATATTTTGAAATTGTATTTGTTTTGGATCACCTCTATTCGTTGTGTAAGCAATTGCAGTAACAACCTCTCTATCGTGAGTTATTATTTTCCAAAATTTATTATAATCGAAGTTACAATTAAATTGCTGCTTAGTTGTATAATAAATGTTCTGGACATCTACAAATATAGAAACTTTTTTCATTTAATCTCTTGTAAAAATATAAATTATTTATTTAAAATATATTCTAAACATAGTTTATTTTAAAACATACCAATTTAGATTATAAAAAGCTTTTAATTAAGATCATCTAGTTGTTATTAAATCAAACCTTCAATAACTACTGGCATATCATGCATCTCAATTTTTTTTATAATTGAATTTAAATGTTCAGTATTTTGAGTTTCTATAGTTATATTTAACTTAGCTACACTTGCAGACAAATCCATTGTAAATCTACTATGCTCTACTTCTAATACATTAGCTCCTTCATTAGCACATATTTGCGAAATAGTAGCCAGTTGCCCAGGTTTATCAGGTATAGTTATAGTTAAGGTAGTAACCTGACCCGATCTAACTAAATCTCTCATAAGTATTGAAGAAAAAACTTTAGAGTCAATGTTTCCACCACATAGAATAATTCCAACTTTTTTATCTTTAAATATTTCAGGTTTTTCCAACATTCCTGCCAACCCTACTGCACCAGCTCCTTCAACAACAACCTTCTCATGTTCAGCCAACATTGCAATTGCTCTTTCAATTGATGCCTCTGAAACTGTGATAACATCATCAACATTATCATTTATAATTGATAATGGAACACTGCCAACCTCGGAAACAGCTATACCTTCAGCTAAAGTAGAGCCTTTACATTTGTTATTTCTATTAAACATTATATTGGATAATGATGGATATAACTCTGATTCAACCCCTATGACCTTAATATTATTATTTATTCCTTTAGCTGCAATAGAACAACCAGCTATTAATCCACCTCCTCCAACAGGAACTAGCAATATATCTATGTCATTAAAATCAGATAGCAATTCTATTGAAACAGTACCTTGGCCAGCAATTACATTAATATCATTATATGGGTGAACTTCAGTATAACCATTCTCTGAAATTAATTTTTTCACATGATTAAACGAATCAGAAAGTGTATTTCCTTTTATGATAACGTTTCCACCAAAATTTTTTGTTCTACGAATTTTTGTAAATGGAGTACCTTCTGGCATAACAATATGTGATAAAATATTCATTTTTTTGGCAATGTATGCCAAACCTTGTGCATGATTCCCTGCAGACATAGCAATTACACCGACATCTTTTTCTTTTTGAGATAAGGATAATAATTTTGAATAAGAACCTCTAATCTTAAATGCACCAGTATGTTGACGATTTTCAAACTTAATATAAGTATCAATTCCAATTTTTTCAGAAATTTGATTTGAATAACTAGTCTCTGTCCATTTAACAACATCAGTTATTTTTTTATGAACATTACAAATGTCTTTAAAAGTTAATTTCATTATTCTCTCTAAGTATTATAATATATGATAAAGATATATTTGATGAGGTATGGACAAAAGTAAAAATTGTCAAATTATATATCATAACAATTTTTTAAAAATATATTATTGGAGAAAATTAATGGATAATTTAATTATAAAAAATATTATGAAAGGCAGTCCTCCATCTAAAGAATATCAAGTTTTACTGGATAATTGGAGAAAACATCCTTTTAATAAATGGGCATTTGTAAATACTAGAGAAATAATTCCTACTAGCCTAATTTACTCTAATGAAAAAAAAGAAAGTGAATTCCAGCTTAATTTTAATGATCTTAATAATATGGAAATCATTCATAAAGAAAATAAATTAATCTTAAAAAATATTTTAAAAGAGTGCCAAACTGATGCATTTATAGTTTCACATAGAGGAAAGTTAATATTTGAATATTTTGATTATTTCACAAAAAAAAATACACCACATATTATCTTTTCAGTTTCAAAATCCTTAACTTCTCTAACTGTAGGTATATTAGAAAGTAAAGGAGTATTAGATGTAAATAAAAATGTTTCTTATTACATCCCTGAAATAAAAGGAAGTGCATACGATACCGCTACGATTAGAAATGTTCTTGATATGAATGTAGCATCTAATTTTATTGAAGATTATTTAAATCCATCTGGAATTTTTGGTGAATACAGAAATGCCACTGGATGGGATAAATCAGATTCATTAAAAAATAATGAAGATGGATTAAGGTTATTTTTGTCTAAAATGCCTAAATCAAAACTTAATCATGGAGAAAAATACCATTACTGTTCTCCACATAGTGATTTGTTGGGGTGGTTAATTGAAAGAACAACAGGAGAAAAATACTCTTCAGTTATGTCAAACTTATTATTTAAACCATCTGGTACAATACATGATGCAAATGTTACATTAGATAAATGGGGTGCTCCGAGATCAGCAGGAGGAATAAGCGTTTCTCCTTATGATTTATTATTAATTGCAGAATTAGTAAGATGTGAAGGTAGCAATAAAAATGGTCAAATCATTCCATCTTCATGGATTAACGATTTTAAAAATTATGACAATAAATTTGCATATCAAAACCAAGATAAACTAGAAAGATTTCCAAATGGAAATTATAGATCAAAATGGTATCAAACTGGATTTGATGATAATGAGTTTTGTGCAATTGGTATTCATGGACAAAATATTTGGATTAACCCTAAAAAAGAAATAACTATTGTTAGGATGTCATCAGCAATTGATCCTATTAATATAATTACAGAAGAATTAATGTTTTCTGTTTTTAAAGAAATATCAAAAGCACTTTAATTAAAAAGTAATAGGGTATTTTTTATACAATTTATTTATTTCTATCATAATTTCATCAGATAGAACAACTTCAATGCCTTGTAAAATGTTTTTTAATTGAGTCAACGTAGTCGCTCCATAAATCACAGATCCCATAAAAGGTCTTTGATTACAGAAGGCTAAAGACATATGAATAGGATTTAAATGATATTTCTTAGCAAGATTAATATATTCTTTTACTGCTGGAGTAGAATTTTCATTAATTCTTCCAAATAGACCAGGAACTCTTGAAAGCCGAGAGTTTTCAGGAATATTCTCATCTAAATATTTACCTGTTAGAAAACCACCTGCAAGTGGAGAATAGGCTAAAAGACTAATATTTTCATGATAAGAAAGCTCTGCCATATCAAGGTCATACAATCTGCAAAGTAAACTATATTCATTTTGAATAGATGCTATAGAAAGATTTGGAAAAGACTTTAAACAATTAATAAATTGAATAGACCCCCAACACGTTTCATTTGATAAACCTAAAGATCTGATTTTACCTTCTTTCTGCAATACAGATAAAGTTTCCATCACTAAATAAATATTTTCTTTAGCTTTATTAGTTTCTTGATTAGAAGGATTATAAGTCCAATTTTATCTAAAGTGATAAGACCCTCTATTTGGCCAATGAAGTTGGTATAAATCAATATAGTCAGTTTTTAATTTTTTAAGACTTCCTTCTAAAGCTATCCTTATTGATTTTGTATTAATTCCTTCACCATTTCTTACTGCTTTGTAACCTATACCTGAAATTTTCGTTGCTAAAATAAATTCGGATCTTTTAGATTGATTTTTTTCAATCCAATTACCAATTATTTTTTCTGTATTTCCTGTTGTTTCAGGTTTTAATGGGCATGTAGGATACATTTCTGCTGTATCAATAAAATTTACACCACTTGATAATGACTCATCAATTTGTAAATGTGAATCTTTTTCAGAAGTAGCTTCACCAAATGTCATTGTTCCTAAACAATAGGGAGAAACAAATAAATCAGAATTTCCAAGTTTTTTTAATTTCAAAATTTTATACTTTCATGTAATTAAACAAAACTTATTAATGAGTTTAAAATTAGCTAAGTAATATAGGTTATTTATTATTATTTTTAAGTTCCCAGCTGACAGAGACTGACCCTCTCACAATAGTTTGACAAGCCAATCTTTTAGATGATTCAATTTCATCTTTAGATAAAATATTTAATTCTTTTTTAGTTAATTTATTAGTGTTTTCCATACCTTCTTCAATTATACAAACACAAGTTTTACACATACCACCTCCGCATTTAAATGGCATTCCAGCTTTATATCTTATGGAAACTCTAAGTAAACTGGTTTCTTCATAAAAATTAACCACTTGATTATTATTAGTTATAAAAGAAACTTTCATTATTTTTTAATATCTGCTGATACTTCAACTTTATAATCAGAATTATGATAATGATTTGCAAGAGCTTGTAAGGCAGCTAAACCTACGACTGTATCTTCCTCTCCATTTCCTCCGCTCATACCTATCCCACCTATAACTTCATCATTAACACAAATAGGAAAGCCTCCAACAAATATTGTAAATTTACCATCAAAACTAAATTGTATTCCAAAAGCTTCATTACCAGGCAAAGCTGGACCATTAGGCATTTTGTTAAATAAGTGAGTTGATCGTTTATGAGTTGCAGCAGTAAATGCTTTATTCCACGAAATTTGAGGACCTGTTAACCTTGCTCCATCCATTCTTTCAATGGCCAAAGGTATTCCAGAATTATCAACCACACATATTGTTTCAAAAACATTTATTTCATAAGATTTTTTTTTAGCAGCATCTATCATAATTTTTGCATCATTTAAATCTAGTGTTATAAAATTTTTCATCACTCATAATACTCCTTAAATAGGATTAAATAATAAAATTTATCTAGCTTTTAAAATATTTTAATCATATCTGTATTTAAATTGCCATAGGAAATAAGTGTTTTAATTTCATTCCTAGCAGCATCAATAGAATTAAAATTTCCAAAAAATTTAACAGATATAAAGTTTACACAATTTTTTTGAGTACAATCAATAACTTTAATTTTACTTTTTATATTATTAACCTTGCCAATATTTAACTCTAATTGAACTTTTCCATAAAATTTGTAATGGTACATCTCAATAATATCTATTCCATCAACAGGAATAGACTTGTAAACGTTTTTTTTACTTCCAAAGATAATATACATAAGATTTACATACTCAAATAATAGTAATAATAATAATATTATTATATTTTATTTCAAAAAGATGTTTA
>JAQBXK010000062.1 GCA_027625145.1 Pseudomonadota bacterium
TATATTAGCAAATAAAAACGAATATGAATTTTTACAGTGGGACCTAGAAATAGGAGATTGTATATATTTTGATATTAGAACCCTGCATGGAGGGCTAAGTTCTATTACTCCATCAAAGGATGTTCATCGCTACACTTTAAGAGTGGCAAAAGAAGGCTCTAAAATAATTTACAGAGGAGATTGGGCAAAAGAAGAAAGGGCTGTTATGGAAGCTAATGGTTATAAAAATGGCGATGATTTGTCAGGCAAAATGTTTCCAACTTTATTTGAAGCTAATTAACCTTCATCTCTTTCAAACTGGAAGTTAAATATTTTTTTATTTACCTGGTTCTTTGTATTCAGAAGACATTTTGTTTGCAATTTTTGCAACCACATTCAAATCAATCACTTCATGAATTGAAAAATCTGTAACAGCTCTGCTTGATACTGCTACCATTCCGGATGCAGAAGCCTGTTCAAAAGTACCTTCTACTTCTACCATAAAATCATACTTTCCTCTAAGACCAGCATAACCAGTAAGTTTTGCTCCAGCTGCTTCACAAAGAGCTGTTGTTGCAACTTTTCGATTAGTGTCAGGATTATTCACAAACCCACCAAGACCTTTAGCAGTGTAACGTCCCATAACTATAAATTTAGCCATTAGTTTCTCCTTTATTGATTTAAAAAAATTAAAACATCTTTTTAAAAACTTTTAAAGATAAATATTAATTTTCAAGAATGTTTTTATCAAATTGTTGATTTCTAAAATATTTTCGATATTCAGAGGGTGTTTTATTATAAATTTTTTTGAACGAATTAATAAATACAGAATTGTAGTTAAATCCAGCAATGCTTGATATTTCATTAATCTTGCGATCATCATAAAAAAGAAGATTTCGAGCAAATTTAACTCTTAAATTAACATAAAATTTAATTGGGGACATTTTATATATTTTATAGAATTTACGCTCTAATGTTCTTAAAGATATGTTAAGTTTTTTTGCTATCTCATTTATTTTGATTGGTGTTTCTATATTTTTTTCCATTATCAAAATTGATTTTTGGCAAATATTATCTATTGATGGATTATATTGATCATCTTTTTGCATTGTTGATTTTTCTCTGGGTCTATAAATTAAAGCTTGTGCAATTTCATCAGAATAATCCTTTCCTTTGATTTTCTTAATACATTCAAGTATTAGATCTAGAGTAGATATTCCACCTGCTGCAAACATTAGACCATTAGCATTTATAGTGTAAATATTTTCTACAATTTTTATGTTTGGATACCTTTCTATAAAATTACTTTTAGTTTCCCAGTGGGTACAAACAATCGTTTCTTTATTAATTAAACCAGATTCAGCAATTAAAAAAGCTGCAGTATCAACTGCAATTATTTTTGATAAATTTTTATGAGCTATCCTTAATGTAGAAAATAATTTTTGTGATTTTTTTTGTAAGGGTAAATTTCCACCTATCACAATTATAAAATCTGGATTTTTAATAGTTTCTAATCCACCGTCTGCCTTCCACCACTGACCATTGCTTGATCTAATTTTTTTTCCATCAACAGTTATTAACTTATTTTTAAAAATTTCATTAATTCTGTATTGATTCGTTATCCTTAGCGCCTCCTGTATTAAGACCAATGAGTTGGATGAAAACTCTGGTTGGAGAATAATATCAAATGAAAATACTTTATTTTCCATAATATTAATTGATTAAAAAGTTAATAATTAACGACATAAGTTTATTCATTTATGACAATATCATAGAATTAAACTTGTGTTTAAACAAATTATTTTTTGTCTATAAATATTGATAATTTGTCGTTTTAAATAGTTCATTTTATAAAAATTATTGAGAAAGTATTAAAAATAACAATAGGAGAGAAAACAATATGAATAAACTTTTAAATAATATTTGCAAAGTGGCAGTTATTTTTTTACTAACCGCCTCAACTTCATTTGCTGCAGATAAAGTTAAATTAAGATTGAATTGGATGTACTATGGATCACACGCAGGCTTTGCTTTAGGTTTTGTTGATGGAACTTATGCTAAATATGGCATTGATTTAGATATTAGATCAGGAAATGGCTCAAGTTCTGCGCACAGACTAGTGGCTAATAAAGACAGTCATTTTTCTTACGGTTCATGTGGAGCAATGACAGATCTTGTGGCTAAAGGAGCACCATTAAAGTCTATCGGTGTAATTGATGCTATGGGAACAGAAGCAATTCTTGTTAAACCTGATAGCGGTGTTAAGACAATTAAAGACTTAAAAGGAAAAAAAATATTAACAACAGCTAATGCTGGTGTAAATACTTTTTTCCCAATTGTGCTAAAAAATGCTGGTCTTACGGAGTCAGATGTTAATATAACTTCTGTTCCAGATGGTGCTCTTGTATCAAGTTATTTACAAGGTAGTGGTGGTGCTATAGCAATTTTAGGTGGATTAGATGATAAGCCAGCTGAAATTAAAGCAAACGGAGGTGCTCAACCAATAGCTTTTCCTTATTCTGATTTTGGAGTTAACCAAGTTGGATATTGCATAGCTGCACATAATGACACAATTAAAAATAATGCTGATTTAACACAAAGATTTATTAAAGCAACAATGGAATCTTATGCTAAAGCAGAAAAAAATCCGGATGCTGCAGTAAATGCAATTGCTGATATTGTTGGTGGTTCAATGGCTGAAGATGCTGGTAAAGCTCAATCAAGAGAAGTTTTAGATGTAACTCTAGGAATATTATATTCTGGAGCAAACAAGAAAAAAGTTCTTGGTTTAAATGTTGATGCTGATTGGGATAGTATGGTTAAATTGATGAAAGAATATAATGACTTAGACAAAAATGCTAAGTCATCTGACTTTTACACAAATCAATTCATAAATTAATTAACACATTAAATCATTAGCCGAGTATAAATAATACTCGGCTAGTTTTAAATTTTATAGATGAAAAATTTCATAGAAGTAACAGAATTAAAAAAAGTATTTGGAAATGGTAAAGACGAAGTTCATGCATTTGGACCTGCAACTATAAATATTAATGCTGGAGAATTTGTTTCAATTTTAGGACCATCTGGGTGTGGAAAATCAACTCTAATGCTTATGGTTGCTGGATTATTAGACTCAACAAGTGGAAAAGTAGAATTTGAAAGCAAGCTCGTAAATGGACCAAAGACAGATATTGGAATAATGTTTCAAGATAATACTCTAGTCCCTTGGCGAACAGTTAAGGGCAACATTGAGCTACAACTAGAGTTAAGAGGACTTAATCTTAAAGATTATCAAGATCAAATTTATAATATTTTAAAATCTGTAAACTTGGAGGATTTTGCAGAAAGATTTCCAAATGAATTATCAGGTGGCATGCAACAACGAGCTGCTTTTTGTCAAGCAATGATACATGACCCAAAAATAATTTTACTTGATGAGCCTTTGGGTAAGTTAGATGCAATGACTAGAGAAAAAATTAGAGCTGATTTTCAAAAATTATGGATGGTTAAAAAGCCAACAGTTATATTTGTTACTCACTCTATTGAGGAAGCCGTACAGTTATCTAGCAGGGTTATTTTGATTACACCAAGACCGGGTAAAATAGATAGAGAGATAAAAATAGATCTTCCATACCCAAGAGATTTAAAAGTCAAAAGATCAACTAAATTTATTGAATATGTAAATTCAATTCAAGAAGTTTTCCATAAATATGGTGTTATTTAAAAAGTATTATTAAAATGAAAAAATTTATTAAATGGATCCTAAGTGGATGGATGTTAATTTTATTTTTTGTTGGCTTTTTTTTATTTTGGGAATATTCAATACCTTTATTTGATATACCAAGATATATTTTACCAGCACCCTCAGAAATTTTTTTAAAAGGTTCTGCTGATTTAGATAAGTTAATTTATTATACTGGTGTTACCGCTCTAGAGACTGTACTTGGATATATTATAGCCCTAATTCTAGGTTTAGGGTTTGGAATAGCTATTTCTTTTTCATCAATATTAAGAAGAACTTTATATCCTTTCTTTGTTAGTATTGAGATGACACCTAAAATAGCTTTTGCGCCACTATTTATATCTTGGTTTGGTTTTGGGTTGATGCCTAAAGTAATTATTGTAGTTCTAGTTTGTTTTTTCCCAATAGTGTTAAATGCAATTTTAGCATTTAATTCATTAAGCAATGAACTTACTTTATTTTATCAATCAACTGGAGCAAGTAGACTAAAAACTTTTTTTACAATTCGTTTACCAGCTGCTTTACCTCAATGTTTTGTTGGCTTTAAATATGCGGCTATTAACGCAACTGTTGGAGCTACTATAGCTGAATTTATTGGATCAGATAAAGGACTTGGTTTTTATATTTCTATTGTTACAGGAAATATGAGACCAGATTTAGCTTTTGCAGGAATATTTTTCCTAACCTGTTTAGGCTTGTCAGTATTTGGCTTTGTTACAATGATGGAAAAAATATTAATACCTTGGCATATATCAATGAAAAGAATTAACAAATAAGGAATATATTATGGATTATGAAAATTTAAAAAAAAAACTAGAAGGTTGTTATGTAACTGTTCCAACACCCTTTAAGGATATAAAAAATTTACCTCTTAACTTTGATGCACTTAAAGATTATGTAGAGTTTTTATTGGCTAATGGTTTAAATAATGAGAATTGTACACTACTTTTTGGTGGAGCTGCGGGTGATTTTTCAGCAATGAGCTTTGATGAGAGGTTATCATTGGCTAAAGAAAGTGCGAAAATAGTAAATGGAAGAGTTCCAATTGCTCTGGGTGGCCAAACAACAAATACCCAAGAATTAGAAAAACTCGCAAATATAGCTAAAGATTTTGGGTATGATTTCCTCCAAGTCTCCTGTCCTTTTTATTTCAAACACACTGAAGAGGATTTTATTGAATATGTTAGAGCAGCATCAAGTGCAGCTGAAGGAATTGGTATAATTTTATATAATACTTTTTGGACTTCAACGAGTGTTTCCAACCAACTTATTGAAAAAATAAAAGATCTTCCAAATATTGTTGGATTAAAATGGGCAACACCACGAACTGATGCGATGGAATTTGAAGATGTGACATCAACTTATTCTAGCAGGTTTACAATAATTGATAATAATTTATTTTTTCCTTACTCAGCAATGAAACCATTAAATGCAAAAGCCTTTGAAGTTCATATGTGTAACTTTTGGCCAGAATGGGGTGCAAAATTAATTAATGAAGTTAAAAAGAAAAACTTTGAAGAAATTGCTAGAATGATGGTTGAAGAGGCTATGCCTTTCTATAAACTTTGGGTAGAAATTGAAACTAACTATACTTCTGGTGATGGATATTTAGATAAACTTTGTATGGAATTAGTAGGCCTTCCTTCAAGTAGATGTAGGCCTCCAACAAGGGATATGCGTGAAAAATATAGAAAAAAAACACTTGATTACATGAAGAAAATTAAAGTTCCTCATTTAAAGTTTTAATGAGTAAAATTGAAAACATAAGAACAATTCTACTAACTGCAGAATATGGTGATGAGAAACATCCAGAAATTTTAGAGTGCTTTCCTAATGGACCAAAAAGAACCATTGGATTAGTTGAAGTAACATTAGAAAATGGTGTAAAGGGTTATGGTGAGGGTTATTTAGGAGTTTTTGCACCACAAGTTTTTAAATCCATTGTTGAACTTTGTGCACCATACCTTCTTGGAAAAGATGGGTTTGACATTTTAAGAAGATATAAAGATTTATGTAGTGTTTGTGATTATTGGTCTTTACAAGGTGCAGCACGACACACTACAAGTGCAATTGAAATAGCCTTAGTTGACGCAAAATCCAAAACTCAAAAATGTCCTGCGTATAAATTATTTGGAAATAGTTTAAAAGAAAACATAGAAGTTTACGGAAGTGGAGGAATTTGTGACACAAAAGAACATTTTATTGAGGAGTTAGAACTTTTAAAGACATTAGGAATAAAGAAATATAAAATTAGAGCAGTTCCAAGTGATATTAATAAAACTGCGTGGGTACTCAAAGAAGCTAGAAAATATGATGTAGATGTAGGTATAGATATGTGTCAAAATTTGGCTGATCCACCAATAAATTCAAATGATGTAATAGACTATATTAATTATGTAAAAAATATTTCTAAAGAAAAAATTTTATTTTTAGAAGAAGCGGTTGGTCCTACGGATATAAAGGGGTTTAAAAAATTGAAAGAAACTCTTGATATAGATATTTGTGGAGGCGAAGTTGTAACCACACCCTTAGAAATGATAGAAAGAATAAATTTAGATATTTACAACTTTGTTCAACCGGATGCGTCAGTTATTGGAGGAATGCATGCAGTGAAAGAAGTTTTTGAGTATGCAAAAACAAAAAAAATAACACCCGTTGTACATGCCTGGGGTGGACCTGTAGCAATTATGGCAAATTATCATGTTGCATTTGGATGTAATGGAAATTTAGTTGAATTTCCAATGATACCATACAAGCTTGAACCAATAATGTTTGGGGATCAAAGAGTTATAAAAAAGGGAAAGCTTTTAAGACCTGAAATTTCAGGGATTGGTATTACAATGAATGATAAAATTGAAAAAGATTTTTCATTCGATAAAGAGGCAGTTTATTCGTGTGTTGTAGTTGATAGAGGGCAACCAAATGATGATTATTGGAAAGAATAGTTAAAAAAATGATTATAAAAGAATTAAATCCTTCACAAATAATTAACTAACATAGAAATTTATGAATATTTATATTGCATGTGAGTTAGAAAGTTTAGAAAAAAAAATTCTTAAAGATAATTTAAAAAAACATAATTTATATTTTTCTAACTTAAAATTCAAAGAAATTGCTGATAATAATTTTCTTAAATGTGAAATTGTGTTTGGAAATATTCCATCAAACTGGGTAAAGCAAAGTGGTAAAATAAAATGGCTTCAATTAGAGTCGACAGGCTTTGGAGAATACTCCAATGTTAAAAAAAATTTTTTAAATAAATATGTAATTATTACTAACCTTAAAAGTTTTTTTGCTTGTCAAGTAGCCCAAACAACAATGGCTGGAATTTTTTCTTTTTATAGAGGTTTGGATACATTTACTCTGTTAAAAAATGAAAAAAAATGGATTGGTGATCCAATGAGGGCTAAATTAGAAATACTAAATAATAAAAATGTTTTATTTTTTGGCAAAGGATCAATAAATAAAGAAATATCAAAATATCTAAAAGTATTTAACTGTCAATATTCGTTTATTGATTCACATTCAAAAAAAAGTTTTTTTATGAAAAAATTAAAAAAAGCAGAAATAGTTATATGTGCACTGCCTGGGACAGCAAAAACTAAAATGTTTTTTAATAAAAAAATGATTAGTAGTTTATCAAAAAAAACTATTTTAGTTAATGTCGGTAGGGGTAATTTAATCGATGAAAAGTATTTAATAAAAAAACTTAAAAATAATTTTTTAAAAGGGGCTATTTTAGATGTTACAGCTGAGGAGCCATTGAGGAAAAATAACCCACTCTGGTCTTGTCCAAACCTGATACTTACACAGCATACTGGAGGTGGATACAAAGACGAGATGGCGGATAAGGTTAACTTTTTCTTAGATAATTTGCAAAAATATTTAAAAAAAAGTAAAGTGTTAAATAAAATTAACCCTTCGAAGGGTTATTAAATTAATCTTTATTAATTGAATGCAAAAAAAATATTTGTTAAAATATTTAAGTATTAATAAATAATCAACTACAGGTATAATTAGATTATGTATGAAAAATTTGGACAATTCATTGACGGTAAATGGTCTCCTTCAGAAAATAAAGAAACTTATGAAGTTATAAATCCTGCAACAGAAGAAGTTTTAGGTCACGCATCTAAAGCAACATCGGGTGATGTTGATAGAGCATTAAAATC
>JAQBXK010000063.1 GCA_027625145.1 Pseudomonadota bacterium
CTTTCATCGTTGTGGATTCAAGTTCAGATAGATGTAAAAATTAATGAATGGTTTGGTCAGTTTTATGACATGATACAAAAGGCATTGGCATCACCTAATTCAATTACTATTGAAGAATATTGGGCAAGCTTATTATCTTTTATTACACTTGCAGGTATCTATGTTGCCTTAGCTACAGTTGTTGCTTTTTTCACCTCACATTATTTATTTCGTTGGCGAACAGCTATGATTGAGTGGTATCACAGCGTTTACGATAAAGCTCGGACTATTGAGGGTGCATCACAAAGGGTTCAAGAAGATACAATAAAATTTTCAAGAATTATGGAAGGACTTGGAACAAGTTTTATAGAAGCAATAATGATGCTTATAGAATTTACCCCTATATTATTTGGTTTAAGTATTGGAATACCTATTTTATTTTTTGGTGATTGGAATTATGGTTTAGTAACAGGAGCATTTATATGGACTGTTGGTGGAACTCTATTTTTAATTGTGCTAGGTTCAATTTTAAGACTAGTTGGTGTTGAGTATGACCTTCAAAAAAATGAGGCCTCCTATAGGAAATTACTTGTAATAGCTGAAGATGATATAACAATAAGACCAAAAAATTTAGATGAATTGTTTAATGATGTTAGAAAAATTCATTTTAAATCTTATCTAAGGTATTTTTATTTTAATCTTGGTCGCATAACTTACCTTCAAGCAAATGTTCTCTCAGCATATGTTTTTTTAGCACCTGCAATAGTTGCTGGTGTTGTAACATTAGGAGTAATGCAGCAAATTATAAGAGCATTTGGAAGGGTAGAAGGATCTATGCAATATATTTTTAGATCATGGCCTACAATCATAGAGTTAGCGAGCGTTTATAAGAGATTAAAAGAATTTGAATCTAAGATAAATGCTACTGAATCAATTATTCAAAAAGACTAATGGCTATTGATAAAAAATATGTTGATCAAATTTTAAAAGTTTCTGAAAAAGCAGCTTTGGCATCATCTTATTTAGTTGGAAAAAAAGACAAGATTGCAGCAGATCAAGCAGCTGTAAACTCAATGAGGTATGAGTTAAATAAAATAAACATGAATGGTGAAGTTGTTATTGGTGAGGGTTCACTTGATGAAGCACCAATGCTTTATACAGGTGAAAAACTTGGAAATAAAAACGGACCATATTTTGATATTGCTGTTGACCCTTTAGAAGGAACAAATTTTGCAGCAAATAATTTACCTGGTGCAATTTCTGTTATTGCTATTGCTGAAAAGGGAAATCTTTTTAATGCACCAGAAACATACATGGATAAAATTGCAACTGGTCCAATTGAAAAAGGATTAGTAGACCTAGATTTTACATTAAAAAAAAACGTTTCAAACCTGGCTGATTTTCTAAACAAAGATGTCTCATCACTCATAGCATGTGTAATGGATAGGCCGAGGCATAAAAAAATAATTGATGAACTTAAAGATCTTAATGTTAAAATTAAATTAATTACCGATGGCGATGTTCTGGGGGCACTTTACGTTTCAAACCCAAAGTACAATGTTGATATTTTCTTAGGTACAGGAGGGGGGCCAGAAGGTGTTTTGGCAGCAACCGCACTCGATGCTTTTGATTGTCATTTTCAAGGAAGATTTATTTTTGATAATGATAAAGTTATTAATGAAGCTAAAGAAATGGGAATTATTGATTTAGATAAAAAATATGAATTAAATGAAATTATAAAAGGGGATTCTATTTTTTGCGCAACTGGAATTACTTCTAGTGAAGTCTTTAATGGTATTGAGATTATTGGTGATAATTATAAATCAGAAACACTTGTCACTCATAAAAGCTCAGATTTTAAAAATATTATAAAAAGAACAAATTTAATTAAATAATGATTTCTGTTTCAGGTAAGAAGTGGGAACAAAAAAAAATTAATCAAAACTTAGTTGATAAATTAAAACAAGATTTTAATTTTAGTGACATTTTATCCAGACTAATTATTTCAAGAAAATTTGAAGATGATGAAATTGCAACAATCAATACAGATTTAGATTTAAACAACGTCTTTTTAAACAATGAAGATTTTAATCAATCTATTAAGCTTGTTGTTAATTGCATTAATAATAATGAAAAAATATGTATTTTAGGTGATTATGATGTGGATGGGTCTGCTGCTACATCATTATTTGTTAAATTTTTAGAAAGTATAAAACACTCTTTTTTTTATTATATACCTGACAGAGAAAAAGATGGTTACGGTGCCACCAAAAAATTATTCCAAAAACTGATCCTAGAAAAGCCTAGATTGATTATAATGGTTGATTGTGGCTCTACCTCCAATGAAGCTATAGATTTTTTAAATGAAAATGAAATAAAATCTTTAATAATAGATCATCACGAAATTAGCAAACCCTTTCCAAATGCAAACTCAATCATAAATCCTAAAAAAGATAATGGTTATAAAGAATATGACTATTTATGCGCCACTTCACTTTCTTATTTTTTTTTAGATTTATTAATTAAAGAAATTAAAAGTGAAATAAATATATCTGATTATTTGATATATGTTTTGTTAGCTACAGTCTGTGATGTAATGCCTTTAAGAAAGCTTAACAGATTAATTGCACTAAATGCCCTTAAAAATTTTGATATAACAAAAAATTTACCTCTTAATACTTTGTTTGAATTAAATGAAAAAAAAAATAAAATTAATATTAATGATTTAGGTTATTTAATTGGCCCTATATTGAATGCTGGTGGCAGACTGGGTAAGTCTCAATATGCAACAGAATTATTATCTTCTAATAATGATCAAGTTATCAAAGATAGGTCTAATCACTTAATTAGACTTAATAGTAAAAGAAGAGAAATTGAAACTTTAATATTAAGTGAAATTGATTTTCAAAAAATTGAAGAAGAAAATAAAGAAGTAATTATTTATTATAATCCAAATATAAACGAAGGTTTAATTGGAATTATTGCAGCAAGATTAAAAGATTACTTTAATAAACCCTCCATTGTTATTACTGCGTCTAATGAATTATTAAAAGGATCTGCAAGATCAGTTTATAACTATAATATTGGTCGTGTAATTAAAAATTCACTAGATTATGGTATAATTTTAAATGGTGGTGGTCATAATATGGCTGCAGGATTTACGCTAAATAAAGCAAGACTCAAAGATTTTGAAATGTACATTTTAGATGATTATTTAAAATCTAATACCGTAAATAACAATATTTTTACATATGAATCTGAAGTTTCACCATTAGCATTTAATCAAGATTTTTATGAAGATATAAAAAAACTAGAACCATTTGGTACAGGAAACTCAGTACCGACCTTCATGTTAAGAGATTTGAGAATAATTAAGCCTATAGTGTTAAATAACAAACATATTTCTTCAATATTAAAATCAAAAACCGGATTTTCAATTAAATCAATATCATTTAATTCTAGTAATACTAAGATCGGCGAACATTTAATAAACTATAAAAATAACATTAATGTAATAGGTCAAATCAATGAAAATATATGGAATAACAAAAAAACACTTCAATTAACTATTAGAGACCTAATCCTATAGCTTAATTGCGCTTGATAAATAATGACTTTTAAAATAAAAGATCACAACATGGTCCCTTCGTCTATCGGTTAGGACAGCTGGTTTTCATCCTGCAAAGGGGGGTTCGATTCCCCCAGGGACCGCCATTAATATGTTTTATTACACATATATGCTTAAATCTATTTCATCTGGTTTTAAAAAGACCTACGTAGGATATACAAATAACCTGATTGCTAGACTGGATAAGCATAATTCAAACAAAGGTGCAAAATCAACAATGGGCTATAAATGGTTGTTAATTTATAGTAAAAAATTTAAAACAAAGAATGAAGCTATGTCATATGAATATAAATTAAAAAAAAATCAAAAATTAAGAAAAGAAATCTTAGAAAAATCATCTTAATGAAAATTTCAATACTTTTACCCTATAAGGAAAATTACTCAGATAATTATGCAGGTGCTGTATCTTTATTTATAAATGACACTACAAATTTAAGTAAATATAAAAAGAATATAACTGTATTTGGTAGTACAGATTTCAAACTTAAATTATCGAAAAACTATATAAATATAGAATTAAATAAGAGTGGTTTATTTCAGAGCCAAAGTAGGTACTATGTAAGTAAATTTGTTACATTACAAAAAACTATTAATGCTGATATTATTGAAATTCATAATAGACCAAATTATTTAAAATATATTAAGAAACTTAATTCTAAAATTGTTTTATATTTTCATAACGATCCACTTAAAATGGATGGTTCTGAGAATGTTAAAGAAAGATTAGATTTGATGGAGATATGTGAAAAAATTATTTTTAATAGTGGATGGTCAAAAAATCGATTTATAGAAGGTTTAGACAATTTTTATAGCGGAAGTTCAAAACTTGAAGTTATAAATCAATCTACTAACAAGCCAAAAATAGATTTTAAAAAAAAAAAAAAAGTAATAACTTTTGTTGGAAAATTAAATTCAGCAAAAGGCTATGATTTATTTGGTGGTGCAATATTAAAAATTTTAAAAAAGTATAAAGATTGGCATGCGATAGTTATTGGTGATGAACCTCGTGAAAAATTAATTTTTAAACATAAAAATCTTAATTTATTGGGTTTTCAAGTGCATAAAAAAGTTTTAAAAATGCTTGAAAAAACAAGTATTGCTGTTGCTTGTTCAAGATGGGAGGAACCTTTTGGTCGTACTAGCTTAGAGGCAGCTAGTAGAGGTTGTGCTGTAATTATATCAGACCGAGGTGGTTTAAAAGAAACTATAACTGACGGTATTATAATTAAAAAAAACACAATCAATAATATTTTTAATGCAATTGATGACTTAATAAAAAATAAAAAAAAATTAATAAATTTACAAAATTCATCATATAACAATTTTTATTTAACAAACAAATACGCTAGTAATAAAATTGATAATTATCGATCAAACATTTTAAATAAAGAATTTAAACCTAATACAGTAAAATTATTAAAATTTAAATTAAAAATTATCCATATAACTAATTTTAATGAAAGACATAATGGTAGATTATTTTACAATACAGGAAAAAGAATTAACAATGGTTTAATACGTTTAGGTCATAGTGTTTTAGAGCTTAGTGATAGAGACGTTCTGAGTAATCATAGAAAATTAACCGATTTAAATGGTGCTAAATATCTAAACAACAAGTTACTATCAATAATTGGTAATTATGCACCTGACCTAATAATACTAGGACATGCTGATTTAATTGACATTAAAACCTTGAAAATAATTAAGAATTACTATCCACAAATAAAAATCTCTCAATGGTTTCTTGATAGAATGGATTCACACTGGATATCGAATAAAAAAAGATTTCTTGATAAATTAGATGTTATGGATACAAGTTTTTGTACAACAAACCCAGATATTTTAAAATTTCCTAAAACTGAACATATTTATTTTATGCCAAACCCAGTAGATGAGTCTTTTGAGATATTGAAAAATTATAAACATAAAAACTTGAAGAATGATGTTTTTTTTGCAATGAGTCATGGTGTTCACAGAGGAGTGTTAAAAAAAGGAAAGTTTGATTCACGTGAAAATTTTCTCAAAAGATTAACTAATAAATTGCCTGACATAAAATTTGATCTATTTGGAGTTGAGAACAAACAACCAATATGGGCTAATAATTTTTTAAATGTCATCTCCCAATCTAAGGTTGCTTTAAACTTAAGTCAGGGAGCCCCCTCTAAGTACTACACTAGCGATAGATTTGCTCAATTAATTGGAAATGGATTATTAGTAATGATTGATAAAAAAACAGAAATTAGTAATTTTTTTAAAAAGGATGAGATTGTAACATATACAGATGTTAACGATTTATCAAAAAAAATTCAAAAGTTTACAAATGATGATGCATTAAGGCAAAAAATTGCTAAAAAAGGTAGAGATAAGTACTTTAAATATTTTAATTCTACCATTATTGCTGATTTTATAATAGCCAAAACATTTAATATTAAAAAAAAATATTTTTGGGAGAATAAGAGTTAACATAAATTTCTAATTATGAAAAATATTATAGTTGTTACAGGAGGTGCTGGTTTTATTGGTTCGAATTTAATTAAATATTTGTTAAAAAAAACAAATTTGAAAATTATTAGCATAGATAATTACTCTACTGGAACAACAAAAAATCACATCAATCATAAAAATGTTAAGTATATAAGGGGTGAAAATATAGATATTTCAAAAACACTAAAAACGTCAAAAAAAAAAATTAAAGTTATTTTCCATTTTGGTGAATTTTCAAGAATTTATCAAAGTTTTCTAAATATAAAAGAATGCATAAATAGCAATATTTATAATTCTTTTGAGGTTATTAATTTTGCTAAAGATAATAAAATTAAGATTATATATTCTGCAACATCAAGCGCCTTAGGTAACAGTGGTAAAGATCAAAATCAATCACCATATGCTTGGGCTAAAACCAAAAATATAGAATTAATAAAGAATTATAGTAAGTGGTTTGATTTAAAATATGAACTAGTTTTTTTCTATAATGTTTATGGTCCAAACCAAATAATGGATAGTCCTATGTCTGCTCTTATTGGGATTTTTGAATCACAATATAAAAATAAAATACCATTAACTATTGTGAAACCAGGTTCACAAAGCAGAGACTTTACTCACGTTAATGACATTGTGCATGGTTGCTATCTTGCATGGACCAAAGGTAAACAAAAAGAATATATGCTCTGTACAAATAAGTCATATTCAATATTAAAAATTGCAAAAATGTTTGGCTCTAAATTCAAATTTCTAAAATCTAGACCTGGTGATAGATTTGGATCAATTATACCAAACAATAATGCTAAAAAAATACTAGGTTTTACAGCAAAAAAAAATATTAAAAATTATATTAAAGATTTTGTAAGTAAAAATTAATGTTTTCTATACTAATACCATCTTACAATAACTTAGAATATCTAAAAACCTGTATCGATAGCTTGAAAAAGAATTCTGAATACGCTCATCAAATAATTGTCCATATTAACGAAGGAACTGATGGATCCCTACAATATGTTAAAGAAAATAATATAGAATACACTTATTCAGAAGATAATATTGGAATGCCTAAAGCATTAAATAGAGCATCAAAACTTGCAAATTTCGATTATATATTAATTTCACACGATGACTTTTATTACTGTCCAGAGTGGGATAGTGAATTTGTAAATGAAATAAAAAAGATAAAACATAATAATTTTTATTTATCAGGAACCATGGTGGGTGCCGGTCAAGTATATTTTGATGCAGGAAAAACGGTTTCTGATTTCGATGAAAATAAGCTTATAAATAACATAGAAAAAATTAAAACTTTCGATTTCCAGGGTACAACAAAATGCCCAGGATTAGTTCATAAGAAAATTTGGAAAGCAGTCGGGGGTTGGAGTGAAGAATTTTCTCCAACAGGAGGTGATGACACCGACTTTGCTATGAAATTATGGAATATAGAAGTTAGAATATTCAAAGGATTAGGTAAATCTCTTGCTTATCATTTTGGATCAATAACTACTAGGAAAAAAGAAAAATCTTTGTTTACATACTTAGGGAGTAGGGGGAACAAAATTTTTTTAAAAAAATGGGGTGTAAGTATTAATTTTTTTGAAAAGGTTTATTTAAAATCTGGTTTAGATAAAAATAAAAAACTAATTTTTAATAGATATCATAATCCGTTAACTGACCCTATTAAAAAT
>JAQBXK010000015.1 GCA_027625145.1 Pseudomonadota bacterium
ATCTGTTAATACAACATTGGTGGCTGTTGCAGTTGTAGTAGCTTCATCTTTGTCTAAAGCAGTTGCTTTCAATGTAGTATCATTAACGCTAGTATCATAAGCTGTAAGTAAAATATCTTCCCCTGTAGAATGAGTTAATATTATGTCTGTATTAGCAGTACTTAGCATTTCAGCAGAAATACCAGTGGTACCAGCAACTGCATTGATAGCATCTTTAAGAAGTCTGAGATCAGAAGTATCTGTAATAGCAGCGCTTATACTTGCTGTATCAGTTCCATTTCCAAGAGTAAACGCTACCGTTGTTGCTGCAGACAATGTACCTAATTTAAGTTTTGTTACTGCGGTTGCAGTAACGCCAGTATCAGCAGTTTTCGCATTTATATTAGAAGCTGCTGTTGCAGCTGAGGAATTTGCAGCATTGGTAATTGTTGCTGATCCTATATAACCACTTACGGTTAAGGTGTGTGAAGCAATAGTATCTGCAGCACCATCTACAATACCAGACACTCCATTTGCCTGATAATTTCCAATTGCGGAAGATCTAGCATTATCAATTGAATAAGTGACTTTTTCATCCTCATTTGCGCCTATTTGGAATTGTTTTGATGAAAAAGTTCCATCTAAAATTTTAGCACCGTTCCATGTTGTTTGGTTGGCAATTCTATCTATTTCAGCAATTAGTTGAGTGGCTTCTGCATTTAAGAAAGTTCTGTCAAGCGCTCGGTTTGTATCGTTTGAAGATTGAACAGCTAACTCCCTAATTCTTTGAAGGATATTCAAAGTCTCGACGTGAGCACCCTCTGATGTATCAATCAATTTTTGTGAATCTGTCGCATTCCTAATAGCTTGTGTTACACCCCTTACTTGAGCTTCCATTTTGCTTGCGATAGCCATTCCTGCTGCATCGTCTTTAGCACTATTAATTCTTAGTCCTGAAGACAATCTCTCAATTGAGGTATCTAATTCTCTTCCAAACTTTGCCATATTAGCTGCAGAAACAACCGCACCCATATTTGTATTTACACTACTCATTAAAATCTCCTTAAGTAATTGGTGCTTAAGTGCACCTTCTGATAATGTTTACGACGGTGTAAAATTTTGTTTAGAAAAAAAATTAATTTTTTCATATTTATAGCTTAAAATTACTATAAAGACATTTCATGAATAAAATATATTGACAGTAGTTTATCACTAATAACATGAAATTGAGAGGCTTGTTGATAAGCCTTTATAAATGCTTCTTATATTGATCTGAGGCAAATGATATTTAAGAGATATAATAAAGCCCTAAATTTTGACTTATTTTTAAAATTTAGTAAGGATTTGACCTTAAAAAGAAAATCAATAATTTTTAATACAAATTGAAATATATTAATCTAAAGTAATTTTTTTATATAAATTGTTTTAGGTAAATTTAAATATGTTAATTATCACTATTCCAAGAATCCATCATGTTTTTTAAGTAATCCCCGGTAGATTTTAAACTTGTAACAACTGATTCCATTGAAGAAAATTGTTTTTTATACCTTACTGTAAGCGATTCAACTTTTTCATCTACACTGATTAAGTCCATTTTCAAGTCAAGTAAATCATTTGAAGCAGTAGTCTCTGATTTATTTAAAGTTCCTTTTGAGGAAAGGCTATTATCAATATAATCAGTGAGTTGATCTATCAAACTTTTACCAAAGTAGATGTAAGCGCTTGATACAGTTTGTGCCTCTGTAATTTTTATACCTGCTGTATTTGCAGCAGTTCCACTAGAGACATAATAAGTATTTCCTGACGCATCTGTTGTTGAGGTCATTGCTAACCCGTCCAATTTTACTGAACTACCATCATTAATATAAGAATATTGTCCTGGTGTTGGGTTAGATGTGGCCATAGAACCTTCAACTTTTAAATAAGACGATCCAGAACTAAACATTGTATTAAAAATTGCATCAAATACCGTTGAGTCTAAATCAAATTGAGAATTAAATGTTTTTTCATTAATAGTTAATGTACCATCCATTTCTGTTCTAACGCCTAATTCTGATAAGTATAAATCTTTACTTCCATAACCGACAATTGCTCCAGTTGTTATAGAGCTGATTTTATTTACTAAACTTTTAACAGCAACATTTTTTGATAGCGGCCCAGCTTCAACTGTATCTGAGCCTTGTCTTGTTAATTCATTTAAAGTAACTCTAGTATCGTTTAAAACATCTACAAACTCTTTAAGTGATGTCAAAGCACTTGTTTTATCTAATTGAGATGAAACTCTAAAAGAACTTGCTGTTACTGAAGTAATTTTGAATTCATGACCGTCAAATAAATCTGTAATTGTATTTGAAGATCTACTTACCGTAACTCCATCTACAACTAAATATGCATCCGTTGCTGCAGTTTTTTGATGGCTTGAATTATCTGAAGTAGTATCAAAAGTAGATAGGCCTGTATCACTTGCATCTTCAGATACTGAAATTTTTATAGCATTGTTCACACCAGTTTCAGTCCTTACGACTAGCGAATAAGTTCCATCACCCTTATTTAAAATACTTGCAGCAACACCCGTTATGCTGTTCAAATTAGAAGCTATACTAGTTAGGTTACCAGAACCCGAGCCTATTGTTAAGGTTGAGCTTGTACTTGCAGTGTTAGGACCAAAATCAGAAGCCACATGACCAATTTTGACATTGCCTGTCCCAACAGTAGAGCCAGGAGTAATGCTTGTAACAGACTTGAATACTTTAGTTGTTGTAACTGCAGCTCCATCACCACCCCCATTAATGGTTTCTGTTAGGGCATTTCCAGCCATATCTGTTCCCACAATTGTAAATGAAGCAGATGACTGATCACCACCTGTTGCAGTTAAGATTCTTACCACACCGCCAAGATTAGAGTGAGCAGTAGGCGTTCCTAAAGAAGTAGACGCTGTGACTGAAGTGGTGTCATTAAATAAGGAATCATCATCAGTAGCCGTACCATTAGTAATCCAATTACCAAAATCAACAGTTATTGAGCCACTACCAATATTTTCAGAAGTTGAGGTAAAACCTGAAAACTCTAATGTTTGAGGCGTTGCTAAAGTAGAAACTGTAACGTCAGAGCTAAAAGTTTGAGCTAGGGCTGGATTAGAAACTGAAATAGTATTTAGAGTACTTGCGCTCGACGTGGATAATTTTGTTTTATTGGCTAATGCTGAGGTGTTTGTTTTTAGGAGGTTTAATTCGCTGGCGACAGTACCTAGTGATGAAATTTCTAATGTCTTAAATTCAACATTTTCATTTATTTTATCTTTTTCCGGCGTAGTTTCTGCTTCAACAAGACTATCAACAATTTGAGTAATGTTTAATCCACTACCACCTTGATTTATTGCACTTAAATAGTCAACTGCCATAACTTAAACCAATTATCTAATAAAACATTAATATTATTAACGTCTGTATTAATGCAAACTTTATGCCCAATTTTTTAGTTTTTTTTTATTCATATCATGATACAATCAGATATGATAAAAAAGAACACTCAGTTTTCATCCTTGTTGGTTACTAATTTTGCGCTTGTAATTGTTGCAATTATTACAGGGTTAATAGTATCCTGTGTAGCTCAGTTTTTTATGTTTTCAGGAAAAAAGGTTTTTGAGTTAACTCATAATGTGTCAGATTATAACTTTTTAAATTTTACTATATTTGAGCAGCAATTTAATTTTATACCAATGATAATTGCCATTATAGCATCATTGTTAATTGGATTATTAATAAAAATAAAGAATATTGATCGTTGGCATGGCCCTGCTGATACTATTTACGCAGCTCACCAAATCAGTGGACAATTGGATGTTCAAAAAGGTTTTCTATCCACTTTAGCTTCTCTAATTTCTATCGGCGGGGGTGCCTCAGTTGGCATTTATGGTCCACTAGTTCATTTTGGTGGAACTTTTGCTGCTTTTATGCGCAGATTAAGTTTTATGCCTAAAATACCGCATGACATTATAATAGGTAGTGGTGTTGCTGCGGCAATTTCTGCTGCATTTGGAGCGCCCTTAGCTGGAATTCTTTTTGCCCACGAGGTTATTATAAGACATTTTTCTAAAAAAGGGGTGGCGGCAATTGCTTTATCTTCTGTTTCTGCAAATTTTTTAGCTATTGAACTTGACGTAGTGACCTACCCCCTTAGATTTAATGAAAATGATTTTGATTTATTAAGCTCATTACCTGGCTTAACTGTTATTGGTATTATCTCGTCTGTTGTAGCTATTTTTTTTATGAAATCTCTCCTGTTTTCTGGAAAATTATCTTCCATGATAAATATTCCTTTACATTATAAACCACTAATTCCAGGAATATTATGCGGTTTATTTGGGATTTTCTTACCCATTGTTATTGGTCTTGGTTCAGATGGTATTATGAGTTTTATTACAATTGAGCATACCTTTTTATTTTTACTAATTGCATTAATTATTAAAGTGTTATTAACCTCTTCTTGTATAGGTTTTGGATTATTTGGTGGCATATTCTCACCAGCATTATTTATTGGAGCTGCTACAGGTGCTTTAGTATTTAATATTCCTTTTTTAGGAGAGAATATCTCTTTACTTTCAATTTTTGCAGTAACAGGTATGGCTGCAGTTTCTAGTTCTGTTATTGGAGCTCCTATTACAGCTATAATTCTAGTACTAGAGTTAACTGGATCTTATAATTATGCTATTGTTTCAATGCTTCCAATAGGTATATGTAATCTAATAACATATATATCCTTTGGAACGAGTTTCTTTGATGTCCAACTACAAAACAGAAATATATTAATCAACAAAGGAAGAGAGCATATACTTCTAAGCCAAAGTAAAATACTAGACTATATAGACAAGAAATATACTTCATTAAATAGGACTATGACAACTGACAATGTTATTAAAACTCTTAAAAAAAATAAAACAACCGAAGGGTATTTTATTGATCAAGATAATAATTATCTTGGTAAGATAAATATTATTAATCTTATTAATAAAGGCTCAACAGAAGCTTTTTTACTTAAAGAAAAAAAACATATTATTTTAAAACCAAATGATAGCGTTTTAGAAACAATTGAAAAATTATCTGAATTCGTTGGTGAAAGCATTCCAATAGTTGATAATAAAAATAACAAATTATTAGGTATTATTTCTGAAAATGATGTTCTTAAAGCCTATATAAATTTATCAGATCAAATTAAAAATATTGAAAAAAAATAAAGTTTATTAAAATTAACCTAAAAATTTTTTTTTGAAGTCGTTTGTATTAATGAGTTCAAAATAAGGAGTGTTTAATGAATTATCATGCGATGATGAAAGAATATAAAGCTGTAGATGTTCATTCAAAACTAGAAGAGGCTAAACCTCATGAATTTATAAAAATAATATTAAATGAGCTTCTTAGTAATATGAAAACTTTATCATTCTCTATTAAAAAAGGGCCTAATGTATCAGACATAAAGTCTAAGGCGTTTAGCCAAAGTTTATCGTCAATAATAGTGCTACAGTCTAGTCTTGATTTTGAAAGAGGACAACCAATTGCAGGCAATCTAAATGATTTATATTCTTATTGTAGGCGTGAAATTATTAAGGGTTTTAAAGAGCTTAAATCAGACGGGATTGACTCAGCAATATTAGTGATTACTGACATTTTTGAAGCATGGGTAGAAATTGGGAAAAAAAATTAAAATACACCAACTAGTCAGTTGAAATACATATTTCCATGAACTATATTAACAATAATATTTTTAATGGAACAATTGATATGTCGAAATTTTGTCCTGAATGGGTTTTTTCTTTATGTTGTGCTCAAACAGCTAAAGACTTTTTGAGTACTAATAATACTATAAACGTTATATCCAAAAAGTTTTCTACTGAAATTTCAACACGATATAATGAAGTAAAATTTGAAGAAATTTCTGATGCTAGTGAAAAAATCCTTCAATTTCTCTCTGAGATAAATGCACAGGAAGAAGCTGTTAATTTTTTAAATGACTATATCTTTAATCGTATAAGTTTTAACGCTAATGGAAGTGAAAGAAAGATTAAAAATATGTTTTCATCTGCGTTTGATCCGGAAAAGGTAAAAGAATATAATTCTCAAAAAACCTTAAAAATGTTCAGAGCTTACATATACAGTATTAGAAATAATTTAATGGGAAAAGCAACACCTGGTTGGGTTATAGATGAAGTAGAAGATATTGATTGGTTAGGAGAATTATTCAATCAAGATGTTAATATAAAAGATTTATAGAGCTATCTTAAAAACTCAAATAAATTTAAACTTGATATTTTTACAAAAGCTTGCTGACTTGCTTGCAAGCTAGTGATCTTAGATTGCATCTCTGTTACCAAGACAGCTAAATCTGCATCTACTAAATTACCAATATCTTTTTGAATAGCAATGTCTCTTTCAGCTAATGTTTCTCTTTGTCTATCAAGCAAGTTTAATCTTGCACCTACTTTTCCTCTAAAATTTGCAATGTGTACTTGTGTTTCTGCAATATTATTTAGTTGAGACGACGTTAACTGTTTTGAGTTATATAAAGTTTGAGATTTTCCTAAAATATTTCCACCTGAATCTGTAACGTTTAATACTATATAAGAAGTAGGATCTTTTTGAGCATTTTCCATTCCCTCAATCTCTAAGTTTTCAATTTTAATCAACCCTTCTTGATTACTAGTAAGTTTTATTTTTCCTTCTGTTGTAGATAAGGAAGCGGTTATACCTATATTAGCAGCATTAATTTTTGTAATGATATCAGTTGGGTCATCACCTACTAACTCTGAGGTTATAGAAGCTGTTCCATCATTTCCTGTAATATCAAATTTCCATTCACCAAAATTATTATTTTTTATCTCAATTTCAGCACTTGTGGGCGCTTCTAGAGCATGAACGGATTGTGCAGCAGTTCTAATTGAATGTGACATATTTTCTAACATAGTAAACATAGATATAGCTTTATTTGAACCTATTTTGATGCTTTCAAATAACGAACCACCATCTAAATTTGTTTCTACAACCATACTTTCAGAAATACCTAATGAGGTAATTCCTCGATCTCCTTTATAATTAATTGCACCTGAAATATCTTTTACAAAAGGTTGGACTTTACTTTTATATCCACTAAATAAAAAAGCACCTGTAGCATCTTGTTGATTGGCTAGACCAAGAGCTTGTTCTTTCATTTGATCTAACTCAATAGCAATTGCTTCACGATCTGACGCTCCAAGAACATCACTTGATGCCTGTATCATTAATTCATTTGCTCTAATGATAATATTAGTAAGGTTTTGTAGGTTAGCATCAATAGTCTTTAAGCGTGAGTCTGAATTATTTACATTTTTAACATATTGATCTAACTGCTCTTTAACAACTTTAAAACCAGAAAGTTCAACTGAACCAACTGGGTCATCAGAGGCTACTAAAATATTTTTTCCACTAGAAATTTTACCCTGAATTGTTTGAAGGTCAGAGTTTATATCAGAGAATTGTTGTACCTGTCGTTGGTTAAATAATTTACTACTAATTTGCATTTATTCTTACCTATATGATTTAAACCACTTTAATTAGTGTTTGAAACAATTCCTTAGCAGTTTGCAATATTCGTGCCGAAGCCTGATAAGCCTGTTGAAATTCTAATAAGTTTGCAGCTTCTTCGTCTAAATTTACACCTGCTAATTCACTTTGACTTCCTTCTGCGGCTTCCATATAACTTTGAGCCGCTGTAAGTGAAAGTTTATTTGCCTGAACATTAGAACCAACTTTTGCTAATGTAGTACTGAAAATTTCTTGAAAATTTCCTTTGTTTACTTGGTTTGGGTCTTCCATTTGTAAATTGATCATATTCAGAATATTTCTAGCATCACCAGTTCCAGACTTGTTTTCTGACAATGAGAAAACATTCTCAACTAAAGGTTGTTCAGAAAATTGAAATTTACTCTCGTTAAACTCAAAAACTCTATTTTGGTCTAGAATTCTAGTAGCGATAGAATGTCCACTCGATTTTTCAAAAATTTCTACTTTGTTTGTATTAACTTTATCTACCTTTATATCATACTCAAGATCTAATAAATCAGACATGTTTTCTTGAATGTCATAGTCTGCACTTATTTTTTTTGCTCCTCCTCCACTTACAATTATAATTAAATCTTCATTAGGTAAATTATTAATTGAAATTGTTTCGGACACACTGTTTTGAATGGAGTTAGCGGGGATATCTAATTTAAGAGCATCTCCTCTTAGATTTGATATATTTATACCTTCATTATCAACTGTTAAGTTAAGCCTTTGCGTTTTAAAGCCATACTCTATTTCAACATTTGGGCTGTCATCTAGTTGGAATGTTGAACCTCCAACTGTATTATTAATTGATAAATTTCCTACACGCTGCGTCCCAATACTCACTGGAGAAGAAGAGGTGCTTCCTGGTGTGAATCTTAGAAGTTTTGAAAAAACTTTGTTTCCTTTTACGGTAACCCCTGCTGCTTCCGCTGTAAGAACTTCGATTTGAGCTTTTCCAAATTGATCTAAACCTTCTATTGTGTATTTGTCTCCTACATCTGAGCCAGAAGGAGTAACTGTAATAACAGAAGGTTCAAAAACTTGAGCGTTAGCTGATGTTCCAACATAAATAGAACTAGCTGTAGCATTTTGCGCAGAAATAGATAATATTTCGTTAAATACTACTGCCCCCCCACCAGTTGCAGCGTTTTGTCCAGAAATTGTCTCGGTAACATATAATCCGGTATCATCATATCCAGTTACTGTAAACGTATTAGATGTTTCATCACCTGCACAAAATATATTTATAGTTGCATTAAGTGCTTTTGAAGATTTCAGCACACCATCTAAAACTAAATTTCCCGCTGTAGTCGATTTACTTGTGAATAAACCATCATCATCAGTAGTTGATAAAACTCCTAACATTGGTTTTACGTCAACTCCTCCAGTAAATGACACATTAGTATTAATTGAATTATTACTTGTTGTACCTGAGGTTTCATTCCACTCTAAAGTTAAACCAGATGGCGCTGAACCACTTAGTTCAGAACCAATTGAATTATAAAATTGTGGATCGCCATTACCGTCAAATTTTATTGAGTACCCTGTTCTGTTTGTTCCATCATCTACAAATATTCTGATCGCTTCATCTTCATTAGTCGGTTTTAATACAAAGTTTCCTTTTAAAGTTGTTGTAGCTGACGAAATACCAAATGCAGACGCATTTTTAATATTTTCACTATTTTGGACAAGTTTAAATTGCGCTCCTTCTACAGTACCATCAACAGTTGCCATGAATTGAAAACCGGGAGCAGTTCCGGCCTGAATATTTCCTTGAGTTGATACCGATGGTGTAACAGATGTAATCGTCTTAAATAATTGTTGGGTATAAACAGTCTTTCCTGAGTTAGGGCCGAATATGGTTTCTGTTTGAGACAAACCATTTACATCTGTTCCAACAATTTTAAAGGTATTATTTGTCTCATTTGCAGTTGAGGTGATAGATGCCCTAGTTCCATCAACATTAACTATTGCGGGCACAGTTCCAACATTTATATTATTAGTGTTATTATCATTTGATATTTGAGTCACGGTCTTAAATATCTTACTTCCTGTAACAGAATTATTATTAACTCCCGTAATAGTCTCGGTTTGGGCGTTACCGTCTATATCTGTGCCTGTAATTGTAAAAGTTGCTGAACTATTATTACTAGAACTTGAAATGCTTATAAAAGAATTTAAACCGGTAGTTGCTTCTGAAGCCAATGCTCCATTTATGGTAAAATTGCTATTAATTGCTTTTGATTCATTCACAACTAACCCATCGGGGTCCAACTGGATCGCATTAACTCCATTAAAAACTAATGCAGTCGACGCGGTACCTGATTGTAATGATGAAATTGATTCCTGATCTAAATCAGATGTACCATTAAACCTTGCAATTACCCTGTTATCTTCAGGTCCGTTAATTATTACTTCCCCATTTCTCATAGTTACTTTAAAAACTTGACCTTCAAAAGATAATTCTACTTGTGTACCTTCGGTAGGAATTGTATTAATCACATCACCTTTGATCTGGGAGACAGGAGTTCCAACTCTCAAATCAGCAGCCAAAGCTTTTGATATTTCATAATTTGTATCAATCTCTAAGGCGTTAGCATCAATTGATGTCTCCCAATTTCCAGCAGCAGCTTCAGTTCCTATCTTTACCATAGTAGATATTGAACCAGTGACACTAATAGATGACACTGTTTGAAAAATATTAGTAGTTTTTGCTGTTCCTGAATTTGAGCCCGTAATAGTTTCAGTAATAGACGCTCCATTTAAATCTGTTCCTGAAATAACAAATGAATTTGAAGTTGTGTCTGTACTGGTATTTATGAGAACTTTTGCACCTAAATATGTTGAAGTTGATAAAGGTCCGTTTAAAGTTAATAAACCTGCTGCAGTTAATGAAGTCTCTTTTTTAAGACTTTCATAATCATTTACATTACTTCTTCCAATAGTTCCTATTTTAATATTACCACTGGCAGTTGCAGAAGTGGTTATTGAAGCTATAGTTGTAAATTTTGTAGACCCAAATGCAGTATTTGAAGAAGCAACTCCAGTTATAACTTCTGTAATTGCAGCACCATCTTCATCTGTTCCTGTCACAGTAAAAGTATTACCAGTCTCAGAAGCTGAACAATAAATTGAAACAACTGCTGACAAATTACCTGAATTGATTAATGCACCGTCAAGCGTTAGTGCTGCAGCAGCACCTGGATTATTACTTGTATACAAACTATTATCGTCAGTTACACCTAGCCAATACTGTTTTTGGTTAATATCTAGTCCATACTGAGACAGTCCTACTATTGCTTTTTTACCATTTGGATCAGCTAAGTTATCATCTAATTGATTAAATATAATTGGTTTTATTTTTGCTGTTTCACCAGATGAGTTTAAATTTACATCGATATAACTATTCTCAAGTGCATCTAGTGATCCAGATATTATTTGTCCAGAATCAATCTGATTATTAAAAGATTGGCTAGATGAGAACCTAATATTTCCTTTAATATAGGCAGATATTTTATCTGATGAACTTACATCGATTGATAAAGCATCTGAAAGTTTATTAAAATCTTCTCCTAAAGAAAAAATATCAAAATCAGACGGAGCGACTATTTCAGTCATTTCAATATCATATCCATCTTCAGATTCTATGATTACTTGATCAAAACCCAGAGTATTAATAGCTTTTAAACCTGTTTGAGATGAGTATTGATTTATTGCTTTAGCTAAAGCTGAAATGTCGGTTGAGTCAATTGTTGCTGAAATAGATATTGGATCTGTATTTTTACCTTCTAATTTAAAGCTAATATCACCACTTGTACCGTAAGCAAAAGGCCCTAAAAGTACTCTTGTTTTAGCCTCCACGGAAACTCCTGTTCCTCGAAGATCTTCTGTGAGTTTTTTAGTAAGATATTGCGCTGAGGCATTTATAGATATTGCTGTAGTATTTGAAGTATTATTATTGTTAGTTGTTTTAAGATTATAACCACTCGCCTTTGTTCCTATATTAATAGTCCCTGCAGCGTTTCCACTACTTACAATACTAGAGACTGATTTAAAAATTTTAGAACCAACTACCTGAGAGGCATTAGCACCTGTCATGGCTTCAGTTTGATATAGTCCATCTTGATCGTAACCTGAAATGGTAAAGTTAATACCACTATCATTACCAGAACTTGTAATTGTTATATTTCCATCTATGTCATTAGAATTTGCATGCAAACCATCTAACGTTAAAGTACCTGACAAGGCGGTGGCATTTTTGTTAGTGAAAAGTCCATCTGCATCTGTAGCTTGTTTTTTATAACTTAAATTAGATCCAAAATTTTGAATATAGTCACCGCTTGCAGTTCTTCTAGTTAGATTAACGCCTCTATAATTATTATTAAGATAATCATTTTTATATTCAGCATCTTTAAAAAATCCATTCTCTTCTTTAATCAACGATGCTATCTGGAAAGAAGTTAGCGCTTTTCCCGATATATGTCTTCCATCTCTTGAAATTATTTGAATATCACTTGCAGCTGCATCAGAACTATTAACTGAAAATATAGATGGAGAGAATGTGTTTCCAGAAGATAATATAGAGCCTGAAACAATGTCAGAAGTTGAAGTTGCAATAGTTATAGTTCCATTTTTTCCTGAAGCGTACATGCCATAATTTCTAAAATTATGCCTACTTTTCCCATCAAGCATCAGACCAGAATTCAACAAATCGGCTAACTCTTTTACAGATTTAATTCCGTCGCCTGGATCAGTAATATCTTTGGTTAAATTTATAATATTACCATTAGCTAAAGTAAGGTTTAATGATGAAAAATTGTTAAGTTGTGAATCTGATATAAAAAAAGTAGCTGAAGATTGATTACCAAGAGAGTTTAAATTTATTGATTTAATAGAACTAGGAATTGTTGAAATTACGCCATCTTTTAAAAAAGAAGTAGCTAAAAGCGGATTTGCAGACTTACTAAAAACTTCCTCTACTTTTGGCGGTAGAAAGTTGTTTTCAATTATAGCTGTTTTTCCAAGAAGTTTTAAATCTACAGAGCCTATATTTTCAGAACTAGCAGAAATTAAATTTTTAGAGGCTGCTGCAAGATCTTCTGCAGAAGACAATTGAAAAGTAAAAGCTCCGGCTCTTGTTATATTTGGAGAGATAACTATTTTATCCCCATCCTGGGGGTTGCCAATGACCTGAATTTCAAAACCATCAAATTTTAAGGTCTTTCCATATTGAACTGAGAGACCTTTTGATGAACTAATTTCCCAACTTGAACCTGTTTGATTAAAATTTACGTTAATATTTTCTTGAGCTATAACATTAGGGTTTCCAATTATAACTTCAAAGTCTAACTTTGATTTATTATTTAAACCTGCTTGTGGCCACATTGAATTAGTTGAAAACATTGGTTTTCCATTGTTACCATTTAAATCAATCCCAGAGGTCTGGATTTGATTTAACTCTTTACTAAATTTTTCTGCTAACTGACTTATTTCATTTTGAACAGTTTCTACTAAATTATAATATTCAGAAAGTCCTGAGATTATTCCACCAGATAAGCCAGGCGCTGAATATGAAAAACTATCTCTGTTTATTTTTAAAATAATATTTTTTTCATCTGCACTTGCAGTAATAGTTGCAAACGATGTCCCATCAACAAGCACAGCACCTTTTCCAGAGTCCCCTAACCTTAAATTAGCCGCTCCCGTATTGTCAAATTCAGCTGTGAAGTTTATTGATTTTGATAGTTCTTTTAGTGCTAAATCTCTAGCATCTAATATATCGTTTGAAGCGTCTGATTTTCCACTCGTTCTTATTAATTTATTTATTTTAGTTATTTGTTCAAGAGATAAATTTACTTTATCAAGTTGAATGTCAACTTCTTTTAAAACAGCATTTTTAAAATTTTTTAAAGACCTATCATAAGTATTAAATGAATTTGCAAGAGCTTTCCCATTTTCTATTGCTACTGTTCTTGCCGATAATTCGTCAGGCCTACTAGCTACATCTTGAAGTGAACTAAAAAATCTTCCAATAAAAGTTCCTAAATCACTATCTTCAGGTAACAACATATTTTCTAAGCTATTTAAATTTTTAACAAAACTATCTAACTTATTGTAATCAGATGTGGTAGTTCTTGTGTTATCAGCAAGAAATGCATCAAAAGACCTTCTTATATTATCAACTCTTACACCAAGACCAGACTGATCGGCAACATTTGTTATACCTCCCGAACCACCAGATATTTCTGATACTACTGCAGCACGTTTATTATACCCTTCAGTATTAATGTTAGCTATGTTCTGTCCAGTAACAGACAAAGCTTGTCTGTAAGCTTGAACACCTGATTTACCAATTTCAAATAAGGATGCCATTTATTTGATATCCTTTAATTGCAAATGTGGTTGGAATTGCTTTATTAAGGCATCTGCTATTCCAAAATTATTTTTCTTAGATAAAACTTGAGAGTACTCCATATCAAGCATATTATTAAAAGTGTCCTGAGCTTCAGAACTAAACATACCTTCAGCAAGCTTACTTTTTCTTGCCTGTTTAAGCATTTGATGAACAAAAATAGCTTCAAACTGCTCTGCTACATCTTTCAACTCTCCTGATTTTTTATTGGATAAATCAGTTGATAATGATTTGTTTGTTGCGTTATCAATCAAAACATTCATTTGATTAGAATTTATTATTGAATTTCCCATCAATTATCTACCTAAATAATAATCATTTGAGCTCTTAAAGCGCCAGCAGCCCTTAGAGCTTCTAAAATAGCAACTAAATCAGCACTTGTTGTTCCTATTGCGTTTATCGCATCAACTATATCTGATAGGGAAGTTCCTGTATCAAATACAAATGCAGATGCTTTGTCAGCTCCAGCTTCAATTTTTGAATCAGCGTTAGTAGTTGCATCAGTAGTCGTTGTAATATTTCCTTCGTCATCGTATAAAGTCTGACCTGGTGTTGTGTTTGTGTCTTCATTAACTTTTACAGTCAGACTTCCATGACTTACTGCTGCTGGAGTAACTCTTACATCTCCACCTATTACTATTGTTCCCGTCCTTGCATTAATAACTACTTTTGCTACAGGCGCAGCTGGATCAACTTCTAAATTTTCTAAAAGGCTCATAAAACTTACTTTTTGAGCAGAATCACTTGGAGCCCTTACAGATATTGAAGTTTTATCAAGAGATTTAGCTACATCAGGGCCAAATACTTTATTAATTTCTTCTGTAATTCTATTAGCTGTTGTAAAATCACTATTATGAAGGTTCATTACGAAATTTTTTGAAGTTATAAATGATGTTTGAACCATTCTTTCAATTGTTGCTCCGTTTGGTATGGTTCCAACTGTAGGTATATTGACAGACATAGAAGATCCATCAGCTCCTTCTACACCAAAGCCACCTACAGCTAAATTTCCTTGAGCAATAGCATAAGTTTGACCATCTGCACCTTTTAAAGGTGCCATTAAAAGTGTTCCACCCCTTAAACTTTTAGCCTTCCCCATTGAAGACACAGTAATACCTATTTGTTGACCTACTTTTGCAAAGGGATCTAAATTTGCTGTAATCATAACTGCAGCAGAGTTTTTTGCACTTAAATCTCCTGTGCCAACAGTCATTCCAAACTGAGACATTGTAGATTGCATGCTCTGAAGAGTGAGTGCTAATGTTGCATCTCCAGTGCCATCAAGTCCTACAACAATTCCATAACCCATCAACTGGTTTGACCTTATACCGGCAAAACTAACCATATCTTTTAATCTATCAGCCATTAATTGATTAATAAAAGATAGAAACATTAAAGTGATTAAAAAACTTAATTTTAAAATTTTCATATATTTGTTATCCTAAAATGGTGAAAGCATTCTAAAAAGTGCGCTACCCCAACCAGGCTTAGAAGCACTATCCAAAACACCCGCTCCTACATATTCAATTTGCGCTTCTGCAATTTTCGCAGATGAAACTGTATTGGTCGCAGATATATCTTGTGGCCTGATTATTCCGCTTAATCTTATATATTCAGTACCTTCAGTTATTCTTAATTTTTTCTGACCTTTAATTTCTAAGTTTCCATTTGGAAAAACTCTTACAACAGTAGCAGATATTGTGCCTGATAAACTATTCGACTGATTAGTTGACATAGACCCTTTAAAAGAGTTGGTTTTAGATGCACTGCCACCCAATCCAGCAAAATTTCGCAATATACCTGTTGGACCCACTTCAGCTCCTATAGCATCTGTTTTTCCAGAAGCATTTGAAACTGCTTTATTTGAAGTAAAAGTTTCATTCAAAGTAATAGACAAAATATCACCAACTTTATGCGCCTTTCTATCTGAAGAAAAAAGACCGGCGGAGCTTCCACTATAAATTGAACCATTAGATGCTGGAATTATATTCAACTCTTGGAAAGATGGTGTTAATGGTGTAAATTGAGCATTATTTGTTTCTTCAACATATGTAGAACATCCATTTAATAAAAATATTAAAAAAATAAAATATAGATTTTTCATAATTATTATCTCTATGATTTACAGGTTTTGACTAATAAATCTTAACATATCGTCAACGCCAGATATTGCCTTTGAATTAACTTCATAAGCTCTTTGTGTTTCAATCATATCAACAAGTTCTTGGACAACATTTACGTTTGAACTTTCTAAAGCACCTTGAACAAGACTACCAAAACCATTTTCATATGGATTAGCAACTACAGGAACGCCACTTGCTGGAGTTTCAACAAGCATTGACTGACCAATAGGCTGCAATCCTCTTGAATTAGGAAAATCTGCTAATTGAAACTGTCCAACTTCTTCAGCTTCAACTGCTCCTGGATTTTGTACAGATACAATTCCATCAGCTGATATATTTATATTTGTAACACCTTCAGGTATAGCTATTTCTGGCTGAATAACATAACCAGAAGCTGTGGTTAATGAACCTTCTGCGTTTCTTCCAAAAGCACCATTTCTTGTATAACCTATCCGGCCATCTGGCATTAACACCTGAAAAAAACCTGATCCATCAACAGATACATCTAATGAATTTTCTGATGAAACTATATTTCCTTGTGAAAATAATTTGTCAGCGTTGATAATTCTAACTCCCGTTCCAACTGAAAATGCAGAATTAGTTTTTGTTTCACCAGACGTTTGCGCACCTGAAGCTTTAATGACTTGGTATAAAAGAGTTTCAAAATTTGCTCTATCTCTTTTAAATCCAGTTGTATTTACGTTGGCTAAATTATTAGCTATAACTTGCATTCTACTGTTTTGTGCATTGAGACCGGTTTTTGCAACGTGCATTGCATTAGACATATTAAGCTCCTTCTTATTTTACATAAGAATACTGCAAGTGATATGCCAAAATTTGGAATAAATTTAAATTACTGAGGCATTCTCATTAACGAAGCTGTAGCTTCATCTATTTCTTTTGCAGTAGTGACAAACTTCACATTAATTTCATAAGCCCTTGATTGGTCTATACCTGAAACTAATTCATCTACTGACTTAACATTAGATCCTTCTATAAACCCACTTAATAAAACAGTTGTATTATCAGGTGCTGGAACAGTTCCATCTATCGGCCTAACAAAACCATCTATTGTTTTAGCTAAAGGAACTTCTGAAC
Source organism: Pseudomonadota bacterium (assembly GCA_027625145.1). Lineage (GTDB taxonomy): Bacteria > Pseudomonadota > Alphaproteobacteria > Puniceispirillales > Marisalimonadaceae > CAJJBL01. The sequence continues at coordinate 17,190 of JAQBXK010000015.1, forward strand.
CAAAGGTTGTAGCTAATTGGCCAACTACTACTTTCTGGCCTAAAGGAGCATTAAGTGGCTCTATTTTAATAATACCATCTCCAGAAACGGTAATTGTTCGATGAGCAGGGACATTTATAACTTCAAGATTTACATTTAAAGCTTGTGTTCCTGTTCCATCCTTTAATGTACCATCAGCCGATACCGTAAAATCTCCTCGCCTGGACATTGCTAGAACTCCACCTGCTGGTTTGACGATAAAATAACCTCCTCCATCAATAGCTAAATCAAGAGGAGCTCCTGTTTGTTGCATTGGGCCAGGAGTGCTATCATACCCCCCCGCCTGTTGAAGAGCCATAACTCTTGGATCTATACCCTTATCTCTATCTAGGTAAACTGAAGAGAAATTAATTGAAACATCTTTTTGATAACCAACAACACTTATGTTTGCTAAATTCTGAGCTGTAACAGATTGATTGTCTCTTAATATATTCATGCTATTAAGAGCTGTGTAAATACTACGATCCATTTTTTTTCCTTTAGCTAAATAAGTATTATGTTCTTATTTGAATAATTGCTTGCGTAAGGGTTGTATTAGTTTCAATAGTTTTTGCATTTGCCTGGAAGTTTCTTTGTGCGGTAATCAAATTAACCAGCTCTTCAGTAATATCAACATTTGATCGCTCTAATGAACCTGATAAAATGGTTCCATAACCATCAGCTCCAGCCTCTCCAACATCAGCAACACCTGAAACCGAAGTTTCAACATAAGTTGCGTTACCAATTTGTTTTAATCCATTTTGGTTGTTAAAGTTAACCATAACTAAACGACCAAGCGCTAAGTTTAATCCATTGGTATAGTTAGCGCTAACTAAGCCGTTTGCGGCAACATTTAGTCCATCTAACTTTCCTACAGTTTGACCGTCTTGTGTCACTGATTTCACATTAAAATCAGATGCAAATTGGGTCGATCCAGCAAAATTTAAATCAAGATCAATAGACAATGCTGCTGCACCTGTGGCATCATCCGCAGCAAAATCACCTTTGTAACCAACTTTCTGAATTGGACTTACAATGTTACCTTGGGTATCAAAAGTTAACTCCCCAGGCCTTAAAAAAACTTTAGCAAATGTTCCGTCAGTAGTTGGCGTCCAAGAACTCTCTGGAGCTAAGGTTGTTGTTGTTCCATCATCGTTAACATACAATGATTGTCCAGTTGATGATGAAGCCGTGGCGTTTGCCATATCCACAAAAGATGGTGTAGTGCCTGTAACTAATTCTAAATTATTAAGTCCCATTCTTGAACTTCCTGACACAAATATTTTACTTTTTAAACCAGTCGTACCAGTAGTAAACGTAAAAGAATTTGAGGTTGTATTATATGATACGGTAACACCATTAACAGTATTTCCTTTATTATCTTCCATTTGATTAATTCTTGACTGTAAAGCCGTGGCTAAAGATGTACCATTATATACCCCTTCAGGCACTGTAATAGCTGCTGTAATATCATTTACATTGACAACAAAAATTGTTTCTTCTGCAGAAGTAGATAAGAAGAAATCTTCAGATAAATCTTCATTAGAGGTTTTTCCTGTTAAAGTAGCGGCTGTTGATTGCAAGCCCTTTCCAGCTGTGTCCGCCGTAACGGTAGATATCGCTGCAGTAGCATTTATACCCAATAAAGCACTTGTTCCACCGATGCCTGCTGCAGATGCCGTTGCAACTCCGTCTACAATCGCTAAACGACCAATTTCAATGTTCGATGAAGCTTGTCCTCCATCTCCTACGCCTACCGCAGAGTTAGCAGGTATGCTTTCACCTGTAGATCCACTAGCAATGCTAAACTTTCGAGTCAGGTTATTATAAGAGACCTCAACTCCGTATGCCCTTTGCGTATCTGCAGCGATTTGATCTCCACTAAATAAAATAGGTTCAGCTTTTAAAACTGCTCCGCCACCAATGTTTGATGAGGTTTTATTACTTAAAGTATTTAATCCAATTGCATTTGCTTTTGTACCTTCACCTGGTCCAAAAGCTGAAAAAGAAAACATTTTACTTTGAGTAGAAGTACCAATAATTGATGGCACACCCTCTAAAGTAAAATTTTGACTTGAAATATCATAAGCAATTTTTAATGCTGGATCTTTTTCATCAACCCAATCATCAGTAGACGTAAGTTCTTGTATAACAATAGCATCAGCAGCATGAGCAGCTGCTGTTGTCCCTCCTGCAGCTCTAGTAAGGCCTGTAAAACTAGTTGCTGTTATACCTGTATATGACATCACTTCATTATTTAGTCTTATATAACCAGAACTTTCAAAACCATCAGTATTGTCTACTATCAATGTTGTTGCAGTAGCTGTTAAAGCAGTAGCAACATCTGTATTTTTAGTTGATAAACCTAAATTATTGATAGTATCTTGCAAAGATATAACTGATGTGGCAATTATAGAGTTGCTTTCACTATTATCAGCCGCTCTTGTAATCCCAGTTAATGTAGTAGCCGTCATACCTGTATAAGTGATTATTTCACTACCAATCTTAACTTTTCCAGGAGCAGTCGCAGTTGCAGCAGTAAAACCAGACGTTGAGCCAACTGTTAATGTATAAGAATCTGCTGGAAGAAAAGAAATCGAAGTATTATCAGCAATAGCTGCCGTAGTTGCAGCACTAATGGTAATTGTAGTTCCAGCGATAGCTGTAACTGTTGTGCCAGCAGGAACACCTGCTACTTCAACTATATCACCAACTGAAATACCTGTATTTGCATCAACTATAATTTGTGTTTGTCCAATTGCTTCTGCACCATTTAATAAAACTTGCGCTCCCAATCCATCACCATCTACAAAGTTAATTTCCCCTCCAACTACAGTAGCAGTCGCATTAGCACTTAATGTTACAGATGTCCCAGTGATCGCTGCAACTGTAGTATTTGCAGCAATTCCTGTTCCATAAACTAGGTCTCCAACGGCAATATTTGTTGCATCAGCTACTACTAGACCAGTTGTTCCAGTTGTTACTGAACCAGTTGTATGACTACTTGATAAGAAAGAAACTTTAGTTCCTTCAACAGCTGCGGAAGCTGCTGTTAAATTTTCTGTAGTAGCCGCGCTTAATGTAACAGTAGAAGTGGCGTTATTTATAGCTGTAACGCTAGTACCTGCAGGAATTCCTGCACCCACCACAACATCACCAACTCTAATTCCGTTAGTTCCTCCATCTACAACTAGAGCTGTTGTTCCAGCTGTAGAGGCTCCTGTTTTTTCATAAATTACATTTGTTCCTTCTATTGGAGCATTCGTTGCTCTTGTAGAAGGTACTGTGGTAAGAGTAGTATTTCTTAAAATATCAGTAAAACCAGATATAATCCCATCAGTAAAATCTAATAATTGTAAACTTGTATCATCCGAGTGTATTGCTGCAGTTGTTGTGTTAGCTCCTCGAGTTATACCAGTAAAAGTCGTAGCCGATCCAATGCCAGTATAAGTAATTTGCTCAGTACCCAACATTAATGTGCCAGAAGAAGGAAATCCAGCCGTAGTATCAACAGTTAAACTTGCACCTGTTGCAGGATTAGTAGCTGAAATAGCTCCATTTATTAGAGTATCTGGCTGTTGCATATTTTTATTTAAATATGAATGTTTATTTAATTCTTTTATGACTATTTTTTTGCTTCCCAAATAATTATTTTGTCCTGAAAAAATATCTGTTCCACCTTCAAAGTAGGCTTCAATATCTTTTGAAGCTGTATGAAGAACTTTAACTTTAGTATCAGTGATATTTATCGCTGTGGTAGAATCTGATTTAAGGTTCAAATATTCATTTCCATTAGCATCAGTTCCTGCACTGGAAACTGAAAAGTTAGCACCATTATATTTCAAATCGTTAACAGTTGATGTTGATGTATCAAATTCACCAGCTAAATACACTTCAGTAGGAAATGATGTTGCACTTATAGTATTGCTAGCATCGTTAATATAGACTTTCAAAGTTCCTGCGGCATCCTGTACCATTGTACTTCCAGAAACAGCTGTAACATCTAATGCCTTATCAAATACTTTTAATAATGGTGAAGAATTAGCATAACTATGAAGAAGAAATTTTTCTTCTATTGTAGCATTGTTTTCATCAGTGAGAGTAGTCGTAGGTTTTTTATAATTAAAACTTAATACTTCTGTTTCTTTAATTGCTCCAGTTAAAGCTTTTCCAGTAACTCTATTAAACAATGATGAACTGACACCATAGGTTGCAGAATTATTTGTTGCACCATCTGCAGATACAGCAGCTCTATTTAAAGCATCATTAATTCTTAATTGTGAATGAGCAAGAAACTCTTCTCTTGAAAAATTAGGTGAAGCTACATTTTCGATTCCGCTTGTAGCTGAAAATAAATCCTCTGTTACAAAACTATCCTTCATTAAATTAACTTTAATAGCAGTCAAAGTTTGTATTTCATCATTATTATCTAATTGATTAAACTGAATAGAAAAACTTCCATCAGTTACTGGGTCAATAGACAACTTAGCATCATCACTAAGTCCCGCATTGATTGCCCTTTGAACTTCTGCAGCTAGTGATGTTGCCGTATAACTTCCTGGCCTTATATCAATACTTTTAAAACCTGCACTTCCAGTTGTATCGTCGACTCTAACTGTTAAAAAATCTTTTCCCCAATAGGTGGATTTATTTAAAGTTGGGTTTGCTTCATAAGTTGTATTATACTGAAGTGGATCAGTTACTACAGTTATTGATGGTGCAGTATCAGTAAATGCAGCGTCTTCTAAAACTGTAGAAGTAACTGTTGCAGACTGTGATACCGTTTTGTTAGATAAATCATCTAAATAAAATAAGGGTTGAGTCTGTGCAACTGAAATAATTTGTGGCTTTTGATCCATAGGTATCATTTGACCAAACCTATCAACAACCAAAGTTTGACCAGTTGGAGAAATAGCTTCTGTTAAAGATGGTGTAACTTCCCTTCCATCTACAATAAATTTCGTTTGATAATTATGAGTTGTGGCATCACCACCGGCAGCTTGTGTTTTAATAAAATAAGCCGTTGCAATAACAGGATTTCCAAGGCTATCAAAAATTGTTACAGATGTTGAAGAATTAAATGTCGCAGGGTTTGATGCGTCAAAATCATCTGCTGATTCAAAAACAGTTGATGATGAGGGTATATTTACTGCAAGTGCTAGATTATCTGTAGCCTTTGCTTCACCAGCTTCTAGTTCTAATTTTAAAGGAGAAGCGTCTGTAATTTCTCCTCCTTGAACAGATCCATCATCAGACACAGGCAAAGCCAAAACGTACTGACCAGCTGAATCTACAACATATCTATCGTTATCGACTGAAAAAGAACCGTTTCTGGTATAAACAGTTTGGTTTGTTGTCAATGATGGTTTTAGCGCAAAAAATCCCTGTCCAGATATAGCCATATCTAGAGCGTTAAGAGATGAGGTAACGTTACCTTGAGTGAACTGCTGCTTTATACCTTTTAAAATTGTTCCAGAACCAATTGAAGATGAACTATTTTGTAATGGAGAGGTTGCAAAAATATCTCCAAATTCAGCTTTACTCCTTTTATAACCAGTTGTTGCTACGTTAGCGATATTATTTGATGTGGCAGAAATATCAGCCTGAGATCCGTTAAGTCCTGTAAGTGCGGTATAAAATGACATCTCTAATTTCTCCTAGTTTTAATATTTTTTTATTTAATTTTTAAATCTAACTACTTGTGAAGGATCGATTGAACCATAATCGTCAACCTCATACATCACTCCATCATCAGTCTTCGAGGTTCCAGAAATATTTGCAAAGACTTGAGTTACAAGCTCTCCGTTATCACCACTGTTTCCTGTAAAAGCTCTTATCGTTATTGGCTTATTAGAATTTTTAATATCTTCTGGTAATTCTTTCCATTCAAAGCCTACAAGACCAGCCTTTTGGAGGCCTAGAGTATTTTGATGAAGCACTTCACCTTCGCTACTTTCAAAAATTATATTCAAGTTTGTTGCCATTTCAGGAAGATCAATTACTCCGCTAACTATTCCTTCTTTATTTGGTCTTGCGTATTTACCAGGAACTAAAACAGAATGACCCATCATCTGAGTAGCGGATGCTATTCTCATATCTGATATTTGCTCACCAACTGATTTCATAGTTTCGTCCATTGATGTAATACCTGTAACTGTAGAAAATTGAGCCATTTGCGCAATAAAATCTGCATTATCAACAGGAGCAAAAGGATCTTGATTTTGAAGCTGTGTTGTCATCAATTTTAAAAAATCAGATTGGCCTAATTGATCTTTAATTTCTTTAGGAGCGTTTTTCTCTTTTGCTGAGTTAATGCCCAACTTATCTAAAATATTTGTTAAAGATTGATTTGATGAATTTATTTCAGACATTTTATATTCCTACTTTCCTATTTGTAAAGTTCGCATTGTTAAAGCTCTTAAAGTAGTTACCACTTCAACATTATTTTGGTATTGACGAGAAGCTTCCATCATGTCGACCATTTCTTCATCTACGTTTACGGCAGCTTTATAGATATAACCTGCTTTATCCGCGGCTGGATGAGCTGGCATATATGATTTAATTGGCTCTCGCCCAATTTCTTTAACTTCAACAGCGTCAACTGTAGCTACTCCATTTTTATTAACTAAATCGCTATATTGCGTTTCAAAAATTGCTTTTAATGGCTTATAAGTAGTTTTGGGATCACCTGTAGTAGATCCAGCATTTGCAAGATTTGAGGCAACAGTATTCAATCTAACTAATTGAGCAGCCATTGCTCTTCCAGCAATATCATAAACAGATTTAATTTCCATTACTCACCTCTAATTGCAGACATGATTTTATTAATTTTTCCATTAAGAAAATTAACAGTCGTTGAGTACCTCATTGTATTTTCAGCAAATTGCATTTGCTCTACAGCTGACTCAACTGTATTTCCATCTAGTGATGCAACTAAAGGTTCTCTATAAGAAGGATCATTTATTGATTTGTTTGAATTGTTTACTATGTGATTATTATGAGTAGTTCTTACTGGACCGTTTCTAGAAATTTTATTAATTTCATCTTCAAAACTAATATCTCTTGCCTTATAGTTGGGGGTTGCGGCGTTAGCAATATTTGAAGCTAAAATACTATTTCTCTTGCCTCTTAATTGTAAAGCCGATCCATAAAAAGATAATTGGTCTTTAATCGAATTCATACTTAAAACTCATTTAATTCATTTAATTTGAATAATAAGTGCAAATATAATGCCAAATTATTTTTATATTTATAAGACAATAATCAATAAATAAATTTCATAATAAAATCTTAATATTTTTTTTATATTGTCGTATTAGTTTAAAATATATAAAGTAAAAAAATGGATATGCTTTCATCTAAAATAATTCAAAAGAGAGATCAATTATTAAATAAATTTGATCATTTAGCTCTTGAAGAACTTTCAATAAAAATAAAAGAATTACTTATTTCTGAAACAGATGAATTAAGTAAAATTGCTTTTTTAGCTGCTAGAGTAACTATTGTTAATAAAAGATTACAATCAATTTTAAATAATCAAATAATTAATGATAATAAAGCTGATAATAATTTTACTAAGCCCGATAACATAATAGAATCTATTATAGATAACACTAAAATTAAAAATCCTGATACCCCATTAGAATGGGTTAGAGTTCAAATAAAAGAAACTACTGAAGTAAATGGTGTAAGGTTTCCCTCAGGAATTCAGATTGATGTCACAGTTGAAGATTCGAAAAAAATTATTGAAAGTGGAAAAGCTATATTAATAGATGTTGATTAAAATAATTCACTATTATTTCCTGTAGTAAGTATATATTGCTTCAATTTCATCATCTCTAAGCCCAGTTTTATTTTTTATACTGTCTCTATCTTCTCCTGATCTTGCCATTTCAATTGCTAGCCCTAGAGTATCTTCTGAACCTTTAATATTACTCATACGATTAATTTCTCTTTCTAGAGAAGAAATTCTTTCTATCTGAATTGAAATTTCATTTTTTTGTTGATCTAATATATTGCCTATACCTATCAAATAGTCTTTAAATTCTTTATTCGAATTATTTAACGCATCGACATAATTTAAAATAATTTTTTTATTATTTGAAATTTCATTATTTTGTATAAAAAATAATGAAAAAATACCTATTAAAATAAAAATAATAGAAAAAAAAGTTATAATTTCAAAATAAGATATAATTAATTCTATGAACATAGTGATATATTGAACATTTTTTGTAAAATTACCATCAATTTTTGAAAAAACTATTTAATGTTTTCTGAAAAAGAATTCACCAAATTAGCTTTTGGTAATATTTTAGATTCCAAAGTATCAATTTTAGAAATAATATTTAAAATCAAATCTTTATGTTCATTTGATAAATTAGACTTAATAGTTTCCTTATCAATATTAGCATATTGATTTAGATCAAGATCTAATAGCTCGTTAACATCTTTAATATTGTTAAAATTAAATTTTTTTGAATTCAATTCTACAAAAGAATTTAAAATACCATAAGTTTTTTGCAATTTTTCAATCATAATTTTAACTCAAATATCTTAAGACTTCATTTCTATATAGGCCTGCATAAGGGCATCTGAAATTTTATCTAAATCAACTGGGTAATTCCCAGAAGATATAGCAGCTTTAATTTCATTTACCTTAGAGTTATCTATTGGAGCAGAAGAAGCTAATTCAGAAACTAAGTTTTTAGTCTCGTTTATTTTTATAACTTTTGAGCTTACTTCGCTTTTAATAACAATAGGTGTCGATGATGAGTGACTTGTATAACCTTTTGAACTCTGTAATCTATTTTTATTAAGATTATTTAGTATATTATTTGTTATATTATCCATATCTTTTACTCCACGTTTATATTAACGACGCTAATCATTATTATTTTAGCGAAAAACTTTAATTATTTTATTTTTTTTTATATAACCTTTAATAATCTTTCCACTTCTTAAGTTTTTCACTCTTATCAGGTCGTCTAAATTACCGGATTCCTGTGCTTCTCCAGACACTATAACTGATGCATTTCCTATATTAGAAATAATTGACAAAACATCTCCATTTCCAACTTCAAACTCTTCATACAAATGTCTTGGGTGCAATAATTGATCCATTTTTAAATTTTTCTTTAATTTCCTGCCAATTAATTCTTCCTTACTATTAAAAAATGATGACTGGATTACATTATTAGACGACACAATTTTAAGATCTTTTAGTTCTAAAGTAGAGTTTTTTTCTAGAGCTTTATTTAATTTTATTAGTTGAACAGTTTTTTTAATTTTGTCTTTAGAATTATTTTTCTTTGGCTTAATAATTTTTTTTATACTTGCAGTGTTATTATTAGTAAATTTTGGCTTATCTTCCAAATCAACTCTTATTACAAGGTTAAATCCATCTAAATCTGGGCAATGAACTCTTATAGTATTGTATCTTTCAAAAACTTTTTTAATATTAAGATTATTTTTACAATTCTTATACTGAACTGTTTTAGAAAAAATAGGTCGACCTTCTATTCCCTTATCAGATAACCATTTGGTTAAATGATTTGAAATTTCATTACCACTAATTGCCGTTGCATTATAAGAACTTAAACATCCTATTATAATAAATAATATTTTTTTTAAGTATGAATTAGACAATTTTTATCCACCAAAAAAATAAATTTGTGAAGAAATTTCTTTTTGTGCGCCTTCATTATCATTAGTTTTATTTTGTTTTTTAATAATTAAATTTTTAATTTCATTAACACTAGGAAGATATATTTTTTTTTCCGAAAATAAGAAATTAGGGTTTCCTCTTACAAAAGCATGTTTATTAAATTGTACAATTGCAAGACTAAGTATATTTTTATTAAACGATTTTGATCCATAATATTTTAGCATTATGTCACTTAATGTTTCATTCTTTAATACAGTATGATTGGCATTATAATTACCATCTTGTAAAAATATATTATCTGAAAGATCATAGCTTGATTGATTGCTGCCTCTATATTCAAGAACTACAAAAGGTTCAGCCTTAACCATAGAAGAAAATACAGTTATAAAACTTAAATTAAATATATATAAAAAACATAATATAGTCTTTTTCATTATATTCTACTCCACAAATTCTACTATCAAGTTATCTAAACTATCTAGTTTAACGTTATCATTTAATGGTAATAATTTACTATTATTCTCGCCTATACTCTCTGCATGCAATACTACAGAACTATTACTAAGCATTGAGTTTTTAATTTTTAGTCCTCTTACTAAACCAATCTGCTTTTCTTTAAGTCCTTGTTTGCTTCCTAAATCAACAGTTAATTCTCCGTTTAACAGTGATAACTTTCCTTCTAGAGGCCTGCAATATAGATCTTCAAAAAAACTATTTGTTACTGTTTTAAGATGTTCTTTTAACATTATATCAACTGAATTTATATTTAAGGTAGATACATTTTTCAAAAATTGAAATTTACTATCAACATTATATTTGATTGGAAAATTAAATGTTTTTATTGGCATTAACTTAAAATCAGATCCTTTGTAAATTTTAAAAGAAATTTTAACTATAAAATTAGAAAAGATATTATTTTTAGAATAATCTTTTGTTAAGATTAAACTAGGAACTAAGCTGTAATCGCCACCTTGTATGTAAGGTATACCGTTTGTTAATGCAGTATAGTCAAATGCAGAGTTTTTATTTGATTTTATAACTTCATCAATTGAGCTATTCCTAAAATCTAATGCAGAAACATTGGATGTGTTGGAAATAATTTCATAAAAATCATTAAACCATGAAGACATTTTTCTAGCTAAACTTGATGGCACATCTGAACCAACACTCAATTGTCCTTGAAATAATGAAATATTGATTGGTCTTACCTTACAATTTTTTGAGGATAAATCACCACCTACAATTGCAGAAATTCGAATAGACAAATATTCTTTACTCTTTGTTTCTTTAAGTATTTTAAAGTCAATAACTTTATATGCAGCAGTAATAATAGCTTGATCATTTATAACTGTATTTGCACCAATCGCAGAGAAACCATTTACATTTGCTCCACCTTTAAGCGCAGCTATATATAAGGCGTCTTCTAGCGCTCTTTTTCTAGAAATTTCTATATTGCCATCAATTAATATAGCTCTACCAGTAGCTTCTACTTTTCTAAATTTACTATCATTTTCTTCAGCTAATAGATTGAGACTAAATATGGAAATCAATATAAATACAATTATACTTTGAATAGTTAACTTTAATGATTTAATTGTTTGAAACATAATTTAACCTTTAGGTTCTTCTTGCATTTCTTAGCATCATAACCATCATATCTCTATCAATCTCTAACACTGTCTCATATGTATCTTCACCTGTAGGATTAATACGGACAGTTTTAGCTCCTCTAATTAAACCTTTAACTACAGCTCGAAAAGTATCATTTTGAACCATTAAATCTATAACAGTAGTATTAGAATCAAGTTGAATTCCATGAATTTGCTCTGCCAACTCTCTCATTGCAGCCATTCTTGCTGATCTAATAGCCATAAGTCTTTTTTGAGCATTTGTTCTTCCTGGTTGACTAGACACAACGGCATAACCAACAGCTGATAAAGTAGGAATTTTTTCAACAGAACTATCAAAAACTTCTTTTAATGCTAAGATACCATCACTTTCACTACTCTTATTTTGCAAAGGGCTTTTGCTAGAATTTAAAAAGCTTGAATTTTCAAAATTTTGTAAACACCCAGAACTTAAAAATAATGAACATAAAGTAAAAGTAACAAAAATTTTTTTAGTTTTTTTGCACGTCATAAATGTCTCCTGACATATCTATTAAAATAAATTATGAAACAATTATGCAGATTACATGCCAAATATTTAAACATAAAAACAATCTTATTAAAGATGGGCACCTTAATTATTTAACAATTGAAAAATAAATATTTAAATTTGGCATTATTTTTGCTTCTTTTAAAAGATTATATATTAAAGAATTGCTAAATAACTAAGTTATTGATTTTATTGTGTTTTATAAATTTGATTAAAAAATATATTTATTAGGAGATGTCATGAATTTGACAAATACAATGAGCCCACAACTTTTTCTTTATGAAAAAATTAAACCTTTTGGCTTACCAATTGCTATTTTGATGCTCATGGTAATGATGGTTATCCCCTTACCTTCAATATTGCTGGATATATTTTTTACTACTAATATTTTATTATCTCTTCTTATATTAATGGTTGCGTTGCATACTTTTAGACCTTTAGACTTTTCAAGTTTTCCTACAGTATTATTGTTTGCGACGATTTTAAGGTTGGGTTTAAATGTTGCTTCAACAAGAATTGTTTTAAGTGCAGGTCACACAGGACCAGACGCTGCTGGAAAAGTTATAGAGGCTTTTGGAGAGTTTGTTATAGCTGGCAATTATGTTGTAGGTATATTTGTATTTGCAATATTAATTATCATAAATCTTGTGGTCATAACAAAAGGTGCCGGAAGAGTATCTGAGGTATCCGCAAGGTTTACCCTCGATGCTATGCCAGGAAAACAAATGGCGATAGACGCTGACCTTAATGCTGGTTTACTTACTAGTGAAGAGGCTAAGCAAAGAAGAGATGACGTGGCTAAAGAAGCAGATTTCTATGGATCTATGGATGGAGCATCAAAGTTTGTTAAAGGAGATGCCGTAGCAGGAATTTTAATCTTATTGATAAATATTATTGGTGGATTAATAATTGGAATTGCACAGCATGATCTGCCAGCCTCAGTTGCTGCAGAAAACTATATTATACTGTCTGTTGGAGATGGATTAGTTGCTCAAATACCATCTTTGTTACTAGCTATAGCAACTGCTATAATTGTAACTAGAGTATCCACTAGTCAAGATCTGTCTCAACAAATAGGCTCTCAAATTGGAATGAAACAAGCTTGGCTTCCTAGTGCCGGTGTTCTTTTTCTTTTAGGATTAATACCTGGAATGCCTAATGTTTTATTCTTAATTGCATCTGGACTAACATTTTTTGTCTGGTGGAAAATAAAACAAAAAGAAGATGAAACTAATGACGGAAGTGATACCATAAATGAAAATGGTAAGACAATTGTTAAAGAAGAAAAAGGTGATGATAATTCTATTAATTTATCTGAAATAGCCGATAACTCTGCCATATCTATGCAATTAGGTTATGGTCTAATACAAATGGTAGACGACGAAAATGATGGGCCTCTAATAGCGAGAATTACTGGTGTAAGAAAACAAATTTCAAAAGAATTAGGCTTTATTATTCCACCAATTAGAATTAGAGACGATTTGTCATTAGATGCTAATCACTATAGAATAAGGATAGGTCAGGAAATAGTTGCAGAAGACAAGGTTTTTCCTCAATTAATACTAGCCATACCTGGAGAATCTGCTCAAACAAAAATTGAAGGAATAGATGTAAAAGATCCTAGTTTTGGTATGGAAGCGACATGGATTGAACGTCATCAGCAGGCAAGAGCTGAGAATTTAGGATATATGGTTGTAGAACCTGAATCAGTTATAGCAACACATTTAAATCAAATTTTATCAAGTCAAGCCAATGAATTGCTCGGACAAGATGACGTTCAAGCTTTACTAGATAATCTATCAAAAACTTCCCCTCAATTAGTTTCTTCAACAGTCCCTAAACTAATACCACTCAATATACTTACATCTGTCCTAAAATTATTATTAGCAGAAAGAATGCCGATTAGTGATTTGAGAAGAATTTTAGAAGTGTTAGCGAGTCAAAATCATAAAAATAACTCTCCATTAGATATTGCAGAATCTGTTAGACCAGCTATATCAGGACTTTTAATTCAACAAATAGCCCCTTTAAATAGTCCATTACCAGTAATAACTTTCTCTGCAGAATTAGAACAAATGATTGTTAATATTGCCAAGCAAACTGGAGCAAATGGGTTAATTCTTGAAGCAAGCTTAATTCAAAAAATTGTTACTGCAGTTAATAGTGTTATGGAAAAAATGCAAAATGAAAACAGAAAAGCTGTGATGATTACAGCTCCTGTTATTAGAAGAGATTTATCACATATGTTAAGACAACATATACCTAACTTAGATGTTCTATCATTTACTGAGTTACCTGATAATAAAAAAATAGAAGTTGTAGCTAACATTGGATCAGAAGAACAAAATAATAATTAAACAATACTCAATTTCAAATATTGGAGAATAGAATGACACAACATAAAGTAATTGCAGAAGACAGCCTTTCAGCAATGGATGAAATTTCAAGAGTTCTTGGAAAAGACGCTGTTATCTTAGACACTAAAAAAATTAATGGAAAAATTGAGATTATAGGCTCTAATAATATAGAAGATATTGCTTCATCTAATGCTAAAAGAAAATCATTAAATAAAAAGTCAAATTTTACTCATTTATTTTCAAATCATTCTTTAGAGCAAAGTATAACTAATAAAAAATTAAATTCTGTTTCAGAAACTATTTCAAATATAAAGCCAATAAATTCTAATGTTTCTGAAGTTCAAACTAATAATTATGTTGACATAAACACTTTCAATAATTTTACAAACAAAATTGAGAACCTATTAAAAAACATGATTATTTCAGACATGGATGATTTTAATTCAGGAGATCATAGCTCTATGACCATCAATCTATTAAAAAAAGGATATTCAAAAAATATAATTTCAGAATTTAAAAACATAATTGATAAAGAGGTAGATCTAGATCCTGAATTAGTTTTTTATCATTGTTTAGCCAAAAAACTAGTTTTACCATCTGAACAAAATATTTTAAATGCAAATATAATATTTATTAATGGATCAAGCGGTTCAGGAAAAACAACCTTATCTTCAAAAATTGCATCACATATTCTTGACAATAAATTTGTTGGAAATGAAAGACATAAATTATCAATAATAGATTTTTCACCAAAATCATCCAACCATTCTGAATTAATGAATTTTGGAAGATTACTCAATTTAAATGTAAGTTCAATTTCAACGCTCGATGAAATTAAAAAATTTATTGAAGCAAATAAAAATGATAGAAAGTTAATCATAGATGTATCCCAAGAAAACAAACATATTGAAGGTTATACAGAATACTTAAAAGAACTTTGTGCCAATGAAAAGTTTTTGAATATCTTAGCTCTTCAATCAGGAAACAATAAACTTTCTATGAAATCACAGATTGAATTTTATAAAGAATCAGACCCTATAATTGGATTAACAAAGTTAGATGAATCTTATGTTGGCCCGGAAGAATTATCAATCTTGGGAGAGTTGAATTGTAAAATTGGAATTTTATCTGGATCAAGATCAATAATAGGTTCATTAGCTTTTGCTAAAAAAGAAGTTTTGGCACAATATATGAAAGACATGAGTATATAATAGGATTTATGAGATTATAATGACAACATCAATAGCAATAGCATCTGGAAAAGGTGGAGTAGGAAAGACAACAATAGCAGTAAATCTGTCTATCAGTCTAGCTTTACAGAATAAAACAACACTTTTATTAGACGCTGATTTAGGCATGGCTAATGCTCATATTCTACTCGGTATTAATCCAGAACTTTCCTTGGATGACTTTATTTCAGGAAAATCAAAATTAGATGACGTGATAACAACAACAAAAGATGGTTTGAAATTTATTTCAGGTGGAAACGCTATAAGTAATTTACTAAGCTTAAGTGATTTAGAAAGACATAAAATAATAAAAAGTTTTGAAGCTATAACTGCTGAACCTGATTTTTTAATAATTGATGTTGGTGCAGGAGCCGAAGCATCCTCAATGTCATTTATGGCCTCAGCTAATAAAGTAGTAATTGTTTTAACAGGAGAGCCAACAAGCTTCATAGATGCTTATAGTCTAATTAAAGCTGCTTATTTAGATTATAAAATGGATAACTTTGGAGTCATTATAAATATGGCTGCATCAAATTTACAAGCAAAACTTAACTTTGAAAAATTTCAATCCATAACTCAAAAATTCTTAGATGTGAAACTTAAGTTTTTAGGGCATGTTCCATCTTCTTTAAAAATTAAAAACTCCATAATTTCAAGAACCCCCTTAATGTCCAATAAAGTTGTAAATGAAGAAACTAAAGCCTTTAATCGTCTCTCAACAAATATATTAACATTAAATAATAATGAAACTAAAGGGATAAAGTTTTTTAATAACTAATATTTAAGTCATTTAAAGGTTTAAAAAATGAATAATTACTCAAAAATTATAAAACCTGATATTCAAGATCTTGTTAAAGATAATATTAATTTAGTTAAAAAAATAGCTTGGCATCTCCATGGCAGAGTCCATTCTGTTATAGAAATAGAAGATTTAATTCAAATAGGTATGTTAGGACTTATTTCTGCAGCGCAAAATTATACCCCACAGAAAGACGCTGCTTTTTCATCATATGCAAATATCAGAATTAAAGGCGAAATTTTAGATTATTTAAGAAAAAATTCTAACCTTTGTAGAAGCACAATTAAAATGAAGAAAGTTTCAGAAAAAGCGGCTTCTGTTCTTAGAAAAAAATTTTGCCGAGAACCAAATAATTCTGAAATAGCCAAAGAAATCGGAATGACAACTGAAAAGTTTTATGAATGGACAAGGGCTTTTGAAGCTAATGTTATAAGAAGTTTAGATGATTCTTATGATGAGTACTCTGAATGGTTTGTAGCTAAAGACATGAACCCTGAAGAAAACATAAATCATGTGGAATTAAAAAATCTACTTAAAGCATCTTTAAGTAAACTAGAAGGTAATGAAGCTCTTATTATTCAACTGTACTTTGTTGAAGAATTAAATATATATGAAATTGCTGAAGTTATGAGTGTCTCAACAGGAAGAGTATCACAAATTAAAACATCGGCGATAAAACGTATAAGAGAAAGTTTAAAAACAGAATTTTAAAAAATAATGCAAAAACTAGAAATGTTAATTAAAACTGTGGATGCACATTATGATAGTAACCATGAGATACATTGTTACTATTTATCATGTAGTTTATTAAATGTAGCCAGAGGCAGATGTGACTTAATGATAGTAGATGAGAATAGTAATATTAATGATAAAATTACTATCCAATATAAAAGAGCTATTATGTCAGGCTCTATTAAAGTAAAATCTAGTTTCTTTAAAAGCCTTCCATTTCAGTTTTCTCTTAAAAATGATAGGCCACCAAGAATAGAATTAATTATTGATCAGAAGTTAAATATTAATAAAAACGGAATACTATTTCTTGAACAAGAAATCACAACAAAAATAAATGAATATAAGTTTTATATACCCCTTTTATAGACAAATAAACTATATCTAAAATACTTACAAAATCAGTTCTCATGTATGTATTTCTTTCATTTAATTTAATTTAAAATTATTTTGGAAATTTTTTTATTATCCATCTATCAATCTTTTAGTAATATCAACTTCTGTCTGAAGAAGCCTTGATACGCCAGTAAAAGCTTGCTGTGTTTTTAGCATATTTACCATTTCAGTAGTAATGTCCACGTTAGATCTTTCTAGAAAACCGGCCTCAATTTTACCAAATGAGCCACCCATTGGAGTTCCAAAAGCTGGTGCGCCTGCTTTAGCATTAAACTTATAACGATTATTTCCAACTGGACTTAATGCAGGCTCATTTGTAAAACTTGATAAAGCAATATTTCCAATAACAACTTCTGTATCTAATCCATAAGTAGCAGTTATTTTACCTCTAGGATTAACATTTACATTAGAAAGGATAGATACTGTGGTATCTAAATTTACTCTTGTAGTAGGAATAACTAGATTTTTGATAACACCTTCAGCAACAACCCCTTGAGCATCAGCCAGAAAACCCATTACGGCCATTCCATCATTAGTTATCACTTCTCCTTCAGCATTAATATTAAAAGAACCATCTCGAGTGAAATATGGATCCTCAATGTTATCACCCTGCACTACTGTAAAGAAACCTTGACCTGTAACAGCAAGATCTAATGCGCCTCCAGTGGCTTGAAATGCTCCTTGGCTCATTTGTTGACGTGGTGCAGAAGTAGTTACTCCCATTCCAGAAAAACTATCTGGATCAGTGGAATTATGAATAGAATAAATATGTTCAAAATTTGCTGTGCTTTTTTTAAACCCTGTACTATTTGCGTTTGCAATATTATTAGATACGATTCCCATTTCTTGAGAATTAGCATTTAATGCGCTTTTTAAAATTGATAACATAAATATACTCCTATATAAATAATAGGAGCAATTATTATGCCATTGATTTTTTTTTTTTTATTATAATATAAACAAACTTGATTAAATGACGTATAATTATTAATATTGATTAAATATATTAACCCTTTGGAGATAATTTTTTAAAATGAAATCATTATCACAAAGCACTGAGTTAGTAAAAATTGATCAAAAAACTGCAAGTTTACCGATTAAATTTAATGAAAATGATATAAATAATGCTTTGAAGCTTGTTGAAAAAGATCTTTATTTAAAAGATAGAGAAGATGTAAAAAAGTTTCTACCTGACATATTAGGAAGAGTTTTAGCTAGAATTTGGATAGATTCAGACTTTAAAGAAAATTTTAAAAAAAATCCTGCTTCTACATTATCTGAAAATGGTGTTTACTTACCTGATGACATGATATTGGAATTTCAAAAACCCAATTCAGATAGACCTAAAATTATAGTATATGAAAAAAAAGCTAATTCTAAATTTAAGATTAGAGTTGTTCAGTTACAATTAGTAATGATTGCAGGAAGATAAAAGTTGTTAAACTTTTTGCCTATAAAAAAAAATAAAATTATTTATATATTTACATTTTTAATTTTCATTTTTCCACAATATTCTTCCGCAAATAATGAAGACATGTTGATCCAAAAAGTACATCAACTTTTACAAGAAAAAAAATTCACTGAAAGTATAGATACACTTAATGAATTATCTCAAAATAATAACATAGAAGCTCAACTGCTTTACTCTAAAATACTATTTGCAGGAAATATAGTTCCTCAAGATTTTAATCAGTCCTATTTTTGGGCTAATTTGGCGCTTCTTGGTGGACTAAAAAAATCTTCCCCATTAATAGAAATGTTAAATAATTATTTAACAGAAAAACAAATTGAAGAAATAAAAGAAAACATTAAAATATTTTTAGAAAAAAGAGCCTTTAATAATGATAAAAGAGCTATAATACAAATTGCTAAATTCTATGAAACTTACATGGATCCCCCTGATATTTTTAATTCTTATTCCTGGTATAGCGTAGCAGTTGCCAAAGGAATAAAGAGTGCTGCAAAAAAAAGAGATGAACTTTTAGACCAAATAGATCAAAAAAAATTACTTGAGGCTCAAGAATTATCAAATAAAATTTTTAAAAAAATTCAAAATTAATGGAGGTTAATATGAAGTATAAAGTTCATTGGTTAATTGATGGAGTAATTGAAATAGAAGCAGATAATATTGAGTTTGCTGAAAAAACTATTAAAGATAAAATAGAACAATTTATCAAAGATAATTCAGACTTTTATGAAGAAATGGGTGCAAAAGCAGTTCAAGGACAAGCGTATTTGCCAGGTAAAGATGAATAAATAATTTACAGAGGATAAATAACAGTGACTTGTCAAAATAAAAATTGTTTAATTGTAATTTTATTTTTTATATTAATTCCTTTTCATAGCTTTGCTAGTGGAAAAATTTATGGAAAATCTAAAACTTTATCTAAAAATTACATAAAATATGAAAAATGTAGCTTAAGAAAAACTGAGGAAAACGTAAAAGATGGTGATAAAGATGGTTATAAATGTATATATAAAAGACAACTTATAGGTAAAGATGTAACCATATTTCAGCCTTCAAGTGCCTGTTTAAAGTCATTTAAATGTAAAAGAGAAAATCAATAAACTTTAAAATAAGCTCTAATTTAAAACTATATGTTTGTCAGACAGTAATAAAAAACACTATATGTTGTATTAAATTCAAAAAATATTCAATATTATCAATTATTTATAGTATCTACTTAAAAAATACTTTAAAATCTAAATCATGGATAATTATGAAATTAAAATTCTTAAAAGAAATGGTAATTGGGAAAAGAGTAATCAAAAAGTGCAACCCATCAATTCAAAAAAGAAAATTGAAAAACAAAAAATAAATACAGAAATTGAAAATACTTCAAATGAAAATTTGGATTTTCTAAAATCAATACATCAAGTAAATTTAATTATTGATAAATTAGAAATTTTAGAAAATGATAAAAACAATCTCATAACTGATTTATTACAGTATGAAAAAATCTTTATATCAAAAAAAAATATTGCAGAACAAAAACAATCTCAAATTTCAAAAGAAATAGAAATGTTTGACAAAACAATTAACGTAATTAAAAATTTAAAAGAATTTTAATTTAGGAAATTTAAATGCCAACTGTATCAAATAAAAATGAAGCTAAATCTATTTTCGTTGCTAATGTTAAAGGAGGCGTTGGAAAAAGCACCTTAACCATAATGTTAGCTAGAGCTCTTGCTTTAGTAATGCCCTCTCAAAAAATTACAGTCATAGACACTGATTTACAAAGAACAACAACGGAATTTTTAACTCTTAGTAATCCAGAAATCAATATTGAATTTCTTCCTATAACACCAGCTTTTGAAAATACCAATATATCGCTTGTTCAACAGTTTATTAGACAAAATGAATTTAGACCAGGTCACGTTGTAATAATAGATACTCCAGCGGGTTCTTCTCAAAGACTCTGGAATTTAGTAGGAGAAAGTTACGCTGTATTAGTTCCAACTACATTAAGTAATGCTGACCTTGCACCTACAGAAAACTTTATAAGAAGCATTGATAAAGTTAAACTAAGATATAATAAAAATCTACCTCACTTAATAGTATGCCCTAACAAAGTACCATTTGGTCAAAAAGATTTCTCAATGATGTCAAATCGCCTTAACAACCATGATGTAGTAATTGGACCTACTATCAGAGATTTAGCAAGCGTTAGACATTTCTATAATGGCCAATACAATAAATGGGATAACGAATCTAATCAAAATGCTCAAGATGATTTTAAACAGTTTGGAGATTTTGTAACCAAATATATTATAAATGGTGAACTTGATAAAATATATAACAAAGAAAAATTAACTAAAAATATCATCCCATTTGAAAAGGCAAGTAAGTAAATAATTAGGCTATTAATCTTTCACCTAATTGCTTAACCCATTTTTCCGTAGGAATATATGGGAATAAGTTTTCTTTATTTTTTGTAGGATCATTTTTTTTTACAATAATATTATTTACATACATATTATCATTATGACTTTTTTCATCATTTACGCTTGAAATCATATTTAGTAAGTTATCCATATAATTATTTACGTCATTAATAAAACTTTGTTTAATTATGTCGTAAAAATTTATATTAAAATCTTTTAAAAATAAGGATAATATATAATGAAAGATGAAAATGAATTACTAAAACAGTTAGAGAAAACTCTTTGCGATTTTTCTAATTATGAAAAACCTATAATAACCAATAACGGAGACATATTAATAAAGAATACAACAAATATAATATTAGAAAAAAAGGATTCTATCTTAACAAATGTTTTTAAACAAATGATAGCAAACGATATAAAAAAAAACAGGGTTTAAAATAAACCCTGTTTTGTATTTTTTGAAAATATTAGACCTTTAGTGAGAACAATTTGCCAAAGGCTGCTCTGACAAAATTAATATCCCATGGTAAAAACTTTCTTTAAAAATACTAGACATCAGATCACCTCCTTTTCATTTGTTAATGTTGTTATTATTTTACCATTTAAAAAATAATAAAAAAGATAAATTTTAAAAAAAACTTATTTATTTTAAAGAAATGCCTTATTATAGTAATAGAAAGAATATCATTTATGAAAAAAAATAATTTAGAAACAAAAACTTATAAAGCTGGAGAAACTATCTATTCTCATAATGATAAAGCTGAATTCATTTTTTTAATACATAGTGGAAAAGTTCGAATTGAGTCTAAACATGGCCTAGAATTAGGTGTCCTAGAAACTGGAGAAATATTTGGTGAAGTTGGGCATATAATAGAATCACCAAGAACTGTTTCAGCAATAGCTGTAACAAATTCATTAATTAAAATAATTGATGAAAAAACTGTTAAACAAAAAATGAATACTGCAGACCCCGTTTTAGCCGCAATAATAAGAGGCCTGTCCTTAAGAATAGGTGATGCTAATGCTCTTGCCGAGAAGCATTGGCTAGAATTAAGCTTATATAAATCACTAGCCAAATAAAACTTGTTATTATTTTTGGATTAAAGAAGAAATGTTTATGGCTGCAAAAAACAAAAAGTTAATTATTTATTTAATAGCGGCTTTCACATCTATTCTAACATTTATTTTTTTTATAATTGCAAATGAAGTAATGGAAGAAAAAAAAGAAATTAAAAACGAAAAAAATATTTATGAAATAGCAAAAGAAGAAGCTATAAAAATTGGACGATTAGAACCTGAAATAAAAGAAAAAATCCAAGAAATCGGGCCTGATGGAAAACTTATAATTCCTTCAATAACATATAGTGACATAGGTGGAATGGGTGATAATTCTAATAGAAGTTTTCGGACAAATATCTCAAATTCAAATTCTTTCATAAGCTTTGACTTAGCTTTTTCATCTTATAAAGGAGAACAATTGACAGATTATCTAACAGATTATGATTCAGATTTTAGAAACATTGTATATTCTGAAATTGCTAAAAGAAAACCTTCTGATTTCAACGGAAGTAAAGGTAAGAAATCATTGCTGGATGATATCAAAGAACAATTCAACTCTTATCTTTTAAAAAAAGACTTAGATCCAATTATTTTTGGAGTTCATTATAAAGTTTTTGCTATTACAGAAAGATGATTATTAAATAAACTGATTGTAATCTATAGAATTGTTTTTATTTATTTTGTTAGTAACTTCTGGCAATGGGTATTTTAATCCTGTGGCGCAATTAAAAAGCACAACTTTATCATCAAGTGAAATCAAACCATCTAATAATGACTTTTCATAAGCAACCATAGTTGCTGCACCTTCAGGACATAAAAAGCATCCATCCGTAGAAGCCACTCTATCTCTAGCCTCCATTATATCTTCATCTGACACAGAGATAGCAAATCCATTACTTTCACGAACAGCTCTAATAATAAGAAAGTCACCAACAGCAACAGGAACTCTTATTCCAGCAGCTTTTGTATAAGCGTTTTCCCAAACTGGTGCGTGTTCATCACCCAATTTCCAAGCCTTAACAATCGGTGCGCAGCCATCAGCTTGAACTGCAATCATTCTTGGAAGTTTTCCTTTAATCCAGCCTAGCTCCTTTAATTCAGCAAAAGCCTTCCACATTCCAATCAACCCTGTTCCACCTCCAGTTGGATAAAAAATAACGTCTGGTAACTCCCAATTGAATTGTTCTGCCAACTCAAGCCCCATTGTTTTCTTTCCTTCAATTCTGTATGGTTCCTTTAATGTAGATATATCAAACCAACCTACCTTTTCTTTTCCTTCTCCTACTATCTTTCCACAGTCATTAATTAATCCATTTACAAGAAATGTTTCGCCACCAAGGGATTGAATTTCTCTAACATTAATATCAGGAGTGTCATCTGGACAAAAAACTGTTGAACGAATTCCTGCCTTAGTTGCGTAAGCTGCCATAGCAGCCCCTGCATTTCCATTGGTAGGAATGGCAAGGTGATTTAATTTAAATTGTTTGGCCATTGATACAGCTAAACACAAACCTCTAGCTTTAAAGGACCCTGTAGGCAAACGTCCTTCATCTTTTATTAAAACTTCTCCTTTATTATTTTTGTTATATTTTGTTGAATTTTCTAACTTTATTAAAGGAGTAATTATCTCACCAAGTGTTACTCTATTTTCAGGATCGGCAACAGGTAATAGAGGAGCATATCTCCACAAACCATTCACTTTTGAATTAGATATATCATTTCTAGAAACTTCTTTTTTTAACTTTTCTAGATTATATCTAACTAGTAAAGGTCTTCCAGCATCTGACAAACCATGTATTTTATTTGCTTCGTATTTTTTGCCTGTTATTGAACATTCTAAATGGCTTACATAACTTTGTGTCATAAATTATTCCTATCAGTTTAAAATTATATCAATATTTAATAATTCTTACCTAAAATAATATTTATCATAGCATCCGTTATTTCTCTTGAAGTAGAAGATCCTCCAAGATCTTTAGGTAATATTTTTTTTTCTGATGTTAACTTTTCTATTGCAGACATTAATCTTTTAGAAGCACTTATCTCTCCTAAACTTTCCAACATCATCACTGAAGACCAATAAGAACCAATAGGGTTAGCAATTCCTTTACCCATTATATCAAATGCTGATCCGTGAATTGGCTCAAACATAGATGGATGCCTTTTATCAGGATCTAAATTACCAGTAGGAGCAATGCCCATTGAACCAGATAAAGATGCCGCTAAGTCAGTTAATATATCAGCATGCAAATTTGATGCTACCACAGTATCTATGCTTTTAGGATCTAAAACCATACGAGTAGTCATTGCGTCAACTAACATTTTGTCTGTGGTTACATCTCTATAATCTTGAGATACTTCTTCAAAAATTTCATCCCACATTACCATGCCGTGTCTTTGAGCATTAGATTTAGTTACCAATGTCAGTAATTTCCTTGGCCTAGATCTAGCTATTTCAAATGCAAATTTTTGAATTCTTTCGACACCTTTTCTTGTAAAAAGTGCTATATCCATTGAAGTGTCATGACTATAGCCTTTATGACTTCTTCCACCAATTCCTGAATATTCACCTTCAGAATTTTCTCTTATAAAGCTCCAATCTATATCTTTTTCGCTAATATCTCTTAAAGGAGAAGTTATACCAGGAAGTAATTTTACAGGCCTTAAATTAGCATACTGATCTAGACCTTGACATATTTTCAGCCTTAATCCCCACAATGTAATATGATCAGGAATATTAGGGTCTCCTGCCGATCCAAAATAAATAGTGTCATACTCTTTTAACTGTTCAACACCTGACTCAGGCATCATTTCACCATTTTTTCTGAAATAATCACCTCCCCAGTCAAACGTTGTAAAATCCATATTAAGATTTGGCTCTGTTTTTGAAAGTGCTTTTAACACTTCAACACCACTATTAATTACCTCTGGACCTATACCATCACCAGGAATCACGGCTATTTTATACACTGCATTACCTCATATATATTAGTTTAAAGTCAAACTACTTTTACTTAATCATTCTGGCAATTAAATATTTAATTATAAAATATAAATAT
>JAQBXK010000016.1 GCA_027625145.1 Pseudomonadota bacterium
TTTTAACCTCTTTTGAATATGAAATATTTGGCAAAGCCATAAGACTTGAAATTATAATTAGGCTTGTAGCTAATTTATTTGTTGTTTTAATTATCATTATAAAAACCCCCATTTTTAATAATGACTTATTTTATATTGTAATTTTATGAAAAGATATAAGTTTATTAATATAGAGCGTGTGTACTTAAATAATAAAAATACATCTAGACCTACAGTTGATAAAATAATAAACGATGCAGTATTCAATAAGTTTTTAGAGAAAGAAGTGAATTTATTAGATAAAAGAAAAGTTAATTTATTGCCTTCTCAACAAACAATTTTAGAATTTGAAATCTTGATTAAAGAATTTAATAATATTTAATAATAAAAATATTAGTTATTTCCCCCAACGTCTATGAGCCCATAGCCATTGTTCAGGTTTGTTTATAATCCACTTTTCAATGCGGGATGAAATTAATTTAGTAATCTCATAAACAGCTTTATCTTTAGATTGATTTTTAGGAGCTTTCAGTTTGTCTTCAATGGTCATCTTAAAACGTATTCCATTGAGGCGCTCTATTCTAACCATATAAATTGGTATATTCCATTTTAAAGACATAATTGCCGCGGCTTGCGGGGTAGGGGTATCAATGCCAAAAAAAGGAACCATAATTCCTTCTCGTAAAAGTTGGTCACCTGTTAATCCAACAACTTCTCCTGCTTTAAGTTTTCCAGCCATTCCTATTGCCGCTAAGCGACCTTTTCTATAAAAGTCAGCATTTGCGTCTTCGTTTCTTTTGATCTGTATTTTATTTAATATCCAGTTATTTATTGGTCTAAAAACATAGCCGGCTCGTCTTCCTGCTAAATCGCCAACCCTTAAAAGAAACTCCCAATTACCCATATGAGCTCCAACTAAAATGGCAGGTCCTGTTTTAATTTTCTCTAAGCCTTCTGTTTTTAACCGGCCTAATTGGATCATTTTATTAATATGAGGCATTTCTCCAATGGTTTGGCCAAGCATAAACCAATGCTTACGAGAGAGATTATTTATCTCTGTTATAGATTTTTTTGGAAAAGCTATTTTCATATGTTTTTTTACACGATTATTATATGAAGTTAGAGGCGCAATCATTAGCATTAACGTTCCACAAAGATAAGATGATATTTTATAAGGTAAAATTTTAAGTATTAAGAAAAGTGGTATAGCTAGCAATGCCGCTATTGGGTCATGAATGTATCTGTCAAAAAGCTTTTTTAATCTAAAACTAAGAGGGTCAGCCATTTATAAGATCCTTTAAAAAAGATTTAAACTCGGCTTCATCTTTTTTTGTTAAGCTTAGATTAATAGATAAAACATTTATTAAATTTTTATTCTTATTCTCAATCTTAACATAATCTTTTTCTGTGGTAATTAACTGTAATTTTTCTTTTTTAGCTTCTTTTTCTAAATTAGAAATATCTTCATTAGTGTATTTATGATGGTCAGGAAAAGTTCTGGTTTTAATTACATTGAATTTATTGTCTTCTAATGTCTTATAAAATTTTAAAGGATTAGCTAAACCACAAAAAGCTAAAACATTATTTTTTTTAATTTTAGGTAAATTTTCTACAATTATTTTTGAGTTAAAAACAGGAATGTTTTTCATAACTTCATAATTTAAATTAATGTTTTCATCATTATTGCCGGTTAAAATAATAGTGTTTATTTTTTTAATTCCATAACTAAGAGTTTCTCTTAATGGACCAGCCGGGATACAATATTCATTTCCAAAAAATCTATTTTTATCAATTAATAAAATATTTATATCCTTATGAAGTTGATTATTTTGAAGGCCGTCATCCATTATAATAATATCAAAATTACGATTATCGTTTTCAATAAATTTAGCTCCACTAGATCTATTTTTAGATACAATTGTAGTTCCTATATTACTCAATAATAAAGCTTCATCTCCAATATCAAAATGAGTATGGTTAGTTTTTACTTCTAATGGGCCATGGTTTTCCCCGCCATAGCCTCTAGTAAGAAAAACAGGATTATATCCGATATTTTTAAGTAACTTAAAAACATTAATTGCAAAAGGAGTTTTCCCAGTTCCTCCTATTGTTAAATTACCAATACAAATCACCTTTAATTTTGATTTATAAGGATGTGAGAGAATTATTTTTATCCTAGATGTTATTATCCACATAATAGATAAAGGAATTAAAAGATAAGTTTTTAATATTGAAAAAAAACTTTTATCATACCAAAATATAGGTGTTTTTATCATTTTACATTTTCGTGTTTATTAGGTTTTATCTTTAATAAATCTAGTAAATATAAACTTGCTTCATCAGCTCTTTGTTGGGCATATCCAGATGCTATTAAACTATTTTTACCCATATCTTCTAATTTTTGTGGGTTATTTAACAGTACATTAATTTCTTGAATAAAATTTGAATTTAAATCCTGGCTTTTTTCAATTTGAATAGCTCCACCTGACCAAACTAGATCTTTGATCTGAGCATCACATTTTTCCGAATGAGGTCCCATAATTACAGGCTTTCCAAATTGAGCTGCTTCGGATGGACTATGGCCTCCAGCAGGAACCATTGAACCAGCGACAAAAATTAAATCGGATACTTCTATTAAAGATCCCATTTCACCCATTGTATCTGATAAATAAAATTGATCTGATTTAGATGGAAATTCACCTTTACTTCTACACATTATATCAAAGCCAGCTGATTTAACTAAGTTTTGAATAGCTAAACTTCTTTTAATATGTCTAGGGGCAATTATAATTAACACTTTGTCATTGCTGTTTTGTCTTAATAAAAAGGCTAACTTGATCATCAACTCTTCTTCACCTTGATGAGTTGATGCAGCTAGTAATATTTTTTTCTTAAATAAATTCTTTTTTAAGTTGTAAATATAATTTTGATTAATAACAGGTTTTTCAGCGATTGATTTAAGGCTAGTTAAGCTCTTAATATTTTTAGCACCTAATTTTTTAAAGAGATTAGCTTGTTTCGGATCAACTGCTAAAACTTGGGTTACATTACTAAATATTTTTTTTGCTAAAAATATTCCAAGGCTACCCCAAAATCGAGCTGATTTTTCTGACATTTGAGATGAAGCTAAGATAGTAGGAATTTTTGTCTTGGTTGTTAAATATATTAAATTAGGCCAAAAATCAGATTCAAGAAATACAGCCATATTAGGTTGCCAATGATCAAGAAATTTAGATACAAATTTAGGATGATCATAAGGATGATATTGATGTATTGCAGGCAAGCCTTTTTTTATTTTATCTTTTATTAATTTAGCAGCAGTTATTGTGTTTGTGGTTAAAAGAAAATACTCATTTCCATTATTTCCATAACCATTTTTTCTCATGGAATTAGCTAACGCTAAAGCGGCGACAGATTCCCCGACGCTAGTTCCATGTAACCAAACTAATGTTCCAGCGGGTCTATTTTTTTTTGAAATTCCGTATCTTTCATGTATTCTATGAATATCTTCTTTACCACTTTTTTTTCTACGTTCTAAATAATTAGGAAGAATTAATTCTAGAAAATTCCAAATAAGATTATATGTAGTTAGTGACATAGGAATTCCTATATAAATATTTAAATATGCTTTTAACTGACTTCATTATTAACGATTTTGGTAAGACGTTTGATTTCATTTTCTAATTTTAATCTCGATGCCTCAAAATCTTTTTCATTTATTTTTTTTTTAACATATATAGGTTTTCCAAAACTATATACCCCCCTTGAAAATGGAAATGGTATTACAAAACCATCCCATGAATTAACTTGTTTAAATTTTTCTGTTGACCAAACAAGAGGGATTATAGGTGTTCCTGTTATTTGAGCTAATTTTATTACACCTTCTTTAACCATTTCATTAGGACCTTTTGGGCCATCTGGAGTTATTGCTATGCTTTCTCCATTGTTAACGCATTTAACCATTTTTCTAAAAGCTTGCATGCCACCTTTTAGAGTTGATCCAAGTATAACTTTCATTCCAAGATACTTAAATGCAATTGAAGTTATCATCCCATCGGAATGGCTTGATTGAAGGGCGTTAATAATTCTATTTCTTGGTAATAGATGAGGGCCTAAGAATAACCTATTATGCCAGCAGCAAAAAATATATTGATTTTTATTATTAAAAATATTTGATTTTTGATCTTCATCATAACATTTCCATCTTATGGAAAAACAGATAAATTTTGTTATTAAATAAAATAAAAAACCAATAGATTTTTGGCCATATTTTGTTTTACTAAAACGTTTTAAAATACGCATTATTCAATCCAAAAGTTATCATCAAAATCTAAAGTATATTTATAATCAAAATTAGATAAAACAACATAACAATTTATACACTTTATTTTTATTATGAGTTAATATTAAATTAATTGTATTATGGAATAAAATGAAAAAAAATAATGAAATATTAACAAGTACTAACAAACATTTAATAAAGCGTTTCTGGTTTGACTTTATTTCCAGATATAAAATTGATATTTTTATAGCTTTTTTATTATTAATAATAGTTGCTGTTACGGCTTCAATATACCCTTACCTCATACAACTTGTATTTGATGGATTGTTAGATAGTAACAAAACAGAGTGGATTACTATTCCAGCAATTATTGCATTTATTGCAATAATTAGAGGTATTTCAATGTATTTCCAAATAAAGCAAGTATCAAAAATATCATTATCTTTAGCGGTAGATATTCAAAAAAAATTAACTAAACATTTAATTAATTCTGATCTTGCAGAGTTAAATAAGCTTTCTTCTGGCAATCACGTATCCAGAATAATGAATGACGTAGTTTTAATAAAAGATGGAATTGAAAGATCAATCAATAATTTAATTAGAGATACTCTTACGATATTAGTTTTAATGGGTTACTTATTTTGGATAGATTGGCTTTTATCTATTTTAGTTTTTGTCATTTATCCTATAGCACTTAAACCTATTTTAAAAATAGGAAAAAAACAAAATATTATAGCTACTTCACTGCAACAACAAATGGAAATGGTGACGTCTACTTTAACTGAAATGTTGCAGGGCATAAGAATGATTAGAGCTTATAATTTAGAAAAAATAGAATTTAAAAGATCTGAAGGTGTTTTTAATTCACTGTTTCAAAAAATGTTTTCTCTTGTAATGGGTAGGGCAAAAGTTTTGCCTATCCTAGAAGTTTTAGGAGGAGTTGCGGCTGCTTGTGTAATTGGTTTAGCTAGTTACAGAGTGTCACTAGGGCAGTTGTCGCCTGGAAGTGTTGTTGGTTTTGTTACTGCTTTATTAATGCTTGCTCAACCTGCAAGAGCTTTAGGCACATTTAATACAGTTGCACAAGAAGGATTGTCAGCTTTAAGAAGAATATATTCACAATTAGATATATTGCCTAAAGTTATAAGTATTAGCACTGCTCCAGATCTTATAATAACAACTCAAAAGCCACCCAGTATTTCGTTTGAAAATGTATCTTATTCTTATAATAATAAATCTAAAACGCTTAGTAATATTAATTTTTTTGTAAAGGGAGGATCTAAAGTTGCTCTTGTTGGACAAAGCGGAGCGGGCAAATCAACTATTATTAATT
The DNA here is from genome assembly GCA_027625145.1 of Pseudomonadota bacterium. GTDB lineage: Bacteria > Pseudomonadota > Alphaproteobacteria > Puniceispirillales > Marisalimonadaceae > CAJJBL01. Next base: position 5,595 of record JAQBXK010000016.1, read on the forward strand.
TAATTCCTAGGTTTTATGATCCAACGTTAGGTCAAATCAATATTGATAATCAAAATATTAAAGAAATTAATGTGCTTTCATTAAGAAATAAAATTGCTTTAGTTAGTCAAGAAACAATTATTTATAATAAAAGTTTTATTGAAAATATAAGGTTTGGAAAGCTGGAAGCGGAAGAAAAAGAAATTATACAAGCGGCTAAGAGCGCAGGTATTGATAAATTTATTATGAGCACTTCAGATGGTTATAATACCATTTTAGGAGAAAGCGGAAACAAACTTTCTGGTGGGCAGAGGCAACGCATATCAATTGCTAGAGCTATTTTAAAAAATGCACCAATTCTTTTATTAGACGAGGCGACGAGTTCTCTAGATGCTGAAACAGAAAAAGAGATTAATATATCTTTACAAAAACTAACAAAAAATAAAACGACAATCACAGTAGCTCATAAATTATCAACAGTAGTGAAGGCAGATCAAATAATTCTATTTGATAAAGGCAAAGTTGTGGGATCAGGCACTCATTTGGAACTTATAGAAAAATCAAGTTTGTATAAAAAATTGTATAACTTAAATAAGCTTAATTAAATAATTTTTTTTATTCTCTTTTTAAAACATCATCAAGTAATCTATTTGCCCACCATACAGATCTAAAGTTGGTTTCTAACTTGTTGGGGTCATATTGTTTTTTAACCCATTCCATAAATTTTATTTTATTTTTTTTATATTCTTTTCCATACTCTTCTACAAATGCATCTAATACACCTGGTTTTGCCCATTTAACATGTAGAAACTTCCATGATAGCTGTTCTTTAGCTATAGAAGGCAAAGCTTTAGCATAAGTAAGCATGTAGATGGCGCACATTATACCCGCTCTGTCTGCTCCTGATTTACAATGGATTAAGACTGGATATTCTATTGATTGAAATAATTTATCTGCTTTAGTAATCATTTCTTTTTCTGGTGCAGCTCTAGACCTTGCTCTAAAATCTATTAATTTAATATTATGTTTTTGACATGCTTGATTTTCTAAAAGCCATCCACCATCTTTGCGAACTCCTCTTAAGTTTATTATAGTTCTGATTCCAAGTTTACTGTATTTTTTTATTCTTTGGGGGGTTGGCATATTACTTCTATATACATTGTCATCAATTTTATGAAAGTTATGATAGCAAAGCCTCAAGAAGCCGTGATCTTTAATCATCATATCATACCATGCATAGAAGCGATTAAAATCATTTTTAACGGTGGTTTTTTTCAATTATCTAATTCCCAGCTATAGTCATTCCATCAATTAACAAAGTTGGACTTGTTACAGAATAAGATAAATCTACATCATTAGCTGGCTTAAGGGTCATAAACATTTCTTTTAAATTACCAGCAATGGTTGCTTCACTAATAGGGTGAGATAATTGACCATCTTTAATCCAAAACCCACTTGCACCCCTGCTATAGTCACCTGTTACCATTGAGACGCTGCTACCAATCATATCTGTAACGTAGAACCCATCGCTAATTTCTTTAATAAGATTTTCAGGTGTTATCTCTCCAGGCATAATCATAAAATTACTTGTGCCATTAGCGTTGCCAGTTGGTTGCATATTTAATTGTTTTGCAGAAGCTAGATCTAAAAACCATCCTTGCAAAATACCGTCTTTAATCATTAAACGCTTTGAACAACCCAAACCTTCTCTATCAAACAATCTTGAACCTAATCCACGTTTTAGAAATGGATCATCAATCATATTGATAGATGAATTGGCTATCTGTTTATTCATCATATCTTTTAAAAAGCTAGTTTTTCTTGCTATCGCAGACCCGTGTATAGCAGAAGAAATATGACCTGAAATTGATCTGGCGACACGCGGGCCAAATACTACAGGATACTTTCCTGTAACGGGCTTTATAGCTCCTATTCTAGCCAGAGTGTTTTCTGCTGCCTTTAGACCAATTAATTCTGGTTTTTTAAGATCTTCTCCATATACTTTTGATGAATAATCATAGTCTCTTTCCATTTTTCCATCTTTTTCAGCTATGACAACAACTGAAACACTATGATTAGATCTTTTGCTATGTCCAAAAAATCCATTAGAAGTCATCAAAAGAGTATCGCCTTCTCCCCAAGATGCATCTGCGCCATCACTGTTTGTTATTCCTTTTACACTTAAAGCCGCATCTTCAACTTCTGACGCTCTACTTCTGATTAAATCGATATCAGGTTCATTTTGATCGTAACTATCAATGGAAACAGAATTATTTAAAGGAAATAACTCAAGAGTTTTGCGGTCGGCAATCATTCCAAATTCATCTTTTGGAGTTATTTTAGCCATTTCAATGGCTCTTGTTGCAACTTCTTTTAGAGCGGCTTCTGAGTTTTCATTAGTTGATACAGATGCAATTTTATTACCAATGAATACTCTTAAACCAGTATCAAAATCTTCATATCTTTCTATAGTTTCATCTTTACCTAATCTTCTAGTAAGAGATACTCCTCTGCTTCTAGATAAAATACAGTCAGCATCTGTCGCTCCTTGAGATATAGCTGTATCTATAAGAAGGTTCATAATGTCTTTATCATTAAGCTTTGAAGTTGCCATAAGAATAACTCCTAATGAAAAAAAAGAAAAATTGATTACAAAATAATGTTACATGCTTTATTAATATACTGTTTAGTGACTTGCAATGATTAAGAAAAATTAAAGGGCTTAAATGAAAAAAAATGTTTTTATAGATGGTGAAGTCGGAACAACAGGACTTCAAGTTTATGATAGGTTATCTAAACATCCAAATGTAAATATTCTAAAGATTGATCAATCTAGAAGAAAAGAAACCTCATATAAAAAAGAGATGTTAAAGGCATCAGATGTGACTTTTCTTTGTTTGCCAGACAATATTGCTATTGAGACGGTTGCAATTGCCGACGAGCTAGGAGAAAACTCTCCTCTAATTATTGATGCATCAACGGCTCATCGAACTAATGATGGTTGGTCTTATGGTTTGCCTGAATTAGGAGATAATTATAAAAAAAGTATTATAGGTTCCAAAAGAATTGCAGTTCCAGGATGCTTTGCCACTGGATCAAACGTAATTTTAAAACCACTTATTGAAAATAAAATACTTCCTAAAAACACTCCTTTAGTCATTAATGCAGTTAGTGGTTACTCTGGAGGAGGAAAAGATTTAATCGGCTATTTTAATAATGAATTACATGAACCTTTTTTTAATTATGGGCTTCAATTAAATCATAAACATTTGCCAGAAATTATATTTCATAACGGATTGGACGTAACCCCAATATTTAATCCATCAGTTGGTGATTTTATCCAAGGAATGTCGGTTTGTATTCCAATTCATTTTCAATGGTTATCACAATCAATTAAGACTTCTGATATTCAAATGTTAATAAAAGATTTTTATCTTAATTCTGAATTTATTAAAGTTCTGGAAAAAAATGAGGCTTTATCTGAAAAAGGATATCTAAGGCCTGATAATCTAATAGACACTAATTTTTTAGATATTAGTGTTTTTGGTAACGATCAAAATAATCAAGCGGTTATAATTGCCAGATTAGATAATTTGGGTAAGGGGGCTTCAGGTGCTGCGATACAATGTATGAATATTGCATTAGGATATGATGAATCATTAGGTTTAAAATAAATTTGATTTGATAATGAAAAAAGATAAAAAAATAACTAAATCAAATTTTTTCCCTGATTATTCCTATTTTGAAAGAGCAATTAATTATCCATATCCAACTCCAGATTATGCCTATTCTTTTTTTAAAGGTAAATTCATTCAAGGTATTCATCTAGATCTAGAAAAGAGAATTCCTATTTTATCAGTTGGTTCAAATAGAGCGCCAATGCAGCTTGAAAGAAAGTTTTCTATTAATCAGGATCTCTGTGTTACCCCTGCAATTTTATATAACTCAGATATTGTTTATGCAGCATCAATTTCAGCTTATGGTTCAATTCCAGCAACTCAATGGCCAAGCATAAATACGGAGGTTGAATTGAATGTCTTATGGTTAACGCAAGAACAATTAAATGTAATGCATTTAACTGAAGCTGTAGGAATTGCATATAATTTTGTTAAAATGAACTCAGGGACAGTCAAAATTAAAGACTTTCAATTTAATGGAGATGTTTATGGTTATGTTGCCCTAGCAGGATCATTTCCTTTTAAGGCAAACAAGCCATATAGATTATCAGAAATTAATGGAATAAATGTTAATCTAAAATCAATTAATGAGGAAGCGGCTTTGGTCTTCTTAATGAATTTTTTAGAGCCTAAACAAAGTAATTTGTCTAAATGGATTAAAAAAGTCATTGACGATAAAGATTATCGTTTAAATTTACATACACTATTGAAATCACAAGCTATTAAACCAAATAACCCTAATTGGGAAAACATAGAGGTTGTTATGAATGGTGCAATGATTTTATAAAATATGATTACATCACTTTATTTAAATATGTATCGCTGTGCCATTGAAAGATTAAAATAGTTATAATTATTAATAAACTAAGGACGAGATAATTAAGTAATCTTTTATTACGCTCATTCAAAGAAGATTTATCTATAAATCTAATCAATAAAAAACAAATTCCCGCTGAAACGAAGAATGCTAAGCCACCAAATAGTACTGTATCCATAAAAAATCTCTTTTTTAGTTAACATATTAAATTAATTTATGTAGTAAAATCAATAAGATAATAATTTTATATATAAAAAATATAAAAAATATTAACTATAGCTATTGATTAACTTCAATTTCCATTTTAATCTCCTAAAAAAGTACTAATAAAATCTAGAAAACATGACAAGTATAAGGGGAGTTATTTATAATGTCTTTAAATATAATATTAAAATATGCTATACCGGCAACGATAATTTCGTCATTACCACTAATAGCTAATGCGGCTGACCATGCTGGAAGTAATTTAAAAGCAGATGATTTCGTTGGAATTAGTTTTTGGTTTATTTCAATGGCATTAGTTGCTGCTACTGCTTTTTTCTTTTTAGAAACACAAAGAGTATCAGCTAAATGGAAAACATCACTAACAGTTTCTGGTTTAGTTACTTTGGTGGCTGCAGTTCATTACTTTTACATGAGAGATGTATGGGTAGAAACCGGAACATCACCGACAGTATTTAGATATATTGATTGGTTAATTACAGTTCCATTATTAATGATTGAATTTTATATCATTTTAAGAGCGTGTACTAAGGTTTCTGGTGGAGTTTTCTGGAAATTAATGATTGGTTCTTTAGTAATGTTGGTAGGTGGATATCTTGGAGAAGCAGGATACATCAACACAACATTAGGTTTTGTAATCGGAATGGTTGGTTGGATCTATATCTTATATGAAATCTTTGCTGGTGAAGCAAGTAAGGCTAGTGAAGAAGCTCCAGAATCAGTTCGTTCAGCATTTAATACAATGCGATGGATTGTAACTATTGGTTGGGCTATATACCCGATTGGATACTTTATGGGTTATATGACAGATGGAGTAGATGCAGCTTCATTGAACATAATTTATAACTTAGCTGACGTTTTAAATAAAATTGCCTTTGGTGTAATTATTTGGAATGTTGCAGTAACAGAATCTGAAGCTAAATAATTAAATAAAATTTATTCTTAAAGCCTGCAGGTAAGTCTGCAGGCTTTTTTTATTTTAAAATTAATTCTAAATATGGTTTATATTGGATTACAAATGGAAAACTTATCTAAAAATAAAAAAGATAATGTAAATAGTTTAGTAATAGGTGGTGGTTTTGGAGGTATAGCCTCAGCACTTAGGCTTAAAGCATTAGGTCATGATGTGACTTTAATAGAGCGATTAGAAGCTCTAGGAGGTAGAGCTCAAGTTTTTAATAGAAACGGGTTTAAACATGATGCTGGACCTACAGTCATTACTGCCCCTTTTCTGTTTGATGAGCTTTTCGAGCTTTTTAATGAAAAAAGAGAAGATTTTGTTCAGTTTAAGACATTAGAACCTTGGTATAGATTTCATTTTCATAATGGTGAGACTTTTGATTATTCATCAACAGTAGAAAAAACAAAGAAAGAAATGGAAAAATTTTCCAGAGAAGATGCAAAGAATTATGATAATTTTCTAAAAGCTTCAAAAGATATATTTGATATAGGTTTTACTAAATTAGCTGACAAACCATTCGTATCTTTCTTATTTATGTTAAAACAAATCCCAGCTTTATTAAAATTAAAAAGTTATCTGACTGTTGCTCAATTAGTTAATAAACACATAAAAAATACTAATTTAAGAGCGGCATTTTCAATCCATCCTTTATTGGTTGGAGGTAACCCATTTTCTACAACTTCCATTTATGCTTTAATTCATTTTCTTGAAAGAAACTGGGGTGTTTATTTTAGTATGGGTGGAACAGGTAAATTAGTTCAAGAGTTAACAAAATTATTAGAGCGTTCTGGAGTAAATATTATATACAATACTGATATTGTGTCATGTTATGAAAAGAATAACAAAATTCAAAAAATTGAAAGCTCAAATGGCCAATTTTTCTATCCAGATAACGTTATTTTTAATGGTGATCCACCTACGTTTTATAATGAAATACTTAAGTCTAAAAACAGAATTAAAAAAAGAAAAAAATTTCTTCCAGAGAAATTAACAACCTATTCAATGGGTATGTTTGTATTGTTTTTTGGAACAAAAAAAACTTATCCAAAAATTGCTCATCATTCTATTTGGTTAGGAAAGAGATTTAAAAGTTTGTTGAAAGATATTTTTGATAACAAAATTTTAAGTGATGATTTCTCTTTATATATACATAGGCCAACAGCTACTGACCAAAGTTTTGCTCCAAAAGGTTGTGATAGTTTTTATGTTCTTTGTCCTGTTCCAAATCTTTTAGGTAAAGTTGATTGGGATGTAGAATCTATTCCATTAAAAAATAGAATAATAGAAGCATTGGATAAATCAATATTACCTAAGTTAAAAGAAACTATCTGTGAAGAATTTTGGATGTCTCCTGTAGACTTTAAAAATAATTATCGTTCTACTCATGGAGCAGGTTTCTCTATAGCTCCAATTTTTTCTCAATCAGCTTGGTTTAGATATCATAATAAAGATCCTCATATTGATAATTTATATTTTGCAGCAGCTGGAGCGCATCCAGGCGCCGGAGTTCCTGGTGTATTATCTTCTGCAAAAATAGTTGAAAGTTTGATTAAATAAAAGTATTAGCATATGAACAATCAAATAGATGATGCCAAATTAATTTTAAAAAAAAATGGTAGAAGTTTTTTTTGGGCAAGTAAATTTTTACCTTCTTTGTATGTTGAGAGAGCTTCAGAGCTTTATAAATTTTGTAGAATTTTAGACGATATAGCTGATAACGGTAAAAAATCTTCAATAGACCTTTTAAATAAATATAGAAATAACCTTTTAAAAAACAATATTAAAGACTTGATTAAAGAAGATAATAAATCATTTAGTTATCCTGAATATTTTAATTCTCACTCAAAAAAAGCTACTTTAAGCCTTCTTGACGGCTTAATTTCGGATCAAAATATTGTTTTACTGGAAAAAGAAATAGATTTAATTCGTTATTCTTATCAAGTAGCTGGCACAGTAGGTGTTATGATGTGTGATGCATTAGAATGTCATAATGAAAAAGCTAAATTGTTTGCTGTTGATTTAGGTATAGCTATGCAATTAACAAATATTGCCAGAGATGTTTTAGAGGATGCTAAAATGGGTAGAAGATATTTGCCTAGTTCTTGGGTAAACGGAATTTCTCCAAAAGAAATAGTAATGGCATCAAAATCTAAAAATAAGAAAGTTATTAATGAAATATCTTTGGGAATAGAGAAGTTACTTTTAATCGCTGAAAGATACTATATTAGCGGATCTAGTGGATTTGTATATTTACCCATTAAAACTCGTTTTTCAATTTCAATCGCCTCTAGTGTTTACAGAGAAATTGGAGAGCAATTAAAAAGAAAAAACTTTAACTGGTATGATGGTAGACAAATAACAACTTCAGCCACTAAATTTAAAGTTAGTATAAAAAAGATAATCATAGAATTACTTTCTATTCAAAAAATAGAAACAAAACATAAATCTGAATTACATAGATTTATCAAGGATATGCTTTAAGTGAAAAAAAAACAGATTAATATTATAGGAGCAGGGTGTGCTGGATTATCTTTAGCAAGATTTAGTAATGAACTAAAGGAATACCAATTTAATGTTTTTTCAGAAAAAAAAATAGAAAAAACTAAAGATCATTACTGGGGTTTTTGGAAAAATTCATTTACAGAAGATGCATATAATAATGCAAATTGCACTTGGTCTAAATGGTCTATAATAACTAATGAAGCTCATGAAGTGTTGACGGCTAAAAAACATCCTTATTGTATAATTAAAAGAAAAAAATGGCTATCTTATTGTCAAAAAAAAGCTATCAAAGGGAAAACAAATTTTTTTGATGAAAATATATCAGAGGTTAATAATCTACTTTTAACATCGAATAAAAAACATATTGCTGGCCATCATACTTTTGATAGCAGACCTCCTCCAATCCCATCAAATACTTTATTGCAACACTTTGAAGGTTACGTTATTACGTCTAAAAATAATATTTTTAATCCTGAAATTGTTAGATTAATGGATTTTAGATGTGATCAATCAAAAGGTATTCACTTTATTTATTTACTACCTTTGAGTAAAAAATCTGCTTTAGTTGAGTCTACTCTATTTTCTAAAAATATAGAAAGTTCAGATTTTTACTTTAATTCAATAAAAATTTATCTAAAAAAATATTATGATCTAACTAAATTTTCAATGAAAGATTTTGAAAAAGGAATTATTCCTATGAATGATCTGTCTATGAAGTCTATAGGTAGATATAATATTGGAATGAGGGGTGGAGCGATTAGACCATCTTCAGGATATGCATTCATTTATATTCAGAAACAAATTAATAAAATTATAAAAAATTTAATTTTTAAAGAGAAGATTAATACAAAAGTTCATAAAAATTTTGATTTATTTATGGATAGAATTTTTTTAATGGTTTTAGATTTATATCCTGAGAAAGCTCCTAAAATTTTTCTTAAATTAGCTCAAGCAATTAACGGAGATGAAATGGCTATGTTTATGTCTGGAGAGTTCAAAGCATCCATATGGTTTAAAATCATAATGTCTATGCCAAAAATATGTTTTATTAAAGCTTTTTACAAAGTTATTATACGGTAATGGAAATGTCAGTTTTAAAGTTGTGGGATTATTGGGCTTTAATATCAATTATATTTATTGGAATTCCTCATGGAGCACTTGATGGAGCAATTTCTATTACATTAGGGTATTCAAAAAAACTAAAACTTCAGTTAGCTTTTATTTCAATTTATATTTTTATTGCCTTTGTTATAATAATGTTTTGGATATATTTCCCTGTTATTGCATTAACACTTTTCTTGTTTTTAAGTGTTTTTCATTTTGGACTAGGTGACTTAGTTTGGAAAAATAGTAAATTTTATTTATTAAAAGGATACTTTCATGGAGGTTTATTTGTATTCGGAATAATATTTCTTAATACTTCTGAAGTAGATATTATTTTTAAAATATTATCAGGAGAAAACCTATCATTATTATGGTATGCTTTAGGTATAGGTGCTTTTATTTGGGTTCTCTCATGTTTTTTAATTGTTTTTTTTCAAAAAAGTATAGTTTTAACTAAACAATATATTGGGCTAATTTGTATAATTTTATCAATAATTATTTTGCTTCCGCCATTGCCAGCTTTTGCTTTATATTTTTGTTTAATTCACAGTTGGAATCATGTCTCTCGAATATATCCAACCTTAATTAGTTATATGAAAAAAAGAAAAGCAATTTTATTAATGATTAGTTTTTCAATTACTAGTTGGATCATGGGTTTAATTGGTTATTACTTTATATTAGAAACAGATGGGTTTTCAAATTCAATTTTAAAGATAACTTTTATTGGCATTGCATCTTTGACTGTGCCACATATGATTTTAGTAGATGGATTTTTTAGGCCAAAATTTAAAATTTAATCGATTAGTCTTATTATCCTAAATTAATAAAATTGCCCATAGCACCTAATGTTAATATTAAACCAACTGTTCTGTTCGATTTAAAAATATTTAATGGAATATTTTTACTTAAATCCCTTAATTTATATATTTGAAATATGAAATGAAAACTTACTATTAATACACTTAAATACCAGAAAAAATTAGCATTTAATCCTATGCCACTAAGGATAAATAAAGCAGTTGCAAAAAAATATATTGATGCAATAAAACGTATTAAAAATGTTTTTGCAGATACGGCAGAGTTTTTTATTCCGTAAATTTCATCTTCATTTCGATCTTGACAACCATATATTGTATCGTAACCAATTATCCAAAAAACAGTAGCTAAATACATTGTTAACACACCCCATTCCCAAGATGATCCAGAAGCAGACCAAGCAGTAGGGATTGCCCAACTAAATGTTAGTCCTAAAAATACCTGAGGCCATTTGGTAAATCTTTTTGCAAGTGGGTAAACTATAATTAAAGGAATAGAGGCTAATGCAATTAACCAAGTGTTAATATTTAGTTGAATTAAACAAGTTAAGCCAATTAAAAGCATTATTGATAAAAATATAAATGCTCCCAAAAATGAAATATCACCATTAGCTATAGGTCTATTTTTAGTTCTGGAAATTTTTTTATCGATATTTCTGTCCCAAAGATCATTAATGGTACAGCCCGCTGCACGCATAACAATCGATCCTATCCAAAAAATGCACATTAGCTCTAAACAGCTTATTAAATTTAAATTAGATAAAGGTAAAATCCACCAGCCAGGAAGTAAAAGTAACCAAAAGCCAATTGGCCTATCAAATCTTCCTAATCTAATCCAAGGCAATATTTTTTTAGGTAAAAAAGTCCACCAACCAATTTCTGGCATGTCTGAATTATTTGATTTTAGTTTACTCATAAATAATGCAATATCATTTTAGTTTGTTGTATTCAATAAAGTGTTAAAATAAGCTTTAACTTTAAATATTAGGTTTTATCTAAAATGGTAGATTTTTCATATAGTCCCAAGATACGTTTATATGTAAAAAATAAACTTGAATGCGATCAAATATTGTTAATTGAGAATAAACAATTTCATTATTTAATTAACGTAATGAGGAAAAAAAATGATGATTGTTTTTTTATTTTCAATGAACTTGATGGTGAATTTATTGCTAAAATAATATCTGTTAATAAAAAAAAATTAACTATTAATATTTTACAAAAATTAAAGATACCAGAAAAACTATCTGATATTTGGGTTATATTTGCTCCTGTTAAAAAAAATGCAACTGATATCATTATTCAAAAATCAACTGAATTAGGAGTGTCGCGTATAATTCCAGTTTTAACTGAAAGAACGATTACTAGAAAAATTAATTTAAAACGAATGGAAGATATTGCAATTGAATCATCCGAGCAATCAGAAAGAGTTACAATTCCTGAGATTATGCCAATACAAGATATGACTAAAGTTATGTCCGAATGGGATATGAATAGAAAAATTTATTATGGAGATGAAACTATAAGACATAATAAAGATAATGCTAAAGATGTGCCACAACAAATAACTCATACTTCTGGCGCTATTTTGATTGGCCCAGAGGGAGGATTTTCTATGAAAGAAATTGATTTTTTAAAGTCAAAAAGTTTTGTTATTCCTATTAATTTTGGACCTAGGGTATTGAGATCAGATACAGCGGTAATTAGTGGGTTAGTATTTTGGCATATGGTTAATGGTGATATGAAGAATTATTCCCAAAATAACATTCTTTAGTTTGAAATAATTATTATGTTAAATATTATGTTGTGTTTTACATTTAATGTTCTTAATAATTATATCTTAAATCTATGAGGAAAATAATGCCAAAATTAGAATATTCAGATCTTTTAAAATGGTTTAATCAAGGTGAAAAGCCAAGTAAAAACTGGAAAATTGGAACTGAACATGAAAAATTTGTTTTTTATACTAATAATTTTAAAAGGGTAAGTTATTTAGGAGCCTCTGGTATCAGTGAACTTCTTAATGCTTTGGCTATTAAAAATAATTGGGTTAAAATCATAGAAAATAATAATACGATAGGGCTTAAAGATGATACAGGCGCGTCCATTTCCCTTGAACCTGGAGGTCAGCTTGAATTATCAGGCACTCCTCTAGAGAACCTTCACCAAACATGTAAAGAAACAGGTCAACACCTAAAAATTATGAAAGAAGTAATGAGTGGTCTTGGGTTGTCGATGGTCGGAGTTGGTTATGACCCTAAGTGGGCTAGGTCTGATATTAGCTTTATGCCAAAGGGTCGTTACGAAATTATGAAAAACTATATGCCTAAAGTTGGACAACTTGGTTTGGATATGATGTTAAGAACTTGTACTATCCAAGTTAACTTAGATTTTTCTAGTGAAAAAGATATGGTTGAAAAGTTTCAAATTTCAATGGCTCTTCAATCAGTAGCTACAGCTCTTTTTGCTAATTCCCCTTTTATTGAAGGTAAACCAAGCGGCTACTTGTCTTCAAGAGCTATGGTGTGGACTGATACAGATCCATATAGAACTGGAGTACCAGAGATTGTTTTTGATTCTAACTTTGGTTATGAATCATGGTTAAACTACGTTTTAGAAGTTCCTATGTATTTTGTTTATAGAGATGGTAAATATATAGATGTTGCAGGAAATTCTTTTGTAGATTTTATGGAAGGAAAATTAAAAGGTTTTGAAGGTCAATACCCAACAATAAAAGACTGGGAAGATCATATAACCGTTGCTTTTCCAGAAGTAAGGTTAAAGCAATATCTTGAAATGAGAGGAGCCGATGGTGGCCCATGGAATATAATTTGTGCTCTACCTGCTCTATGGGTTGGGTTGCTTTATGATTCTCAATCGCAATCTGACGCATTAAGTTTAGCAAAGCCACTTATGGATGCTAATATTCTTGAAGAAGGAAGAGTTTCAGCAGCAACATTTGCATTAAACGGTAAGATTGGAAATGTATCTATAGATAAGCTTGCTTCAGACATGCTTGATATTTCTAGAGATGGTTTAAAAAGGCGAAATAAAATAGACGCAAGAGGGCTTGATGAAAGCCAATTTCTAGATCCTTTATTTTATATTTTAGATAATAAACAAACTGGCGCTGAAAAATTACTTCAAAAATTTAACGGTTCATGGAACAAAAACATAGACAAAATCTTTATTGAAAACTCTTTTTAATAATTAGTTAAAAATTTTTTAATTAATTCATCTCTGTGCCACCAATAGTTATTCCTCCCATTAATAAAGTAGGTTGTCCAACTCCAACAGGAACGCCTTGTCCATCTTTGCCGCATGTTCCAATTCCATCATCTAAAGCTAAATCATTTCCAATAAGAGAAATTTTTGACATTGCATCAGGACCATTGCCTATTAAAGTTGCTCCCTTAAGTGGTTGTTTTATTTTTCCATCCTCAACTAAATATGCTTCTGAAGCAGAAAAAACAAATTTTCCATTAGTTATGTCAACTTGGCCGCCAGAAAAATTTACAGCATAAATCCCTTTTTTTAATGACTGTATAATCTCTTGTGGGTCAATATTTCCATTATCCATATAGGTGTTTGTCATTCTTGGCATAGGGTAATGAGCATAAGATTGTCTTCGACCATTTCCTGTAGGCTTCATATTCATCAGTCGGGCATTTTGTCTATCTTGCATGTAGTTTTTCAATATACCATCCTCAATCAGAATATTTTTTGATGATTTAGTCCCTTCATCATCAATTGTAATTGATCCTCTCTTATTTTCTATCGTTCCGTCGTCTATTACAGTAACTCCTTTTGCTGTAACTTGTTCTCCAATTCGGCCAGAGAAAATTGAGGTGCCTTTTCTATTAAAGTCACCTTCTAGGCCATGACCAACAGCTTCATGGAGCATAACGCCTGGCCAACCAGGACCAAGTATGACAGGCATTTCTCCAGCAGGAGTTGGAATTGATTCTAAATTTGTTGAGGCAATTCTTAAGGCTTCGTTAACCTGACTTTGCCACTTTTCTTTATTGATCCATTCCTCGTACTTGCCTCTTCCACCGCATCCAGAACTTCCTGTTTCTCTTCTTCCACTTTGTTCTACTACCAGTGAAACATTTAACCTAACTAATGGCCTGATATCTGCTGATCTTTCACCGTTTGCTCTCAATATTTGTATAGCTTGATAAGATGCTGACAAAGATGCTGAAACTTGAACAACTCTTGTATCAAGAGATCTTGCATAAGCATCGATTTCTTCCAAAAGATTTGTCTTAACTTGAAATGAAGTTCCTTCAATTGGATTGATTGAAGTATAAAGCGGTTTGTTTACTCCGTGAGATGGTGCTTCTGACATTATTCCTGAATAATTTTTAGACACAGACTTTACTGTTTCAGAAGCTCTATTAAGAGCCTCCTCTGAGAGTTCGCCTGAATGAGCAAATCCTTTAGCTTCATCAGCGATAGCTCTTAATCCAAAGCCTTGAGTAGTATCATATGCAACATTTTTCATTCTTCCATCATCAAATGAAAAAGACTCTGACTTAGTAGATTCTAAATATAACTCTCCATCATCAGCGGTTTCTAGTGCATTAGAAACTATGGATTGAACCTTATTAAGATCAAAGTCATTATCTTCAAAAAAAATTTTGTCTGTAATTTCTAATGATGATTTATTTTGCATATTATTAGTACCTCAATTATTTTAAAATATGTTAATATTATAGGTATTAAAGTGACAGTTTGATCTATTTTTCGCAAGATCAATTATAAAAATTTTTTTTTTAAACAAGCTTGTTTAATTAATATACAAAATATTAAATTATTTTGCTATTTGACCTAGTATTTTAGTAAAAAAAGTTTTAAGTAATACCATATAATTATATATTAGAATCATTATAAATTTTTATTTAAAAATTAGTAACTTTTTTAATATAAATTCTATTAGTTTAAAGGATGATTTGAGGAGCAAGCATAATGAGACAAGATTTCCCAACTTTTTTAAGATGTTGGTTTAAAAATATTCATTGTATGTCATTGGGAGTGTTTATTTCTTTAATTTCTTTTCCAAATTTAACTTTTGCATCAGAGCCTAAGCCATGGCAGATGGATCTTCAAGAACCAGCGGGCATAATTGCAAGTAAAGCAACAGACCTTCATAACTTTTTATTAATTGTTATCACATTGATTTCAGTTTTTGTCCTTGGTTTGCTAATTTATGTATGTATTAAATTCCGTGAAAAACCAGGTGTCAAGCCTTCTAAAACATCTCATAACACTATAATAGAAATTATATGGACAGTAGTCCCAGTGCTTATTTTGGTTGTTATAGCAGTTCCATCATTTAAACTTTTATATCTTACTGAAGCCGACAAGCCTGTTGATATGGTTATAAAAGTTACGGGTAATCAATGGTATTGGAACTATGAATACCCTGATCAAGATATATCTTTTGATTCTTATATGATTGCAGAGGCTGATTTAAAAGAAAATCAAAAACGGATGTTAGATGTAGACAATCCTCTTGTTGTTCCTGAGGGAACCCGGATTAAATTTCTTATTACTGGCAATGATGTAATGCATTCATTTTTTGTTCCTTCTCTAGCGTTGCAAGTATATTCAATCGCTGGACGAATAAATGAATTGTGGACTGAAGTTCCTGTAGGTAAGAAAAAATATTATGGACAATGTAATCAGATATGTGGAGTTAATCATGCATACATGCCAATTGTCATTCAAGCTCTTCCTAAAGATGAGTATGATAAGTGGTTAAGTGAGGCAAAAGTTAAGTTTGCTAATAATACAAATTTAGAGCCAAATAAAGTTGCACTTTTAGATAAAGAATAAGTTAAGGAGAATAAAATAATGGCATCATTGTCACAAAGTTCAAATGCATCTAACCATGATCATCATGGAGCACCTTCAGGGTTTGTAAAGAGATGGCTGTATTCAACAAATCATAAAGATATTGGGACAATGTACATAGTGTTTGCAATAATAGCGGCATTTATTGGTGGTGGCATGTCTATTTTCATGAGAATGGAATTAATGGAACCTGGTGTTCAATATATGGCTGATGGACATATGTGGAATGTTTTTACAACTGCTCACGGGCTGATAATGGTTTTCTTTGTCGTTATGCCTGGCCTTATTGGTGGATTTGGCAATTGGTTTGTTCCTATTATGATAGGAGCCCCAGATATGGCATTTCCTAGGATGAACAATATTTCATTTTGGTTGTTGCCACCAAGTTTTGTTTTGTTGCTTTTGTCAGCTGTTGTTGATGGGGGAGCTGGGGTTGGTTGGACTATTTATCCACCTTTATCGAGTACAGCAGGTTCTCCTGGGATGTCTATGGATTTAGCTATTTTTTCACTTCATTTAGCTGGTGCTTCATCAATATTAGGTGCTGCAAATTTTATTACTACAATTTTTAATATGCGTGCTCCAGGTATGACTATGCATAAAATGCCTTTATTTGTATGGTCTATGTTAGTTACTGCATTTTTGTTATTGTTGGCTGTTCCAGTTTTAGCAGGTGCAATTACGATGCTACTAACCGACCGTAATTTTGGAACTAGTTTCTTTATTCCAGAAGGTGGAGGTGACCCTATTTTGTTTTTACACTTATTTTGGTTTTTTGGTCATCCAGAGGTTTATATTATGATCCTGCCAGCTTTTGGTATAGTAAGCCAAATTGTTTCTACTTTTGCAAAAAAGCCGGTCTTTGGATATCTTGGAATGGCATATGCCATGGTTTCAATTGGAGTAGTCGGATTTGTTGTCTGGGCACATCATATGTATACAGTTGGCCTATCGGTCGATACAAGAGCCTACTTTACTGCAGCAACAATGGTGATAGCTGTGCCAACTGGTATTAAAATCTTTTCATGGATAGCAACTATGTGGGGAGGTTCTCTCACATTTAAAATACCTTTATACTGGGCGCTTGGATTTATATTCTTATTTACAGTAGGTGGAGTTACGGGTGTCGTGTTAGCTAATGCTGGATTAGATATAATTCTTCATAATACTTATTATGTTATAGCGCATTTCCATTATGTTCTTTCTCTTGGAGCTGTTTATGGATTGTTTGCTGGTTTTTATTATTGGTTTTCAAAAATGACAGGTTATGAATATAACGAATCTCTTGCAAAAATTCACTTCTGGGTTACTTTTATCGGAGTTAATTTAACATTTTTCCCTATGCATTTTTTAGGCCTTGCTGGAATGCCAAGAAGATATGTTGATTATCCTGATGCCTTTGCAGGATGGAATATGGTGGCATCTATAGGCTCTTATATTGGTGCAGCAGGTGCTATTATTTTCTTAATTGTTGTTGTTGAAGCTTTTGTCATGAAGCGTAAAGCTAAAAATAATCCTTGGGGTGAAGGTGGCGATACTCTTGAATGGACTATATCGTCTCCTCCAGCTTTTCATACTTTTGAAGAAATACCAAAAGTTAAGTAATAAATTCATTTTAAGGTAGTGTAATTTGGTTATTAAAACAGAAGTTAATAACACGGCTGTAAATATAGATCTTGTTGGATCTCCAAAAGATTTTTTTGAATTAATGAAGCCTCGTGTTATGTCACTTGTAGTATTTACTGCTTTTGTAGGTTATTATGCCGCTGCTTCAAGTGATTCACATGACTTGCATCCAATTTTAGCATCTATAGGCATCCTTGCAGTAGCAATAGGCGCCGGTGCTTCAGGTGTTCTAAATCAATGGTATGATAGGGATATTGATAGTATCATGGATAGAACGAAGGATAGACCAATACCATCTGGTAGAATAGATCCTTCAGAAGCATTGGCTTTCGGAATTATTACTTCGATACTTTCTATCATAATATTAGGACTTTCTATAAATTGGCTTGCTGCTGGTTTGTTAGGTTTTACAATATTATTTTATGCAATTTTTTATACAGTTTTTCTTAAAAGATCTACAGTACAGAATATTGTCATAGGAGGAGCAGCGGGAGCATTTCCACCTGTTATTGGTTTTTCATTTGTTACAGGAGGAGTATCATTAGAACCTATATTACTATTTGGCATTATATTTTTTTGGACTCCCCCTCATTTCTGGGCATTAGCATTAATAAAACAAGATGATTATAAGTTAGCTAAGATACCAATGCTTCCAATTGTACATGGAGAAAAAATTACTAAAAAATATATATTATATTATATTTTAATATTAATACCATTTTCATTTTTACCATTTTTCTTTAATTTTTCTGGCTACATATATCTGACTATTTCAGCACTTTTAGGAATTGAACTTTTAAGACGTTCATATAAACTAATAAAAGGGCATATAGATTCTGAAAAAAAAATGTTTTTTTACTCAATTTTTTATCTCTTTTTTCTATTCCTTGGAATATGTTTAGATAAATTTTTATAGAAAGCATACAAAAAATATGAAGAATAAAAATGATCCTGATTATATCAAATTTTTTTATAAAAATAGAAAATCAAAAAACCTAATTACCCTCCTTATTATAGTAAGCTTAGTTGTTTTATTCTTTTTAATAACTATTATAAGAATGGATATAACTGCGTAGATGGTTACTTGGTTAATTAATAAAAATAATCGGCTTTTATTTTATATAGCTATACTAGTATTTACTATGATTGGTTTGGCTTTTGCATCAGTCCCTTTGTATGATTTGTTTTGTAGGGTAACTGGCTATGGAGGAACTACACAAAAATCGACATTAGCACCTGGTTCTAATGGAAATTACAGGGATATACAAATAAGGTTTGATGCTAACATATCGAGTGAACTGAATTGGCAATTCTCGGCTCCGCAGAAAGAATTAATAGTTCAGCCAGGCATTCAACAAATAGTATACTATACAGCAAAAAATTTATCAAACAAACCAACTACTGGAAGTGCAACATATAATGTTTCTCCTCCTAAAGCGGGAAGCGTTTTTATGAAAGTAGATTGTTTTTGTTTTGTAGAGCAAACTATTCAGCCAGGAGAAGAAATAAAAATGCCTGTATCATTTTATGTTGATCCAAGTATTGAAGATGATAAAAATTTTCAAAATCTAAGTGAAATTACATTATCATACACATTTTTTAAAATAGATGATAAATAGAAATAAATATAAAATTAACTTTCACATATTATAATTTTTGTACTATATAATAATGATTTATAGTTACTTATATTGTATTAAAAAAATGTTAAAATGGAGTAGCAAATGAGCGTTGAACAAAAACATCAATATCATCTAGTTGAACCTAGCCCATGGCCTGCAGTAGGCGCTGCTTCAGCATTTACATTGGTATTGGGTCTTACACTTTTTATGCATGAATATCCATATAGCATTTATTTTTTAACAGCCGGTTTTGTAATGGTTTTAGCTACTATGTTCTTCTGGTGGAGAGATGTGGTAAGAGAAGCGGAATATCAAGGTCATCATACTCCAATAGTTCAAATAGGTATGAGATATGGAATGATATTTTTCATTTGCTCAGAAGTAATGTTTTTTGTAGCTTTTTTTTGGGCCTTTTTTGACTCTAGTTTATATCCTGATACTGGTGTTTGGCCTCCTGAAGGAATAGTTGCATTCGACCCTTTTGATCTCCCACTTATTAATACCATGATATTATTATTATCAGGTTGCACTGTTACTTGGTCACATCATGCTTTGCTAAATAATAACAGAAAAGACTTTATTAGAGGTTTAATACTAACGGTAATATTAGGGGCATGTTTTACAATTTTACAAGCATATGAATATAGTCATGCTGCATTTGGTTTTACAGATGGTATATATGCATCTACTTTTTATATGGCAACAGGTTTTCACGGTTTTCATGTTTTGGTAGGAACAATATTCTTAGCAGTTTGTTTGTTTAGAGGTATTAAAGGACACTTTACACCTGAACATCATTTTGGCTTTGAAGCCGCTGCATGGTATTGGCATTTTGTTGATGTGGTTTGGTTGTTTTTATTTGTATGTATATATTGGTGGGGTGCTTAATAATTTTTAATGTAATCAAAAATTAACTTCAATGTATAAATTTTATAGGAGATAAATATAGTATTTAGGCCAATGCTATGGCCAACCTTTTTTTCAGTAATAGTTTTTATAACATTATTAGTTTTTGGAACATGGCAAATTAAAAGATTATTCTGGAAAGAAGCCTTAATAGATAGATATATATCTCAAAGCCAATCTAATCCTATTCGAAATCCTCAAGATATTAAGAATTCTCAAATAGAAGAATTCAAATCTATTGTGATTGAAGGTTCTTTTTTACACAAGAATGAAATATATATAACTGGAAAAACTTTTGAAGGGAATGCTGGATTTCAAGTTATTACACCATTCAAAATGATAGATAATTCTGTAATTCTTATCAATAGAGGTTGGGTTTCAGAAGGATATAGAGACCCTTTAAAAAGAGCTTTTAGCCTTGTTTCAGGAAACACAACTATTAAAGGAATTATTAGATATCCTCAGGTAAAAGGTTATTTTGTTCCAGAGAATGATGGTGAAAATGGATTTTGGTTTTCAGTTATACCTATACAAATTCTTAATTTTTTAAAGTTTGATCAAAGTCTAACAATTAAAAAATATTATATAGATGCACTTCGTAAAGAAGGAAAATTAACCTTACCAATAGGGGTTACAGGAAAACCAAATTTACGAAATCAACATTTATCGTATGCTGTAACATGGTATGGATTAGCCTTAGCACTCTTGTTTGTTTATTTCTCATATCATTCTTCAGTAGGAAGATTAAATCTTAGAAAAAAAAGTAATAATGAATAAAGGTATTAATTATTTAAGTACTAGAGGTGGAGAATCTTCACTTCAATATGAAGATGTTCTTCTTTCTGGTTTAGCAAGAGACGGAGGTTTATTTATGCCTGAAGAATGGCCTAATTTTAGCCATTCAGAATTGAATGAAATGAAGAAGTTAAGTTACTCTGAGTTAGCGGCTACAATTATGACTCCTTTCATTCAACCAAGCTTAAATTATAATGAAGTTTTAAAAATTTGTAATGAAATTTATTCTAAATTTACTAATGATGAAGTTGCACCTTTAAAGAAAATGGAAGATAATTTATTTGTACTTGAACTCTTTCATGGCCCCACTTTGGCGTTCAAAGATTATGCGATGCAATTTTTATCTAAAGCTTTTAATGTTGCCTTAACTAAAAATAAAAAAAGAGCTGTTATCTTAGGTGCAACGAGTGGAGATACTGGTTCAGCTGCACTTGAAGCTTTTAAGGGAAAAGATAACGTAGATATTTTTATACTTTTTCCTGATGGTAAAGTGTCGCCTGTGCAACAAAAACAAATGACGTGGATTAATGATTCTGGCGCACACGCATTATCAGTGAAAACTGATTTTGATGGTTGCCAACAAATAGTAAAAGATTGTTTTGAAGATTTAAAATTTAAAGATCAAATATCATTGTCAGCGATTAATTCTATTAACTGGGTTAGGCTTTTGCCACAAATTGTATACTATTTTTATTCTGCATTGAAAGTAGGTGCTCCTGATAAAGAGGTGGCTTTTTCAGTGCCCGCAGGTAACTTTGGTAATATTTTAGCTGGTTGGATGGCTAAAAAAATAGGTTTGCCAATATCAAATTTAATATGTGGTTCCAATCAAAATGATATACTAACAAGATTTTTTAATACTGGTGTAATGGAAAGAAAAAATGTCAAACCTTCTTTTAGTCCAAGTATGGATATACAAGTTTCAAGTAATTTTGAAAGATTGTTGTTTGAAATTTTAGACAGAGATCCGATTAAAGTTAAACAAGAAATGTATAACTTTAAAAAAAATGGTATTTTTTCAATTCCTAAAGAAATAATGCTTAAAGTAAACAATTTATTTTCAGCATATACGATTTCTAATAATGAAACTTTAAACATTATAAAAAACACTTTTGAGGATTATAATTATATTCTTGATCCTCATAGTGCAATCGGTTTTGGTTCAGCCAGAAAAGCATTAGATGAAAAAATTATCTCTAGTAACACGCCAATTATTTCTCTTGCCTGCGCTCATCCCTCTAAGTTTCCTGATATTATAAAAAAGGCAATAAATATAGAGCCACAACTACCTGACCATTTAAAAGAATTAATGGTTAGTAAAGAATATTTTAAAGTTATAGATGACGATACAAATTTTATTAAAAATTATCTTAAACAAAAAATGAGACGTTAATGGACGTGAAATGTAAAGTATTTAATTCAGGACTAACCGTTATAGTAGACAAAATGGATGTCCAATCTAGCTCAATTGGTGTTTGGATTAATGCTGGAAGTGCTAAAGAAGAATTAAACGAATGTGGCATTGCCCATATGTTAGAACACATGGCTTTTAAAGGTACTTTAAATAGGAATGCAGAGCAAATTGCCAGAGAAATAGAAGATGTCGGAGGTGATATAAATGCTTACACAGGTAAAGAAGTAACAGCCTACTATTTGAAAGTTATGCATGAAGATTCAGATTTAGGAATTGATATTTTATCAGATATTATAAAAAACTCTGTGTTACCTGAAGAAGAAATCGAAAGAGAGAGAGGTGTTATAATTTCAGAAATTGGTCAATCATACGACACTCCAGATGACAGAGTTTTTGAAAACTTTACTTCTACTGCTTTTATAGATCAATCAATAGGTAGACCTATTTTAGGAACAAAAGAGACTGTCGGTAATTTTAATAAAGTAGATTTACAGACATTTATGAATTCCCATTACGGACTTAAAAATATGGTGGTTTCTGCTTCCGGCAACATAGATTCAGATTGGTTTTTTCATACAGTTAATGAAAGGTTCTCAAATATTAAACATAAAGTTAAATCTAGTAATCTAGATGTTAAATGGAATTCAGGATTTTACGGAGAAGATAGAGAGTTAGAACAAATACAATTAGTATTCGGAATTGAAGGGTTATCTAATATAGATATAGATAGGTATTCCCTTAGAGCTTTAGCAACTATTCTTGGTGGAGGAATGTCTTCAAGGTTATTTCAAGAATTAAGAGAAAAAAGAGGTTTATGTTATTCTATTTTTTCATTTACTCAAATGCAACCTTCATCAGGAGTTTTGGGATTCTATGCAGGAACATCTCCAAAAAATGGAAATGAATTGCTGGAAGCTAGTGTGAATGAGTGGAATAAATTAAGAGGCTCTATCACTGAAGAAGAGGTTTCAAGAGCTAAAGCTCAAATGAGATCAGGTTTTATTATGGGACAAGAAAGTACAAGCTCAAGAGCTGAATATTTAGCTAAGAATATACTAACTTTTGGGAAATTAATTTCAAATGATGCCGTTCTAAAAGAAATTGAGAGCATAACTATTAATTCTATTGAAGAAGTGCTTACAAGAATTTTTACATCCGCTCAGCCTGTTTTATCTATTATAGGTCCTGATGCATCATTTTATAAAAAAATTAATCTAAATACATTATTAAATTAAACATCAATTTTTAAGCGTTACCTGAGTAAGTTATTAACTTAAGAGGATCAACCCCTATATCTATTAGAGATTTGTCCCATAATGATAATTTCTTATTATTATTATAAAAGATTAAATCTTTTTTACTATCGGTTATTATCCATGAGTTTTGTATAATTTCATTATTTAATTGATTTTTGTCCCAGACAGCGCATCCAAGAAAAACCTTAGTATTTATAGGAGCTTTGCCATTAGAAATATCAATTAATATGTCTTCTGAAGTTGTAATTATTGTTTTCTCTAAAATACATTCTGAACTTGAATATTTTTTTTCATCAGAATGAATTATAAAACCTTGGTTCAGATGGACAGGTCCTCCATAAAATGTATTATCTATATTAAGTGATGAATTTGCTTCTATCTTCATTTGTTTTAACAACTTATTTGTCTTAAAATTAAAAAGTGGTTTATTTAAAATAAGACCCATCGTGGCTTGATCAGAATGTTCGCAAATTAAAATAACAGTCTTATAAAATCTTGTGTCTTCTAATCCCGGTGTTGCAATTAAAAGTTTACCTAACAAAACTTGATCCATTTCTATTTTTTACATATATCTTAACTATATTAATATTTAAATAGTGTAAAATCATAAAATGAAAATAAAAAAATACAATTTAGTTAATAACTTAAAATTTATATTATTTATTTTGTTAAATATTATTTTTATAAGCAATAATTGTTTTTCAAATACATTGTTTGAAAAAGATCGACCCCTAACAAATGAGAAATATGACTTTGTAAAAATAAATCTTTTAAGTGGAAATAAATATCTTAGTAATCAAAGTACCTTATTAGCAGGGATACAAGTTAAGTTGTCGCCTGGTTGGAAAATATATTGGAGAAACCCAGGCGATGCAGGTTTGCCCCCTGAAGTAGATTGGAAGAATTCTAATAATATAAAATCTTTTAAATTATTGTTTCCTACTCCTAAACGATTTAGTTTTTATGAAATTGAAACACTTGGTTATGAAAAGGAAGTAATTTTTCCGTTAGAAATAGAAATGGTGGATAAGGATAAAAATTTATCTGGGATTCTTGAATTTAATGCACAAATTTGTTCAAAGATATGCGTTCCAGTAAAAAAAGTATTTAATTTATCTAATTTAGAAACTAATAGCTTATCTAATTCTTTTTTTAAAAAAATTGAACGTTTTAAATCAACCGTTCCAGTTATAGTTAAAGATGATAAATTAAAATTATTATCATTTAATTATAAAGATAAAAAATTGCACTTAGTTTTATCACAGCAATTTGATTTAAAGCCAATCGATATAATTATTGAAGATGAGAAAGGCGTAATTTATTCAAAGCCTGACTTTTATTCAAATCAAGACTTGATGTATATATCAATAAATATAAAGAACACAAAACTAGATAATAAAAATTTTCATTTAACCTTTTTAGGAAAAGATTCTAGTTTTGAAAAATCAATAATTATTAAAAATATAATAAAATCTGATTTAGTTTTAGATACAAAAATTAATTATGAAAATAGTGTATTTGGATTTAAAATACTAATAATAGCTTTCTTAGGTGGAATTATCTTAAATTTCATGCCGTGCGTTTTGCCTGTTCTTTCATTAAAAATGATACAATTAGTAAATTATAGAAACGTTAATAAATCTAACTTTAGATATAAAATATTTTTTAATATTCTTGGTATTTTAACCACATTTATGGCTTTGGGTCTTAGTGTCTTCTTAATTAAACTTACTGGCAATATAGTAGGTTGGGGTATTCAATTTCAAAATCAGTATTTTTTAATATTTATGATTTTATTAACTTTAATGTTTTCATTAAATCTTTTTGGTGTATTTCAATTTTATCTTCCATCAAATTTTTTGGCCATTCTTTCATTCAGAGGCAAAGGATTAATTGGAGATTTCATGAATGGTATGTTTATGACTTTATTAGCCACACCTTGCTCGGCTCCTCTTGTTGGAACAGCTGTTGGTTTTGCATTGGCAGGAAGTAATATTGATGTTTTTACTATTTTTATAATAATGGGTTTAGGACTATCTTTTCCATTGATTGTTTTTTATATATTTCCTAGTTTCATCTCTTTTATTCCTAAACCAGGGAATTGGTTAAATACTTTTAAAAAAATAATGGCTTTAATGTTATTAGGAACATCAGTTTGGCTAATAAGTATTCTTTTTAAATTAAATAGTCATGTTTATGATACTTCAGGAAACTTAAATAATTCTCAAACAACATTAAATTGGAATATGGAAGAAGATCCTTTTTTACCCACTAAATTAGCAAGCGATGGTAAAATAGTATTTTTAGATATAACTGCGGATTGGTGTATTACTTGTAAAGTAAATAAATTGTTAGCTATCGATACAAAGGATATGAATAATTTTTTTAAAAAAAATAACGTTGTGATTATAAAGTTGGATTGGACGAAACCAAATATAAAAATAAGTGAATTTTTATCTAGTAAAAATCGTTATGGGATACCTTTTAACGAAGTGTATGGCCCATCTAAATTATATGGTCTTTTATTACCAGAATTGCTTAGCAAAAAAATAATTAAAAAATATATAAATTTAGCTAAATAAAAATATTTTATGGTTACAAAATTAAATAGAAATATGATATTAATTTAAACAATTTATAATTTAGGAGTTAACCATGACGATTAAAGTAAATGACACCTTCCCTTCTGGGATATTAAGATTTAAAGATGATGAAGGTGTTAAAGAAGTTAAAACTGAAGAGTATTTTTATAATAAAATAGTAGTTTTATTCGCTTTGCCTGGAGCTTTCACTCCTACTTGTTCCGCTAAGCATTTGCCAGGCTATATTAAATTATATGATCAAATTATAGCTAAAGGCGTTTCATCTATAGGCTGTATGGCTGTAAATGACCCTCACGTTATGAAGGCTTGGGGTGATGTATCTGGAGTTGATGGTAAAATTGATATGTTATCTGATTCAGATTGCTCAATCTCTAAGTCTCTAGGGTTAGATATGAATTTTGGTAAGGTTTTAGGTCATCGTTCAAAGCGTTTTGCTATGATTGTTGACAACAAAGTTATAACTCATTTATTTATCGAAGAAGTTGGAGCCTTTGAGGTGTCTACCGCAGAAAATATTTTGAAAAGCTTATAAAGTTATAACTTTATTTCTTTCATTGCCTGAACAGCTAAATTATCAGCTATTTCATTATAATGGTTACCTGAATGTCCTTTTACCCAAAAAAATGTGATATTTTGATTTGATAAGCATTGATCAAGTTCTATCCACATTTCTTTATTAGCGACGGGTTTTTTTGCAGCAGTTTTCCAACCATTTCTTTTCCAATTATGTATCCATAAATTAATCCCATTTTTAACATATTGAGAATCAGTGTATAATTCAACTTCACTATTTGGTTCAATTGCTTTTAAAGCATTGATTGCTGCAAGTAGTTCCATTTTATTATTAGTGGTCATCTTATCTGAACCTGACAAATGTTTTTCATTGTCGATATAAATTAAAATGGCACCCCACCCACCTGGCCCTGGATTGCCAGAACATGCTCCATCTGTATATATAATGATTTTATTTTTCATTTTATTTAAATACCATAATCACTAGTTGTTTCTATGGTTTTATGGAACCTTAATTTTTTAAGATATTCATCTGGTTTCTTAGGTATTACCATAGCATCTTGAGGTGTATGTGCCCAATCATACATTCTTGTAAGTAGAAACCTGAGGGCAGAAGCTTGACATAAAATTGGTAAACAAATAATTTCTTTTTCAGATAAATTTCTAACAGATCGATATCCATCAATTAGAGAATTAAATTTTTCTTTATCGAAAATATGATTTTGATCAAAACACCATGCGTTTATTGCTATAGCTAAATCATATACTAGTATATCTGTACATGAGAAATAAAAATCTATTAGACCTGAGATTGTATTTTTAATAAAAAAAACGTTATCAGGAAACATGTCAGCGTGAATGAAACCTACAGGAAGATTGTTAGGCCAATGATCTCTACAGAAATTATATGATTTTTGAACTTCATTTAAAATATTTAGATCTATAGATTCTAAAGTTTTTTTGGAAATAGAAGTTTTGCATTCATTAATTAATATCTGCCAACCAGAAAATGATAAAGAGTTTTTACGTATTAATTTAAAATCCTTACTAGATATGTGCATTGTACTCATAGTAGATCCAACTAAAAAACAATCATCATTTGTGAATTTAGTTTTTGATTTACCTTCAAGAAAATTTACAATTATGGCTGATTTTTGGGATAAATTCTGAACTGATTTTCCGGTTTTATCAATTATAGGT
Source organism: Pseudomonadota bacterium (assembly GCA_027625145.1). Taxonomy (GTDB): domain Bacteria; phylum Pseudomonadota; class Alphaproteobacteria; order Puniceispirillales; family Marisalimonadaceae; genus CAJJBL01. The sequence continues at coordinate 33,466 of JAQBXK010000016.1, forward strand.
TTGGGGCATATAAAATTTTTATTATTTAGATGTGTCATTATGTTTGTAAAAAAAGGTAAGTCTTTTTTATTTACTCTCTTTTCAAAAATTGTTAAAATGAATTTACCAGTTGTGGTTATTAGAAAAAAATTACTGTTTTCTATTCCTTCTGTTATACCAGAAAAAGATATCAACGTACCAATGTCGTATAAAGATAAGAACTTTATAAGCTCATTTTGCTTTAATTCAGTGTATACAGCCAAATTTAATCCTAGGGAATCTTAACGTAATATTTTAGGTAAATTAAATATAATATTTTCTTTAATCACTTCATTGTTAATTTCATTCACGTTGAAATTTGTTTTAAGTTTTTCTATCAAAGCTTGAACTAATATCTCAGGAGCAGATGCTCCGGCAGTTAAACCTATATTAGGAAATTGAATTGGATCATATGTATTTAAAAAATCATCTAAGGCCCTTTCATGTGGAATTAAAAAAGAATTTTTAACTCCATTTGATAAAGCAACTTCAACTAGCCGTAATGAATTAGATGAGTTTTCAGCTCCTATTACTAAAATACAATCACAAATCTTAGCCAATGATTTCACAGCTTCTTGTCTATTAGTTGTAGCATAACAAATATCTTCTGCAGTAGGTCCTTTGATGTTAGGAAATCTATTTTTTAAGATAGTAAGAATTGCATTTGTATCGTCTACTGAAAGCGTAGTTTGTGTTGCAAAAGCTAGTTGATTTGGATTTGTTACTTCTACAGTTTGAGCGTCTTCTTCAGTTTCAATAAGAGTAACATTTTCTTTTGGTACTTGTCCCATTGTACCTATGACTTCTGGGTGGTTATTATGTCCTACTAACAAAACATGTCTTCCAAGTTCATAATGACGAATTGTTTCATTATGAACTTTTGTAACAAGTGGGCAGGTTGCATCTATGGAGATCATTTTCCTACTATTAGCTTCTTTAACGACTGTTTTAGCAACCCCGTGAGCAGAAAATATAATTGGTCTATCAATAGGAGCTTCAATTACTTCATCAACAAAAACTGCTCCTATGTTAGCCAGTGAATTAACTACATCTTTATTATGTACAATTTCATGGCGCACATATACTGGAGCACCAAATTTTTTAATTGATTCTTCAACAATTTTTACAGCTCTTTCCACACCGGCACAAAATCCTCTAGGCGAAGCTACATATAAATTAATATTTTGTTTCTTCATAATTAAGTTTTGATGTATTACTTTGTTTACGTCAATAAAGATTTTTGATGAAATGTTTTTTTTTATATTTTTGAGAGGAAAATAATGATTAAGTCTATTTTAGGGGTTAGTTTATTATTAGTAAGTAGTTGTTCAACATTTAAAAAAGAAATTGTAAAATGTCCTCCTATAACTTCTCCAAAAGGTTCAGAAGAAATTATAGCTAAATCTGAAAATGGAATTTCCACATACATGGGGCTTAGAGATGTTGAATTTACTTGTGCTAGTAATGGAGTAGACATAGATATGACTGTATCTGTAAACATAAGATCTATAAGAAACAATATAAAAGATGATGACTTTGTTCCGATTACTATATCTTTAGTATCAATTGATAAAGAAAATAAGGAATATGATCGTGATCAATTATCTTACTCTCAATTTTTATTAAAAAATAATAAGACAATTGATAGAAAAACAAAAATGGACGTAGATGTTCCTTTTAATGGGAAGGTATATATTGGATTAAGACAAAATTAATTTATAAGTTTAGATTTAATTTCATTTGCTGCATTTTTAATTAAACTAATATTTTGTTTTTTATCTAAATTAGTTTGAAGAAATATTCTAGCTGATTCAATAGCTACTGTTGTACTAATTTTTTTAATATCATTAATTGCTTCAGTCTCATAGGTTGATATTTTTTGTTTTGCTTGCTCTTCTCTTCTTTTAATAATTTCTGAAGACTTTTGCTCTGCATCTTTTATGATTTTGTTAGCAGTATCTTTCGCTTCATTAATTATTTTTTCAAATTCATCGGAACTGTTTTGTTGTATTTGTAAAGATTTTCTGAGTTCTTCTAGCGCTTCTTCTTTAAGTGATTTGGCTTCATCAAGTTCTTTTTGAATTAATAAAGATCTATCATCTAGAGTAGAAGTTATTGCTTTGCTACCTTTTTTCCAAACTAATGCAATGAAAAGAATAAAAGCTATTGCAACCCATGCTGTTTCATCAAAGTACATTATTGTTTCTCCATTAATATATTTTTTGAAACTGTTTTTACAGTTTGTTTAATATCTTTGCTTAATGGCTTAATTGTTGTGAACTTTTGAATTATATCTCTTGTTATGTCTTCAACATTATTTAATAATTCAGAAATTACTTCATTTTTTAATTTATGAATTTGTTGTTCAGCTTCTATTATTTTTACATTCATTTTGTCTGATATTTTTTTTTCAGAGTTATCTAAAAGATTTTTAGCCTCTGATATAGCTTTATTGATTAAATTTTGTGAATTTAATTTAATTTCTTCTTGTTTATTAGATAGGGTATTTTTTATTATTTCAGCTTCTTCATTTGAAGTCTTAGCTTTTATTAGATCATTTTGTATATTTGTTTCTCTTAGATTTATTATAGATTGTATGCTTGGCGTAACTATGAAGGCCATTAAAATATAACCAATTAACAAAGATATTATAGACCAAAATATTAATGACGGATATGTCTCTAAATCTAGTTGAGGCAAACCTTTTTGACTTGCATAAGCAAATCCTGAAATACTTGATAAAATAAACAAGACTAAGATATTTTTTAAAAAATACATTTAAAGATCTTCTTTGATGTTTGATCCACCTATAAGATTATAACCTACAGGTGGATTCATTATTTTTAATTATAATGCAAAAAGTAAAAGTAGTGCAATAACAAGAGCAAAAAGTGCTACAGCTTCAGTTAAAGCAAACCCAAGAATAGCTATCCCAAAAACTTCATTTTTGGCAGCGGGATTTCTTCCTACAGCAGTAACTAAAGAAGCAAAAATATTTCCAATTCCTACTCCTACTCCAGCTAATGCAATAACAGCTAATCCTGCTCCTATAAATTTTGCGGCTTCCATTTCCATTTTATTGTCCTTTCGTTGATTAAATTAAGTTAGATTGATAATTAATGTAAGTGAAGAGCATCATGTAAGTACATACATGTTAAAATACTAAACACATAAGCTTGAAGTACTGCTACTAAAAACTCTAGGCCTGTTAGTCCTATGACGGCCATTAAAGGTAAAACAGCGCCAGCTGTTAACAAACCTCCTGCTGACCCCATCATAATGATTAATCCAGCAAAAACTTTCATCATTGTGTGCCCAGCAAGCATATTAGCAAACAGTCTTACTGATAAACTAATTGGCCTAATAAAGTATGAAATTATTTCAATTGGGATTAATAAAGGCGCTAGTGCAATAGGTACACCTGAAGGAAAAAAATATGTTAAAAATTTAAACCCATGTTTAAATATTGCTATTATAGTTACACCTACAAACACGATAGCTGCTAGTGTAAAAGTTACTGCAATCTGTGAAGTGAAAGTATAACTATAAGGTATCATTCCTAATAGGTTTCCAAATAAAATAAACATAAAGAGTGTAAATATAAATGGAAAATATATTTGACTTCCTTTGCCAGCATTTTCTTTAACCATGTTTGCTACAAACTCATAAGACATTTCAACAAACGATTGAAATCTATTTGGAACTAAAGTTTGCTTTCGTGCACCTAAGTACAAGATACTTGCTGATCCCAACACTGATATAATCATAAATAAAGAAGCATTGGTAAAAGATATATCAAATCCAAATAAGTTTAATGCGAATAATATTTTAATTGTAAATTGTTCTACTGGTGAGTGCATTGTTTTATAATTCTATAGTTATTGATTAAATTATCCAATTTTAAGTCCTTTGCCTGTTATCATTCTCCATAAATTAAGAATTCCTGCAGCTCCTCCAAGTAAGAAAAATAGGATCATAAACCAGGGTGATGAATTTAACCATTTATCTATAGTCCATCCAATTCCTGCTCCAATTAATAAACCAGCAAGCAACTCATTTGCCACTCTTGAAAAAGTGTTAACTAATGATTGATTGCTATTTCCATTAACTATTTTCTTTGCTTCCTCTTTAGCTAAAGCTTTATTTATTCTATTTGACAAATTAACGTCATTTTTTATAGAGCTCATTTTAAACTTTCATCCAATAGTAACAAGCGAGCATAAACTATTTTGAGATAGCATATAAGTCAAGAAGTTACTTAAAAAATAAATAAATTTTTAAGCCGTATCTCTAATCCTACTAGCCTGTTCTATATTAACTGTAACTAATTTGCTAATTCCCTTTTGTTCCATTGTTACACCAAATAATCTATCCATTTTAGCCATTGTCAATCTATGGTGAGTAATAACCATAAAATAAGTATTTGTTTCATTAGAAATTTTATTAAGTAAATCACAAAATCTTCCTACGTTTGTATCATCTAATGGGGCATCAACTTCATCTAAAATACAAATTGGTGAAGGATTACATAAGAAGACAGAAAATATTAAAGATAATGCTGTTAAAGCTTGTTCTCCTCCAGAAAGTAATGACAAAAGTTGCATTTTTTTACCTGGAGGACTTGCTAAAACTTCTAACCCTGATTGAAGTGGATCATCACTACCCACTAATTTTAATTCAGCACTTCCTCCTCCAAAAAGTTTAGTAAATAAGTTTTTAAAATTTGTATTAACATCTTCAAAGCTTTGTTTTAATCTTTCTCTTCCTTCTTTGTTTAGTTCAAATATTCCATTTCTTAATTTCTCAATTGCGCCTTGTAAATCATTGCGTTCTGAATACATTGTTTCAACTTTAATATTCATTTCATTCATTTCTTCTTCAGCTCTAAGGTTTACCGCACCTAAAGATTCTCTCTCTCTAAGAAGTCTTTCTACTGTTTTTTCTAAATTCTCTATCGTATGAAAGACTTCTTCGTTTTCTTTAAGTTCTGTTAAGCTAAACAGTTGATTAGATTGAATTCTTAATTTCTCAAAAATTCTTTTTTCAATGTTTAATATTTTTGTATTTGCTAAATCTAACAAAGCTTCGACTCTAATCATGTTCTCACGAAGAATGTTAACTTGTTTTGCGGATTCATTTTCTAATTTTTCTGCTTGATTTAAATTTGTTTCAGTTAGTACAAGATTATCGGACGCGATATCTCTATTTTTAATAGCGTCTTCAATTTTTGTTATAATTTGTTCTTCTTTTTTATTAAAATCATTTGGTACATTTGATAGTTTTTTCTTTTCATCCTGGCTTAAATTTAATCTTTCTTTTAAAGATATTAATCTTAATTGAGCTTCATTTTTTCTTTTTTCCCAGCTTTCTTTTTGATTTTTAATCTGAGAGATATTTCGTAGTTGAAAGCTTTCTTGATTTTTAATTTGTTGTTCTGCAGCCATTGCTTCCGTTAAATTGTTTCTAAATTGTTCAGCATTATGACGTATAGTAAGTTCATCAGCAAGTAGGGAAGGAAGGTTAACTATATAGCTTATTTGTTTTTCAAGTTCTTTTAATTCGTTTTTACTCGTGTATTCAGTGTTTTCAAGTTCTTTAATTAGTAACTCAGTTGATGTTAGTTTTGCTTCTAATTTAGAATTTTCTAATTCTAATTTATTAGAATCACTTGTTATTTCTAATAATAATGCTTGTGTTTCACTAAGATCAATTCTAATTTTTTTTATATTTTCTATACAGTTAATTAATTTTTTATCAATTGATAAAACTTTTTCTTTTTGGGCAGGAAGGTCGTTTTGTAAAACATTGAATCTGGCAATTTGTTGCAACCTTTCAGAGTAGCTGTTTTTTACGCCTTTGGGCTGAACAAATCCATCCCATCTCCATAATCCACCCTCGGAAGTAGTTAGAGCTTGTCCATAAGTTAGTTCTTTTTGAAGATCGAAAGCTTGGGATTCATTTTCTACTATGCCAATCCCAAGTAAAGCAATGTCTAAAATAGAGGAGCTTTTAATTTTGCTGATTAAGGGTGTAGCTCCAGTAGGTAAAGATGACGTGTTTTCTATCTCAAACCCATCTCTCCAATAAGTTGTATTATTTATAATTTCATTATTTGAGTATATAGGAGCTAATAATGTCTCTCCAAGAACTGATCCAATAGCTTTTTCAAGATTATCAGTGCTAGTAATATTTTTTTCTAAAGTGTTCTTATTTAATGAATTATCACCTAATAAAGAAGATAAAGTATTTATCTCTGCATTAGTATGATTCATAAAGTTAGTTTCTATATATTGCTCTTTTTTAAAGTCAGTTTCTAAAGATTCCAGCTTTTCTAATTTTTCCTTGAGAGCATTTATTAAGTTATGGTTATTAGCAGTAAGTTTCTTTAATTCATTAATTTTATTTTTGTTTAGGTTTATATTTGTTCTATCATTTTCTAGATCAAAATTTGTAATTTGATTTTGAGATTTTTCTAATTTTTCTTTTAAAATTTGAATTCTTTTTTCTAAGTCGGATTTATTGGATTTTATTGTGTATATTTCAGAAGTTATAGATGATAATTTTTTATCAGCATCATCTGATATAATTTTATGCATTGTTACATTCTGTGTTGCTTTAAAAATAGAAGAAGAAAAATTTTTACTCTCTTCATGCAATTTTTCTTCTTCTATTGTTAGACTTGAGATCGTTTTTTCAGCATCTTCTAAAATTTGTTTCTCTCTATTAATATCATTTTCTAATTGAGATATTTGATTTACAATGTTTACTAAAGCTGTTTTTGCAGAATTTTGTTCTTCTTCTAATCTAATTTTTGCTATTTTAAAGGACTGCAAAATTGCATTTTTTTCAGCTTCAATATTTCTTAATTCAGGAATTTTTTCTAATATTTTTATTTTAGATTGATTATTCTTTGAAGCTTCTGTCTGAGCTTCTGTCACATTATTCATAATAATTTGTAATTGATTTTTAAACTTACTGTGTTCTTTTTTTTCGTTATTTAAAAGCGTAAAAAATAATGTAGCTTCTGCTTTTCTTAACCTGTCACCTATTGATCTATATCTTGCTGCTTGTCTTCCTTGTTTTTCTAATTCAATAAGTTGTTCTCTATAAGTTTTTTCAATATCAAGTAATCTTTCTAGATTATCACTCGCGGCATTTAGTTTCAGTTCTGCCTCATGTCTTCTGCTATGTAATCCTTTGATATTTGCAGCTTCTTCTAAAATCACTCTTCTATTTTCAGGGCTAGAATCAATTATTTGTGCTATTTTTCCTTGGCTTACAATACCTGATGATCTTGCCCCAGTCCCACTGTCGGCAAAAATTAACTGAACATCTCTAGCCCTGACTTGTTTGCCATTTATCCTATAGGTAGAGCCTTTTTCTCGTTCAATTTTTCTAGATATTTCTATTTCATTTAAATGATTATATGCTGAAGGAGCTTTTCTTTCTGAATTATCTAATTTTATAGTAACTTCAGCAAAATTTCTGGAAGGACGATCATCTGTTCCTGCAAAGATAATATCATCCATTCCATCACCGCGCATTTGGCGAGCTGAGTTTTCGCCCATAATCCATTTTATTGCTTCTACTATATTAGACTTACCACATCCATTAGGTCCAACAATTCCAGTCAAACCTTCCGTGATTTGTATTTCAGTAGGTTCTAAAAATGACTTAAACCCGGAAATTCTAACGGATTGAAATTTCAATTTCTTATACCTTTTAAATAATTAAGAATTTTGTGATTTTACAAAAGTTAGAAGTTTTTCTTCAAAATCTTTAAATGATAAGGCACCTGTAATTTTATGTTCATTATTTATAATAAACGTAGGTGTAGATTCAATGTTAAATTGTTTTGATTCTTTTTCCATTTTATTAATGATTTCTTGCATCAGTGGAACGTTTTCCATAATTTCTTCAAAATCTTTAGAAGATATTCCAAATAGCCTTGAAATAGATATGAGCTCATCAATGGGTTTGTTAGAGTAAGCCCATTGTTTTTGTTTATTTAATAAAATACTGATTGCTTCAATGTAGCTGTCATTAGGCAAAGTACGAGCAAGTGCAGCAGCTAGTATAGCTAGCCTGTCAAGAGGATAGTCTATAAATTCTAATTGAACTTTGCCTACATCAATATATTTTTCTTTAAGTTTAGGTAGAGTTAATTGATGAAAAGTTGCGCAATGACCACAAGTTAAAGAGAAATATTCTTTGATCTTTATAGGTGCATTTTTTGACCCAATAAAATGACTGCGCATCATATGATTGATATTGTTTTTTTCATCTGAGAAAGCAAAATTAGGAAAAAAACTAAATGAAAGAAAGCTTAATAATGCTGTTCTTCTCTTAATAAAAAAATTTTTTTCCAAGATATTAACTTTCTAAATATAAATATTAAGTTTTAATTAATTATATACATTATTTTAAATAATTAAATATACAATTTATCAACTCAACCCTTTTCTTTTGTTTCTAGATATTTCAAATTTTTGCATAGCTAATTTAATTTCTCCATCAGGCAAAATGTTAGAAATTAAATTTTCTGTGTTATCAATAACATCATTTTTACTAAAATCTTGCTGGATAGTTTGATTGTATCCAATGTCAGTTTGTATTATTTTTACTTTAGTAATAGCTTTAAAGCCATATCTAGCATTAATTTGATTTAATAAAAAAGGAATAGCATGTTGTATTTCTGGCCCATAACCATTTTGAACTTTAATAATTATAATTCCATCGGAGTTTTTGACTTTACTTAACTTAATTTTCTCAGGAAATGTTATATTTGAATATTGTCCAGCAATGTCATGCCAGTTTAAAAAAATATGAGTTTGAATAGCACCTAGTCTACTAATATTTTTTTCAACAATATTTTCAGTAATTTTAGATAATGATTTCATAATAAAATAT
>JAQBXK010000017.1 GCA_027625145.1 Pseudomonadota bacterium
GTGTTGGGTCCAAAATCAGCGGATTACTAAGGATGTGTATAACAATAAGCAATCCCAACTCATCAACAGAAGGCAGGCAATTAACCAGCAGTTAGAACAACACCATAAAGGAAACGAACAATTCAAAATAGCCTTAAGCTCTTTGATTTCCTTGGCTTCACACGCATATGATATATTTGCCAGTTCGACAAATGATGAAAAACGCCAATTGCTAGGATATGTGTTTTCGAACTTGGAATTAGAAGGGTCAAAGCTAGTCTATGCCTTGCAAAAGCCCTTCAACCTGTTTGTTGATTTGACCACTTGTCAAGAATGGCTCCCCGGGACGGATTCGAACCGCCGGCCAGACGATTAACAGTCGTCTGCTCTACCGCTGAGCTACCGGGGAATATTTATTGTTTTTATCACAATAAATTATAGATGCAAGCTAAAGACTATTAAATTTAAATTTTATTTAGTTTTTATAATTGCCATAGCAATGTTCTTAATATCAGAAAGATCTAATGTATTAGCTTTAATTTCTTTTATTAACTTTCTATCATTTTTTTTGGTATTTGATGAATATGATGAATCATAATGGTTTTCTAAAAAATTTTTAGTTAATTCATACCATTTTTTTTCATTAATCATTTTTTCCCAGTTTTTAATAATAAAATTATTTTTTTTATTTTTTAAACCTTTAATAATTGGGTTAATTAAGGATGGATCATTACACATATAATTATAGTCATTAATAAGAAAGTTAGTTCTTGTATGGATACTTGCTTTTATCTCAAATCTTGGAGACAAAAGCATTTTAGACCATATTGATTTAGGTATATGAATGTTTCCAATTTTACTACTTTCTGCTTCTACATAAATGGTTTTTTTTAAGTTTATTTTTTTAATTTCATAATACAATAAACTTTCAAAATATTTTTGAGAAGGTTGTTTTAAATTAGGTATTATACCTAGTAATGATCCTTTATGATTAGCTAATCCTTCTAAATCTAATATTTGTCCTCCTTGATCTTTAATACTATGTAAAATTTTTGTTTTAGCAGATCCTGTCTTGCCGCTTATAAGTATTATGTTAAGTTTGGTTCCTATATAATCTATATATTTAATAACATCATTTCTATACTCCTTGTAACCACCTTGAAGCTGAGATGTTCTCCAACCAACTTCAGATAACACTATGCAAAAAGCTCTAGATCTTTGACCTCCTCGCCAACAGTATACTAGTGGTTGCCAAGACCCGTCTTTTTCTATGAAATTATGCTCAATATGATGTGCAATATTTTTAGCAGATATAGAAGAACCAATAATTTTAGCTTTAAAGCTACTTATTTTTTTATAGATTGTTCCAACTTTTTCTCTTTCTTCATTATTTAATACGGGGCAATTAATAGCGCCTACAATGTGGTCTTCGTTAAATTCAACAGGAGCTCTAACATCAATAATAGTGTCAAATTTTTTGTTGTTCCATATTTTAGTAATTTTATGCTTTTTCATGACATTATATAAGTTTTATTTTGTTGTTAATATTATTTACATGCCCAATGATTGAGTAATTTATTTTGTTCTCTTTTAATAATTTAAATGTATTTTTTTTTGTTTTAGAGGAAATAATAAAAGCTAATCCACCCACTGTTTGAGGGTCATATATAATTTCATCAATTAATTTATTATCTCTTTCATAAATAATATTTTTATAAGCTGCATCATAATTAGCATTATATAAAGATGACCTAACACCTTTTTTTAATGCTAATGGAACTCCTTTATAAAAAGGTATATTATTGATATTTATTGTTAATCCATTAAGATTTTTATCTCGCTTAATTAAATTCAAAAGGTGGTTTGCTAAACCAAAGCCTGTTATGTCTGTCATTGCTAAAATTTCAAGATTATTAGATAACATTCCAATTTTTTCGTTGCCTTCTGTCATTTGTTCAATGACATCTATCTGATAATGACTATCAATAAAATTATTATTTATTCCAGCAAAAATTAGCCCTGATCCTAATTTTCCGGTTAATATCAATAAATCTCCTTCATTTATTTTATTATGATTATATTTATTTTTAATTATTTTATTTTCTCCTGTAATAGAAAATCCTATTACAGGATCTTGATCATTGCCTATCATTGTATGTCCACCATTCAACAAACAATGATTTAGATTAAACACACTTTGTGCACCTAAAAGAACTTGATTTAAATCTCTTGAATTTATTTGAGGTGAACTTAATGGTAATTGAAGTATCATTTGAGCAGAAATTGGTTTTGATCTCACAGCGTAAATATCACTTAAAGAGTGATTTGCTGCAATTTTACCTAATAGAAAAGGGTCAGTTATAATTGCATTTATCATATCAATAGTTTGAAATAAATTTGGATAGCTTGGAATTGGAGAAGCATCATCAGAAGATATTATTAGTTTTTTTGGCAAAGATTTTTCAAGAGCACTAAATGATACTTTAGCTGCACAACCTCTACACTGCATTTGGATTTCTTCAAATTCTTTAATATCTATTTTAAAGCCAAATTTATTAGTAAATGATGCAATGGTTTTTTTAAATTTTAAAGCTAAAGGTATTTGTTCATATTGATTAAATTTCCTAACAAAATTTTTATCGATAATTTTTTTTATAATAAAATTAAATTTAGATAAGTTTGAAAATCCATATTTTGTAGCAATAGCATTGCCATTTGATAATCCTATTAAAGCTAAATAATTGTTTTTATGATTAAATAAATATTTAGGTTTATTAGCAATGTAGTTTCTAATACTTTTAGCAAGAGGTTTTCCAGATCTTACAGCATAAACTCCTGCTTTAGGTAAATTCATTTTATCAAATTCTGCAATGTCTCCAGAGGCAAAAATAAAATTATAATTCGTCTGAAAAGAACTGTTTACAATTATAAATCCTTTTTCATTTAAGTTAATATCTGATTTTTTAAGCCATTCTGGTGCCATGGCATCAGTTGCTAATATACATTTGTCAACATTAAATGTTTTGTTGGTACTTGTAACAAAACAGTTTTTCTGTATTTCTATAACTCTCTCTTTATCAACAATTTCTATTTGAGCAATATTTAGTGCTTTCCTTGATTGTATTTGAGATTTTTTAGGAAATGTTTTAAGTAATCCATTATATCCAGTAACTATAATAATTTTTAAAGGATGGTTTTCATTTTTATAGCGATTTCTTAAAGCTAAAGCTAATTCAACGGCTGCTGCACCACCACCTATAAAAGCTATAGATTTAATTTCCTTCATTTTATTTAAGAAATTTGAACTCAACTTAGATATTGGTTTTACAGATAAAGAAAACTTTTTTGCACCTTTTATATTAGTATAATTACTTTTTATACCACAATTAATAGATAAGAAATCATATGATATTGAAGGTCTGTTTTTTAAATAAACTTCTTTGTTTTCCCCTGAAATATTTATAACTTCTGAATGTATAAATCTAATATTTAATTTCATTGAAAATTTAAAAAGATCTATATGAGTCTGTCTCCAAGAATAAATACCTTCTATATATCCTGGTATCATTCCAGAATATGGAGCGTCTAACTCATTACTAATTAAAGTTATTCTAATACCCTGAATTGGTTTTTTAGCATAATTCATCATTAATATTAAATGAGAATGACCTCCACCAACTAAGATTAAGTCATTTTTAATTAATGTGTTTTCAGGCTTAAACATTTAATTCATTATATCAAATTAAAATGGAGGCCCGAAGCGGAATCGAACCGCTGTAAACGGCTTTGCAGGCCGTCGCATTACCACTCTGCCATCGGGCCATGTAAATGGTTGAATTTAACTCTATATCTATACATTCACTTACAAGCAAACAAAAAATCATGTTATATTTTTTTACATTAAATTTTAAAATATATTAAAATTATAATTTTGTAATGCATAATTTTTTATTTAAGTAATTATATTATACCTTAAATAGAATTTACTTTCTAAATTATTTATAAATGTTATTTATGCATTATATTAATTTATTTGTTCTAATTGGAGTTAAATATGAATTTATTTTTTATGATAAAAAAGAATGTAATTTTTTGTCTTTTCTTATTATTATCAGTTAATATGTTTTCTTATTCTTATGCTAAAGATAACAATATTATATTTAAAAACTCTATTACAGAGACTTATAGAAACAGTTTAGAAATTAAAGCTGAAAAATATCGCCTGGCAGCTATAAATCATTCTTTAGGAGAAGCGTATTCATCTAAAGATTGGAATAGTTCCTATACTGCCAATCTAAATTCATCAAACAAACAATCTGACTTTGAAGGTTCATATGTTAATGACGATGTATTAACATCTACATTATCTCTAAGTAAAAATTTATTTGATGGTGGAGAAGAATATGAAAAAACTTTGATTGCTAAAGATTATATAAAAATGCATATTCAAAAATTAAAAGTTGTAGAACAAAATGTAATTTTGAAAGGTGTTAGGGCTTACCTAGATGTTTATTCCAGTCAATCAGTTGTAAAACTTAGAAGCATAAGTTTAGAAAGATTTAAAGGTCATGTTAAAGCTGCTAATTTAAAGCTTTCTGCAGGAACTGTAACGCCTACAGTTGTCGCTGAAGCCGAGGCAAGATTAGCTAAAGCGAAATATGAATTTATTCTAGCTGAAGGTAATGGTAAAAATGCTTTTTCATCTTTTAAAAGTATTACCAAAACAAAAAATATACCCTTTGATTTAAAGTTGCCAATAGTACATTTAATTATTCCAGAATCTGAAGAAAAAATAATTAAAATATCTAAATTGAAAAACCCTTCAATAATTATTTCTCAATTAATAAATTCAATTGCTAAGAAAAATATTGATTTAGATAAATCTGGAAATAGGCCAACGTTAAAACTAGAATTTCAATTAAAAGACAATCAGTCTTCAGTGATATCTACAACATCTGATTATCAAAGTTATGGTGCTAACATTACTTTTAGTTCACCACTCTTTTATAATAATTCTTCAAGGTCTTCATTAAAAAAGTTAGATAAATTATACATTGCTTCATCAATAGATTTATCAGAAAAATATAGAGAAATTGAATTAGAAGCTATATCTTTATTACAAAGTCATAAAACATCTATTGCCAAAACCGTAGCTTCTGAGAGTGAAAAGAAGTCTTCTTTTCTTGCTCTTAACGGTATTAAAAAAGAATCTGAATATGGTGTTCGCACCATTCTTGATGTATTAGATGCTGAAGTAGACTATTTAAATGCTTCTGCAAATCTTATTAAAAGTCAAGCTGATCAAATTTATAATTTGTATGCTATTAAATCAATTTTAGGTGACTTATCCATAAATGACTTTAATAACAATTACAAAGATGAAAACAAGTTGATAGAAAATAAATTGAAATTTAATGTAATTGATACTGATATGCTTAAATAATCTTACATATGATGGAAATAAAAATATAATGATGGATAAAAGGTTTGATTCTCAATCTATAGAAAAAAAATGGTATAAGAAATGGTTGGATAGTGGCTCGTTTTCTTCCAATAATGAATCATCAAAATTACCATATACGATCATGATGCCTCCTCCAAATGTCACTGGATCATTACATATTGGGCATGCTTTAACTTTTACCATACAAGATATTTTGGTTAGGTTTCATAGAATGTTAGGGTATGATGTTCTTTGGCAACCGGGAACAGATCATGCAGGCATAGCAACTCAAATGGTAGTTGAGAGAGAATTAGCCAAAAAAGAAATTTCTCGACATACCCTTGGTAGAGAAAAGTTTATTGAAAAAGTTTGGGAATGGAAATCTAAGTCTGGTGGTGAAATTACTAAACAATTAAGAGCTTTAGGAGCTTCTCCTGATTGGGAAAAAGAACGTTTTACTATGGATGAAGGTTTATCGGAAGCAGTAAAATATGTGTTTGTTAAGTTATATAAAGAAGGTCTGATATATAGGGATAAAAGACTTGTTAACTGGGATCCAAAATTATTAACAGCCATCTCAGATTTAGAAGTTGAACAAAAAGAAGTTGAGGGTAATTTTTGGTATTTTAACTACCCCATTCAAGATAGTGATGAATATATTACCATAGCAACGACTAGACCAGAAACTATTTTAGGAGATACTGCTGTTGCAGTTAATCCTGAAGATGCGAGATATTCACATTTAAAAGGAAGAAATGTTATTTTACCAATTTTAAATAAACCTATCCCCATTATTTTTGATGAATATTCTGATCCCGAAAAAGGTTCAGGAGCAGTAAAGATAACGCCTGCACATGATTTTAATGATTTTGAAGTTGGGAAGCGTCATAATTTAGAAATGATAAATATTTTAAATCATGATGCTACAATTAATGAAAATGGTACTAAGGATTTTGAAGGACTTGATAGGTTTGAAGCAAGGAAAAAAATAATTGGAATTTTCAAAGCTTTGAATTTGTTTGTTAAAGAAGAGAAAATTATTCATACAGTTCCTCATGGTGACAGGTCAAATGTTATTGTTGAGCCGTGGTTAATGGATCAATGGTATCTTGATGCTGCGGTTTTAGCAAAACCAGCTATAGAAGCTGTAAAAAGTGGAAAAACAAAATTTATACCAAAAAATTGGGAAAAGACTTATTTTGAATGGATGAATAATATTCAACCTTGGTGTATTTCAAGACAACTTTGGTGGGGGCATAGAATACCTGCATGGTTTGGGCCGGATAACAAAATATTTGTAGAAACTAACCAACAAGAAGCAGAAATTTCTGCTAAGAAACATTATGGTAAAGATGTCTTGTTAACCCAAGATGAAGATGTTTTAGATACCTGGTTTTCCTCTGCCTTATGGCCTTTTTCAACTCTTGGTTGGCCAGAAAAAACAAAGGATTTAGATAAATATTATCCTACAACTGTTCTTGTTACTGGTTTTGATATAATTTTTTTCTGGGTTGCGAGAATGATGATGATGGGCATCCATTTTATGGATGGTAAAATTCCATTTAAAGAAATTTACATTCATGCTTTAGTTCGGGATGATAAAGGACAAAAAATGTCTAAATCAAAAGGAAATGTTTTAGATCCTTTAGATTTATCTGAAAAATATGGTGCAGATTCTCTTCGTTTTACCTTAACTGCAATGGCTGCTCAAGGTAGAGATATTAAATTATCTGAGGAAAGGATTGCTGGATATAGAAATTTTAGTACTAAAATATGGAATGGATGTAAATTTTTAGAATTTAATGAATGCAAATTAGAATTAAAAACAAATATTACTGAAATTAAATTGCCTGTTAACAAGTGGATTATTGATTTATATAATAAACTAAATCTTAAAGTTATGAATTCAATAAAAGAATATAAATTTAATGATGCTGCTGATGTTATTTATCAATTTATCTGGAAAGACTATTGTGACTGGTATATTGAATTTATCAAACCAATTTTAAGTTCTAGAGATAATGAATCTTATTTAATAGAAACCAGATATGTTTCAATTAATGTAATGAAAAATGTTATATTAATGCTTCATCCTATAATGCCTTATCTAACTGAGGAGATATTTGAAAAACTTTTTAAATCTACTAAATTAGTTATTTCTTCTTCTTGGCCTAATTTAATGTTTGAAAAAAAAGATCTATCAAATAATATAGATTTATCAATAAAATTAATATCAGAAATTAGATCTTTAAGAGTTGAAAAAAATATACCTTTAAAATCTAAATTAGAATTAATTTTAAAAAACGTTTCTTTAGAAAAGAAAAAAAATATAATTGATAATTCTGATTTAATAACTAATTTAGCTAAATTAGAAAAAATAACATTTTCAAATGATAATGATGTTTCAAATGATAAATTTATTATCAGTACAGTAGATGAAATTACTTTAATGATATCTGTTGAAGGTTCTATTGATGTTGATGGAGAAAGAAAAAGATTGAACAAAGAATTATCTAATATTAAAGATGAAATAGAAATTATTGGTAAGAGACTTGATAATCCCGAATTTGTTAATAAAGCTCCTCCAAAAGTTGTGAACGAAGTAAAAGAAAAACAAGGAATTTATAAAAAGAAAAAAGAAGAAATTGAAAAAGCTTTAATTAGTTTATAAAAAGAAAAGGTATCAAGTATGAAAAATTCAAAAACAGTTTTAATAGATAAAAATCCTGGTAGAAATTCACAAGCATACGGAATCGCTAGAATTCTTAATACTGACCTTGACTTAATTCATGAACCATCAGTAGGTGTTGTCGGTAACAAAGGTGACTCACAATGTTACTTAGGCGTTGAAGAAAAAGTAAAAACTATACATGAAAATCTTAGACTTCGTATTGGTCAAGCTCCTGGTGATATTAGAATGCGTTTAGTTCAACCCGAATACACAGTAGCTACTTCAGATGGAATAAGAAATGGTACTAGAGAAATGCGTTACTCACTTATTGGTAGAGAAGTGACAAACGATACTTTATGTCAACACCTTAGTGCATCTGGTCTTGAAGGCACAATAGCTGTTGTTGCATGTGACAAGCCACCAGTTGGAACTTTGTCAGCCATTTTAGAACATAACCGACCAGCTATTATTATGTCTGATGGTCCTATAAGACCAGGGATAGATTCTATTACTAATGAACCTCTTGATATTGTTTCAAGCTATCAAGTTGCAGGTAGTGATGATGAGGAATTTAAAAAAAGAATTGCTTGTGAAGCATGTCCAGGTTTTGGAAGTTGTGGTGGAATGTTTACATACAATACGATGCAAACATTTATAGCTGTTGTCGGAATGCAGCCCCTTCATATGGTTTCACCTGCTTCAGATGACAAAAGAAGGTTAGAGATTTTTCCTAATCAACTAATTAGCTTTTTAGATAACATGATTAAAAAAGACATTAAGCCAAGGGATATAGTTACAAGAGACTCTATTAGAAATGCTGTTATTGTTGCAATGTCGATTGGGGGTTCAACAAATGTTATGCTTCATGCACCTGAATTAGCAAGAGCTGCAGGATATAAAAGCTTTAATGATGATATTATGAGCTCAGAGGAATTTAACTATTTATCAGAAAAAGTTGTTCCTGTTGTAGTTAATGCTAGACCATTTGGAAAATATTCCATGGTTGATATTGATGAAAAAGGTGGAATACAAGTTTTTGTCAAAGATTTATTAGACTCCGGTTTATTAAACGGTAACACTTTAACGTGTACTGGTGAAACTTTAAAAGAACAAATTGATCGTCTTTCTCCTTCTATTCCAGATGGAGAAGTTGTTTTTTCAGTTAAAAATCCATATAAAAATACTGGTGGGTTAAGAGTTTTAGGTGGCAATCTATCTCCTGAAAACAGTTCTATTTTAAAATTAGCTGGAGTTGAAGGTGGTTTAGAAAATAATGTGTTTATTGGTAAAGCTAGAATTTTCGATGGCGAGCAAAAACTTCTTGATGCATTAGAAAATGAACCACAAAATTTTATGAACAAAGACATGATTGTCGTACGTTATGAAGGTCCTGTTGGAGGTCCAGGTATGCCTGAAATGCTTGATTCAACTTCACGAATTACAACGTTATGTAGAGAAAGAAATATTATAGTAGGCCTTATGACAGATGGAAGGTTTTCAGGAGGCTCAGTTGGTCTTGTTATCGGTCACGTCGGTCCTGAGGCAGCTATTGGCGGCCCAATTGCTTTAATTGAAGATGGTGATGAAATAATTGTTGATCTTACTAAAAATGAAATAAACTGCACACAATTAATCAATAAAAACACTCTTAAATCAAGAAAGGCTCTATGGCAAAAAGCTATTGATGATAATAATGGTATCCATCCATCAGTTGGTTTGGCTGACACTAGGTTATTAAACAGAATGCGAAGTTCAGCAGTTTCAGCTGTATTTGGAGCAGGCATGCATCCTAATAGAAAGTTATGGATACCTGATCCTCGCGAAGCAGAAAAATCAGATTTTATTCCTAAGAATATTTATAAAAATTAATTTAGTTAATTTTTATAAATTCTATCCATACGGGGGTATGATCACTAGGTTTTGTTTTGCCTCTAATATTTTTATCAATACCAGCATCTAATAATAAATCTACTATTTCAGGAGATATTAATAAGAAATCTATTCTTATTCCATTATCTTTTTGCCATGCCCCAGCTTGATAATCCCAGAAGCTATATTCTTGTTTATATGGATATTTAATACGAAATGAATCTAATAGACCTATATTAATTAATTCTTTCATTAAGTTTCGTGTTTTCTTTAAATATAATGCATCATCTAACCACTTCGATACATCATAACAGTCAATGC
Organism: Pseudomonadota bacterium; assembly: GCA_027625145.1. Lineage (GTDB taxonomy): Bacteria > Pseudomonadota > Alphaproteobacteria > Puniceispirillales > Marisalimonadaceae > CAJJBL01. Next base: position 10,284 of record JAQBXK010000017.1, read on the forward strand.
TATTTTGAATAACATTGAAATCTCCTCCTATAACTAAAGGTTCATTTCTATCATAAATAATTTTTGCATATTTTATGAGACGTTCCATCCAATTGATTTTATAATCATATTTTGGTCCCGGGGCAGGGTTGCCATTTGGTAAGTATAAACAAATTATATTAATATTTAAAATTTTAACATGCAAAAACCTAGCCTGCTCATCTTCTATGTCATCTTGATCATAGAAAGGTAAAGTGCGAGTAATTTCATTTATTTTGAATTTGCTTGCAATTGCAACGCCGTTATAAGATTTCTGACCTGAAAATAATATATTGTAATTTTTTAGTTTAAATTCATCTTGTGGAAATGTTTCGTCAACAGATTTAGTTTCCTGCATCAATAATATATCAGTATTTGATTCATCTAACCAATCTAATACATTAGTTAGTCTCATTTTAATTGAGTTAACATTAAAGCTAGCAATTTTAATTGTCATAAATAAATTCTAATTTTAAGAGTTAAATCGAGAAACTTGTTCCACAACCACAGTTTGCCGTTGCATTAGGGTTTTCAATTTTAAAATAAGAGCCTGACAATTCAGAAACAAATTCTAATGAACTTCCTTTTATGAAATCAATCGATACTTTATCAATTAAGTATTTTACGTTATTTTGTTCAAAAACTAAATCATCATTATTAGGATTTTTTTCAAAAGAAAAATTATATTGAAAACCAGAACACCCTCCGCCTAAAACTGATATCCTAAAGAATGAACCATCTTCATTCTTTAATAAAACTTTTATTCTTTCTGATGCATTATTAGATAACTTAAAATCTTCTCTATTAATTTCTATTACATTAACCATGATTAATTACTTTCTATTTTCAATTTTTAACTGATTTATTCAGTTGGCACAATATTAAATATATATATATATTAATATAATTACATAATTAAATGATATAACGAGTTAATTGTTGGATTTAACTTTGAAACAAAATGTTGAAAACCGTTATTTGAGTTCATTTGCTTGTCATAGTCCTCAATCTAAAGGTAGATTATATAAAGATGATTTTCTTAATTTTCAAAGAACAGAGTTCCAGAGAGATAGAGATAGAATAATCCATTCTGATGCTTTTCGAAGATTAAAGCATAAAACACAAGTTTTTGTTTATCATGAAGGTGATCATTATAGAACTAGATTAACACATACTCTTGAAGTTGCTCAAATAGCAAGATCTATAGCTAGGTCATTGAATGTCAATGAAGATTTAACAGAGACAATTGCATTAGCTCATGACCTAGGACATCCTCCTTTAGGACATACAGGGGAGGATGTATTAAATAAACTCATGTTGGATTACGGTGGATTTGACCATAATGAGCAAACAATAAGAGTTATAACAAAATTAGAAAAAAAATATCATGAATTTGATGGATTAAATCTTACTTTTGAAACTTTAGAGGGTTTAGTCAAACATAATGGACCGTATATAAAAAATAAAAAAGTACCTATTACTATTCAAAAACTTAATGATGATTTTCCTTTAAATTTATCTTTGTTCCCGTCTTGCGAAGCTCAAATAGCGAATATTGCAGATGATATTGCATATTTAACTCATGACTTTGACGATGGGCTTCGTGAAAAATTATTTAAATTAAATGATTTAAAAAATTTAAAGTTACCTGCATTAATAATTTCTAAGATAGAAAAAAAATATCCTGACATAAATAATAGAGTTTTAACTCATCAACTAATTAGATTATTAATAGCTCATTTTATAAATGATATAGTAACTAGTTCATTATTAATAATAAAAAATAATAAATTTAAATCAGTTGATGAAATCCGAAATTTTAATCAACCTATTATTGAAATGTCGGATTTATCATTAAAATATATGAAAGAAATAAGAGATTTTTTATTTAAGAATATGTATTTTAATAAAGATGTTTTAAAAAAGTTATCAATTGCATCTGAAATGATAGAAAAATTATTTATTTTATATTATCAAAATCCAAATTTACTGCCTTTGCAATGGAAACTTTTTAAGAATAAAAAAATAATAGATTGTTCTAAAAAAGTTAAAACTAGAGTGATTTCTGATTATATATCTGGTATGACAGATATTTTTTTAAAATTAGAATATAATAAATTTTTTAATGAGGATAATTAAGAGTAATGAATATCTATAAAGACTATTTAAATTTTTTAAAAGATACTGTGCTCTTATTAAAGAAAAAACATAAATATGAATTTGATATTAATGATATTTTTTCTAAAATTACCTTAGAGCCTCCAAAAAATTTATCTCATGGAGATATGTCTACAAATATTGCAATGTTACTAGCTCCAAAGTTTAAAAAAAAACCATTTGAAATTGCTGAAATATTTAAAGAACAAATTAATACATTTCCAGGAATTAAAAGTGTTTCAATAGCAGGGCCTGGCTTTCTTAATATTATATTAGATCACTTAACATGGTCAAATTGCCTACACAAGATTCTACTAAATCCAGATGATTGGGATCAAGTTAATATTGGAAAAGGCTCTAATGTCAATTTAGAATATATTTCAGCTAATCCTACAGGGCCTCTTCATGCTGGTCATGCTAGAGGAGCCGTATTTGGCGATGCGTTAGCATCTCTGTTAAGCAAAGTTGGATTTAATGTAACAAAAGAGTACTATATAAATGATGCAGGCAGTCAAATTGAAAAATTAGTTCAATCTTCCATTTTAAGATATCATGAATGCCTTGGAGATAAAATTACTGTTATTCCTAAAGGATTGTATCCTGGAGATTATTTAAAAGAAGTTGGTAATGCTCTTTTTATAAAATATAATAATAAATTAAAATCTTATGATAAAGACGAAATTTTCAAAATAGTTAGTGAATTATCTTTAAAAATTATGCTTGATAATATTAAAATTGATCTTTTGAAACTTGGTATAAAAATGGATGTTTATACAAGTGAACAGAAGATTGTTTCTAGTGACTTATTAAGTAATGTAATATCTATACTTGAAAGAAAAAATCTTCTTTATAAAGGGGTCTTAGCTCCACCAAAAGGTATGAAAACTGAAGATTGGGAGACACGCGAACAGCTTTTGTTTAAATCTTCAAATTATGGAGATGATGCTGATAGGGCTCTGCAAAAATCAGATGGATCTTGGACGTATTTTGCTACAGATATGGCTTATCATTTAGATAAAATTAATAGAACTAATGGTAATTTAATTAATGTTTTAGGAGCAGATCATACAGGCTATATTTCCAGGATAAATGCTGCTGTTAATGCGCTTTCTGATAGCAAAATTAGTATAGATACAAAAGTATGTTCCCTAGTTAATCTTTTAGAAGATGGCAAGCCACTTAAAATGAGCAAAAGGGCTGGAACATTTGTAACTTTATCTGATATTATAGATGCAGTTGGTAAAGATGTATTGAGGTTTATTATGCTAACTAGAAGAAATGATCAATCACTTGATTTTGATTTCAAAAAAGTTAAAGAAAAATCAAAAGAAAATCCTGTCTTTTATGTTCAATATGCTTATGCAAGGTGTCATTCAATTTTTAAGGCTGCTGATACCGTTAAAGAGAATTTAAATCCCAATAATTTAAATCTGTTGAAAGCTGAAGAAGAATTAAACCTTATTAAATTTATTTCTTTATGGCCTAGGATATTAGAATTAGCTGCTAAACATCATGAACCACATAGGATTTGTTTTTATTTAATTGAGTTAGCTAGTAATTTTCATGGTTTATGGAATAAGGGTAGTGACAAACCAGAATTAAAATTTATTGTTGAAGACAATCTTGATCTAACTAATGCAAGGTTATCTCTTGTTAAAGCTGTTGCTTTAACAATTAGTAAAGGGCTGAATATATTAAAAATTGAACCTATTAAAGAAATGTAAAAAATAATGTTAAAATTTTTAAAAATAGCTTCTTTATTTTTTTTAGTTATAGTTATAATTTTTTCAATGGGTGTTTTTGCTTTTAAAATCATATTTGATACTCCAGTAAATGAAAATTTAGTTGTTTTAGGACCCGATGATATTGAAGTTTATTCCAAGCCAGAAAATGCTGGTGGATTTAATGTTACAAATTTAGATATAGATATATTAAACAATAAGTCAGCGTTAATTGCAGATGAAAAATTACGTCCACTACCTGTTAAACCTGAGTTATTACCAATAGATAATGTAGTTGAAGATAATAATAAATTAATTGAAGAAAAAAATATTAATTCTAGCATTAATGAAAAAAAATCTAAAAAAAATCTTAAAAAAAATCAAGATGAAGAGCTTTTAATTCCTGTTTTAAAGCCTTATAAAAACAATATTAACAGAAATTCTAATAATAAATTGTCCGGTCACTTTAGAGTCCAATTTGGTTCATTTAGAAATTTAAATAAAGCTGAAATTGCAATTGTAAACATGAAAAAAAAATATATTAATTTATTGACCAATATAAATTTAGAAATTTTTTCACATAAAAATAACGATGATTTAATTTATCATAGAGTATGGACTTTTCCTTTAAAGAAAACAATAGCCTTAAAATTATGTGATCAATTTAAATTAATCGATATAGTTTGTATTTTACAGCCCAAGTGAGATTTGTTTAATGTCAAAAGAGAATGACTATAATTCTAACATTATAAATTCAAATATCTTTAACTTAAATTTAAATGGTTTTGAGGGGCCCATAGACTTGCTTCTAAATTTAGCAAGAGATCACAAAATTGATTTAACAAAACTATCAATTTTACCTTTAGCAGAACAATATTTATTATTTTTAGATACGGTTTTAAAAAAAGACATTGATATTGCTGCGGAATATCTTGTCATGGGAGCTTGGCTTGCTTTTTTAAAATCTAAATTGCTTTTGCCAACTGATAATTCTGATATCTCAGACGAATTAAATGACATGTCTGATTTGCTTGAGTTTCAACTAAAAAGATTAGAAGCAATGCAAACTGCTTCTAGATTATTATTGGATAGTTTTCAATTAGGTGTTCATTTTTTTAAAAGAGGTGATCCAGAAAATTTTAATATTAATCAAAAAATTGAATATAATATTAATTTGTTTGATCTAATAAGTGTTTACGGTCAAATTTTTTCTAAAGAAAGTAGTCAAATTTTAACTATTGCTTCTTCTAAACTATATTCTGTTGAAGAAGCTCTAGAAAGATTATCAAATCTTATTAAAACTTCTTCTGGTTGGAGAAATCTTTTTGATTACCTTCCTGATAATATAAAAGATATGCTTGAACAAAGATCAGCCATAGCATCACATTTTGTTGCTTCTTTGGAACTTGTAAAAGAAGGTAAGTTAATTTTAAGGCAAGATGGCGATGATAATCAAATATACTTAAGTTTAAAAAGTTAATTTTGTAGACTTTTAATATTAAAAGTTGATATAAATATCAATAATTTAAAGGTTTTTTTCTATGTCTCAATTAAAAGAAAATGATGATTACAATTTTAATTTTAATCAAAAACAGAATATTGTTGAAGCCATTATTTTTTCATCATCTGAACCTATTTCTTTTAAAGCATTAGAAAAAATTATACCTGATAATGTACTGCTACTAGAAATTATTAATTCTTTAGAAAAGAAATATATTTCTAGCGGTATAAATTTATTTAAAATTAATAATACTTTTGCTTTTAGAACTTCCTTTGAAGTTGCTGAGTTTTTAAATATTGAAAAAATAACACCTAAACCTTTATCTAGAGCCGCTTCCGAAACTTTAGCAATCATTGCTTATCATCAACCAATAACTCGTTCTGAGATTGAAAATATTCGTGGTGTCTCTCTTAGTAAAGGTACCTTGGATTTATTATTTGAATTAACTTGGATAAAACCCGGTCATAGAAGATTAACTCCAGGAAGACCACTGACATGGATTACATCTAATAGTTTTTTAGACCATTTTGGTTTAAAGTCTATATCAGAACTACCTGGCATAGATGATTTAAAAAATTCTGGCCTTTTAGAAAAAGACAATATTTTATTTAATGATGCAGATTATGAAGAATAAAATAGGTATAATTACTTAGAAGTGGTGTTTTTTATTTGCTTGAATTTATTAATGTTTCGCATAGTTTTGATAATAGTATAATTCTTCGTAATTTTTCTATGAAACTAATTAAAGGTGAAGTGGTATCACTTCTAGGACCATCTGGATGTGGAAAAACTACTTTATTAAGACTGGCTAGTGGCATTGAAAAAATTCAAAATGGTGAAATCAAATTAAATAATGAAATTGTTTCATCTTCAAAAGTTCACGTTAAACCTGAAAAAAGAAGAGTAGGATATGTCTTTCAAGATTCTGCACTTTTCCCACATTTAACAATTCTAGAAAATATATTTTTTGGATTGAGTAAATCTAAAATAGTTGAACAAACGAATAAGGTTAAAACTTTAATGGATGAAATTGATATTTCAAATTTAAAAGACTTTTTCCCTCATCAATTATCAGGAGGACAACAACAACAAGTATCTCTTGTCAGATCAATAGCATCTAATCCGCAATTAATTTTATTAGACGAGCCTTATTCTAATTTAGATTCAAGGTTAAGAGAAAAAATAAGAGATCAAATGCTTCATATACTAAGAGAATACAATATATCTGCATTATTAGTTACTCATGATCCCGAAGAAGCTATGTTTATGTCTGATAAAATAGGAGTGTTAAATAATGGTTTTGTTGAGCAATTTGGAAGTCCTATAGATCTGTATCTAAGGCCTAAAACAGCTTTCGTGGCTGAATTTTTTGGAGAAATAAATATTTTTGAAGGTTTTGTTGAAAATGGATCTGTACAAACTATTTTAGGTTCTTTTAATTGTTCCAAGAATTTAAATAATTCGAAAGTAAAAATTGTTATTAGGAATGAAGCAATTAAACTTTACTCTGAAGACAAAAAAATGCAAAAAAACCCTAATAAAGATAATCTTATTATCTCTCCAAATATTGGAACTGTTATGGAAACCAGATTATTAGCAGGATCTTCTCTTATTCATTTATCTATGAATGTAAATGAAATGAATTTTCATTTACATGCGAGAATTCCGGGTCTTAATTTTTACAAAGTTAATGAAAAAGTTAAAGTTATTACAGATGTAAAACAAATTTTTGTTTTTAAACAATAAAAATATTTATAAAATAAAAAAATTAAATGTTACATTTACTAATGTATAGTTTATAAAGTTATTTATTCTTGTTTTAGGAGGTTATTTTATGGGTGCTTTTAGTATATGGCATTGGGTTATTGTTTTAGTAGTTGTTCTTATTCTTTTTGGAGGTAAAGGTAAATTATCTGGTATTATGGGTGATTTTGGAAAAGGTTTAAAGAATTTTAAAGATCAGGTCAAATCTAATAAAAAAACTGAAGAAACAGAATTAATTAATGAAGTTCCTGAGAAGAATGCTAAACCTAATAAAAAGAAAACTAGTGCAAAGTCTTCTCCAAAAAAGAAAACGACTAAGAATAAATCTTAATTTTTATATGTAATTCTTATATTTTAAATAGGAACCTTTAAATGCTTGATATTGGTTGGCAAGAATTCATATTAGTAGCTTTTGTTTTGCTAATTGTAGTTGGCCCAAAAGATTTGCCAAAAGTGTTAAGGACGATTACTTCATTTATTAGAAAATTAAAGTCTATGGCTTCTGATTTTCATAGAGGAGTTGATGATTTAGCTAATGAATCAGAAATATCAAATCTAAGAAATCAGGTATCAACCTTAACTGATAATAAGTTAATTAGTTCTGAAATGGATGAATTTAAAGATCTGCAAAATCCTGATAAATTAGATGTTAAATCTTTGAAAGAGGATATTAATAATATAAAAAATATAAGTTTATCTAAAAATAATAAAGATACTTAAAAAGTTTAAAATTCGAGATTTTGATGGCTAAAAATGAAAATAATGAACAACATATGACATTGTTAGATCATCTTATTGAACTTAGAAATAGGTTGTTAGTTTCTTTTATTGCTTTTTTAATATTATTTTTTTTATGTTTTATAAAATTTACTGATAATAATCAAAACCTTGCTGATATTGTATACATTTTTTTGCAAGCTCCTTTGGCTTCCCAAATTTTAGAAAAGGGAGGCAGAATGATTTATACTGCTTTACATGAAGGTTTTTTTACTCAAGTAAAAGTAGCTTTCTTTATATCTATTTGTATTGCACTTCCATTTTTTTTGATTCAGATATGGCGTTTTGTTGCTCCAGGACTATACCGAAATGAAAAAAAAGCATTTCTTCCATTTCTTTTAGCAACTCCTGTCTTATTTGTATTAGGAGCGTCTATGGTTTATTATTTAGTTATTCCATTAGCGTGGGACTTTTTTTTATCTTTTCAAGCTCCCGGTGTGGATGGTTCATTACCAATTGAATTAGAGCCTAGAATTTCTGAATATCTCGCTTTAATTATGAAACTTATTTTTGCTTTTGGATTATGTTTTGAATTGCCAGTAATTTTACTATTACTTGTTAAAGCAGGTATATTAACTTCTAATGATTTGGCAAATAAAAGAAAATATGCAATTTTGTCAGCTTTTATTGTTGCTGCAATTTTAACTCCTCCTGATGTTATTTCTCAAGTTTTATTAGCTTTGCCAATTATAGTTTTGTATGAAATATCAATATTATTATCAAAATTCATGAGTAAAAAGTAATTTTAAAAAGAGTTAAAAATGCATAATATTAAGTTTATAAGAGAGAACCCACAAGAATTTGATCAATTAATGTTTAGAAGAGGTTTAAAGTCAATATCTTTTAAAATAATTTCAATTGATACTTTAATTAGAAATGATCAAACTCTAATTCAAAATATTCAAGAAAAAAGAAATATAGATTCTAAAAATATTGGTATGATGATTTCTCAAGGTAAGAATGCTTCTGAATTACAAAAAAATGTTTCAAGTCTTAAAATTCAATTAACAACATTAGATGAAAAAATTAAAAGTAATTTAGAAAAACTAAATTTAGTGATGAGTGAACTTCCAAACTTTCTTGATGAAGATGTTCCTGATGGTAATGATGAGAATGATAATTTATTAATAAAAGAATGGGGTGAAATTCCGGATTTTTCCTTCCTTCCTTTGGATCATGTTTCTATAGGAGAAAACCTTGGTCAAATGGATTTCAAAACTGGCGTTAAAATTTCAGGTTCGAGGTTTGTTCTTCTGAGAGGAACTCTTGCTCTTCTCGAACGTGCTTTATCCTCTTATATGATTGATACTCACGTTAATAATTATAACTTTGAAGAAATTTCACCTCCACTTCTTGTTAGACAAGAAGCTTTGTTAGGCACAGGGCAGCTTCCAAAATTTTCAGAAGATTTATTCTGTACAACTGACAATAGATGGTTAATTCCTACGGCTGAAGTTCCCTTAACAAACATTGTTAGTAATGTAACATTAGAGAAAAAAGAATTACCATTAAGGTTTGTTGCAAATACACCATGCTTTAGATCTGAAGCTGGTGCAGCAGGTAGAGATACTCGAGGTATGATAAGACAGCATCAGTTTTCTAAAGTTGAAATGGTTTCTATCACTAAACCTGAAAATTCTGCCGAAGAATTAAATAGATTAGTTAGTTGTGCTGAAAGTATTCTTCAAAATCTTAAACTACCATATAGAATTATGAAACTATGTTCTGGAGATGTAGGTTTTTCTTCAAGAAAAACTTTTGATTTAGAAGTATGGCTCCCTGGCGAAAACAATGGAAAGGGAGCTTATAGAGAAATATCATCTTGTTCTAATTGTGGAGATTTTCAAGCTAGAAGAATGAATGCTAAATTTAAAGATAAAGAAACAAATAAAATTCATTTTCTTCATACATTAAATGGCTCAGGCTTAGCTATTGGAAGAACTATGATAGCTGTTTTAGAGAATTATCAACTAGAAGATGGTTCCGTATTGATACCTGATGTTTTGATACCTTATATGAAAGGTCTTAAAAAAATTGAAATTTTGTAATGCTTACTAATATTAAAAAATTAGATAATATATTAATTACTAATGATGATGGTTTTGATTCGATTGGTATAAATTTATTAAAAAAAATTGCTATTAATTTTTCAGACAATGTTTTTGTTGTGGCACCTAAAGATAATCAATCTGCTAAAGGTCGATCTATAAGCCTTAATAAGAAAATTAAATTTAAAAAAAACAATGAATACGAATGGATTGTAGAGGGAACTCCAACAGATTGTATTATTTTTGCTTTAAATCATATACTAAAAAATAATAAACCAGATCTTATTTTAAGCGGTATTAATGCAGGTGGAAATATTGGGGATGAAGTATCTTATTCTGGAACTGTTGCAGCATCTTGGGAAGGAGCTTTAAGGGGTATAAAGTCTATTGCTTTGAGTCAAGTAGCTGGAACAGACAGGCTTAAAAGCTATGATTATGCAAAAAACTTTGGTTCACAAATCATAAATTATATAATTAATCTTGATGCTAATGAGAAAACAATGTTTTTTAATGTCAATTTTCCAAACTCTATTAATTTTAATAGGAAAGATTTTTTATATACAAAATTATCTAATCAGAAACTTTCAGACGATATTTTTTTAGATAAAAATAATGAATATTTTGAAATTGGAAAAATGTTAATCAATAAAGATTTTAATCTTAATTCTGATTTACATGCTATAAAAAATAACAAAATTTCTATTACACCCTTAACTATAGATTTAACACATTTTGATAATCTTAATTTTTTAATCAATAAAAATAAATAAAAATGCTATTAGAAAATCACATTCAAAAAGCTAATTTAATAATGGATCTCAGATCTATGGGAATTTCATGTAATAAAGTTTTGTCTGCTATAGAGGAAACTCCTAGAGAATTTTTTTTACCTTCTAATTTCCATTCTTACGCATATCAAAATAATCCTTTACCAATAGGTTTTGAGCAAACCATAAGTCAGCCTTATATCGTTGCTTTAATGACTCAAGCGTTATCACTAAAAGGTAATGAAATTATTCTTGAAATTGGAACTGGTTCTGGTTATCAAACATCAATCTTATCAATGCTTTCCCGAAGAGTTTACTCAATTGAAAGATTGAAACCTTTATTGGTAAATGCGCAACTTTGTTTTAAAAAATTAAAGTTAACAAACATTATATCTGAAGTCGGAGATGGTTTCTTGGGTTGGCCAAAACTAGCCCCTTTTGATCATATAATTATTACATGTGCGATTGAAAACCTAGACTATAGAATATTAAATCAAATTAGAGTTAATGGAACATGCATAGCTCCAGTAGGACCGCCTGATAAAGAACAAAGACTTAAGAAAATAACTATAAAGAACAATAGAAAAGATGATATATGGGAAGATCTAGGTAAAGTTAGCTTTGTTCCTTTAATAACTAATTATGATTGAATTTATGTTATTTTTAAGTAAGAATATAATAAACTTTATTGGTAATAATCTTGTATAAAATAATATTCATATTGATGTTTTTAATTTTAGGGGGCTGTTTTAAAAATCCTTTAATTAAGGAGTACTCAACTATTATCCATGAAAAAAGTTTAAATAAAAAAAAATATGATATTCCTATGAATGGAATGATCTTTGTTAAAGAAAATCAAACTATTTATTCTATAGCAAATGAATATAATGTTACACCCAATGATATTATAAATGATAATAATTTAATAAGACCTTATAAATTAAAAAACAAACAAATTTTATTTTTAAGAAATGATAATATTTATATTATAAAAGAGAATGATACATTAAATAGTTTATCAATTCAATTTGCTGTTAATAAATCTGACATTGTAACTGTAAACAAATTAAGAAAACCTTTTAAGTTGATTGCTGGGAATAAAATTAAAATTCCAAGGAAAAAAAATTATTCAATAATTGATGAAATTTTAAAGAAAAATGATCATATAAGCCTTAAATCAAATAATAAAACTGTTTTTCTGCAATCAAATAGACCGAGTGGTACGCCTAAATTTATTTGGCCTGTTAAAGGCGAAGTAACTAAAAATTTTGGTACTTTTGGACTTGGTCTTCACTATGATGGCATTGATATTAGAACGAAAAGTACAATTCCTATTTATGCATCTTTAAGTGGAAAAGTTGTATTTGTTGGATCTCAAATTCAAAAGTTTGGAAACTTAGTTTTGTTAAAACATTCAAATGGTTGGTTAACTGCATATTCCAACGTTGGAAACTTTAACGTAAAAGAAGGAGATGTTATATTAAAAGGTCATATTATAGCATATAGCTCTGAGAACAATAAAAGTTTTCATTTCCAAATTAGATACAAAAGAAATCCAGTTGATCCATTAAAGTACTTAGATTAATTAAATAATTTGGGTTTTAGTTTTCCCTGCAATATCTTGAATAAACTGCCATGCAACCCTTCCTGAACGAGCACCTCTTGTTATAGACCATTCTAAAGCTTCAGCTTTTAATTTTTGTTTTTGAATAGGAATTTTATATTCATTAACATATGCAAGAACTATTTCTAAATAAATATCCTGAGATATATTATGAAAACCAATCCAAAGACCAAATCTATCAGATAATGAAACTTTTTCTTCAACAGATTCTGATGGATTTATAGCTGTTGATTTTTCATTCTCCATCATATCTCTTGGCATTAAATGACGTCTGTTAGATGTTGCATAAAAAATTACATTATTAGGCTTTCCTTCAATCCCACCATCTAATGCAGCCTTAAGGCTTTTATAGTTATTCTCTCCTGCATCAAAAGACAAATCATCACATAATAATATAAATTTGTACTTTGGATATTTAGATAATAAATACAATAATTCAGGCAAATCACCAATATCTTCTCTATGAATTTCGACTAACTTAAGACATTTAGAACTTGTTTCCTTAAGCACTTCAGCATGAACAGATTTAACCAAAGAAGACTTTCCTGTACCTCTGGCTCCCCATAATAAAGCGTTGTTTGCAGGTAAATTATTTGAGAAATTATAAGTGTTTTCTAAAAGTATTTTTTTTTGTGGCATAATGCCTTGAAGTAAATCAATAGGAATTCTATTAATATTATTAATGGGTCTAATCAAACCTGTTTTAGAATCATATATAAATCCGTCACCTTCATCTAAGTTATTTATTTTTTTTTCTGAAGGAGCTAATCTATCTAAAGCATCAGCTATTCTTATAAGAATGTCATTTGTGCTTTTATTATTCATGATAATAAACCTAATAATTAGTAAAATTTGTAATATATATAATAAATAAAATTTATCTATGGTGTTTATAACTTTTTTTTTATATAAACTAAAAATATATTTTTAATTTATTCTTGGAGAATTTTATGATTTCAGATGCATTCGCTCAATCGGCAGCTGGTGGGGCTGGTGGATTTTCCATTCAAAGTCTTTTGCCTTTTGTTTTAATTTTCATTATTTTTTATTTTCTTCTTATAAGACCTCAACAAAAAAGAGTTAAACAACACAAACTTTTGGTTGAAAATCTCAAACGTGGAAATAAAGTTTTAACAGCTGGTGGTATTTTTGGAGTAATATCTAAAGCTATAGAAGGTTCGGAAACTGTTAGTGTAGAGATATCTTCTGGTGTTATTGTTGATATTGCTAGGCAGATGATATCTGAAGTCAGAGGTGATGAAAAGCTCAAAAAAGTAGTTGAAAAAACAAAGCCTAAATCAAAAAAATAATTTAACTAATTATATTCAACTCTTAGCGTTTTTATATGAAAAAAATATCTAAAATTAAATTACTATTAGTTTTTATTATCGTAGTAATAGGTTTTGTTTATGCCTTACCTAATTTTATATCTAAATTAAGTAACTCTGATGCACCCAATTTTTTGCCAGGAAAAACTATCAATCTTGGGTTAGATTTAAAAGGTGGTTCTTATCTTTTACTTAAGGCTGATATGGATGTTGTTTTTATAGAAAAATTAGAAAATCTAATGAGTGATTTGAGAGTTTCTTTTAGAAAAAATAAAATTGCTTATAATAATTTAAAAATTTTTGATAATAGAATTGTATTTAAAAAGAGAAATTTAGATGCAGATAAAGTTATAAGAGAGCTTGTACTTAAAACAAATAAAAATTTATTGATAACGAAAGAAAACAACTTATTTCAGATTGAATTTTCAAAAGCAGAAAAAGATAAAATTGTTAAATCTACTATGGCTCAAGCCATAGAAATTGTTAGAAGAAGAATAGATGAAACGGGAACTAATGAACCTTCCATTCAGCAACAAGGTGTTGACCGTATAATAGTTCAATTACCTGGATTGAAAGATCCAGGCCGAATTAAAAAGTTATTAGGTAAAACCGCTAAATTAACATTCCAACTGGCTCATCCTTCTATTGTTTCTGAAGAATTACAAGCTGGAGATAATCCTCCACCTGGTTATGCCTTATTAATGGATGATAAAATATCTGATCGTTTTTACATGATAAATAAAAAAGTAATGGTTTCAGGTGAAATGTTACAAGATGCAAGCACTAGTTTTGATAGGAATAATAGTCCATCAGTTTCTTTTCAATTGTCTCCTTTAGGTGGAAAAAAATTTGGAAGAGTTACAGGAAAAAATATTGGAAGAGAATTTGCTATAGTATTAGATGGTAAAGTTGTTAGTGCTCCCACAATACAATCTCAAATTTTTTCTAATGGTCAAATTACCGGTAATTTCACGTTAGAAGAAACTAATGATTTAGCCTTAGTATTAAGATCAGGTGCTTTGCCTGTGCCTATGACAATTTTAGAAGAACGTTCTGTGGGTCCTGGTTTGGGAAGCGATTCAATATCTTCAGGTAAAATGGCAAGTATTCTTGGTATAGTAGCAGTTATGATTTTTATGTTTATTTCATATGGAAGTTTTGGTATTTTTGCTAACATTGCATTGTTTTGTAATATAATCTTTATTGTTGCTCTTTTAAGTCTTTTTCAAGCTACCCTTACTCTTCCTGGTATTGCCGGCGTTGTTTTGACTATGGGAATGGCTGTCGATGCAAATGTATTGATTTTTGAACGTATTAAAGAAGAGTTTAAGTCAGGTAGAAAAATATTTGATGCGATTGAATCAGGATTTGAAAGAGCTGTATCAACAATTATTGATGCTAATTTGACTACATTATTTGCTGCTATTGCATTGTTTTCTTTTGGCAGTGGCCCTGTAAAAGGTTTTTCTGTTACATTGATGATTGGGATTTTAACTTCAATGTTTACTGCTATAATTATAACTAAATATCTTGTTTTGTTTTATGTGAAGAAAAAAGATATTAAAAAAATCTTTTATTAAGGTTGTTAAAATGAAATATTTAAGATTGATTCCATCTGATACAAATTTTAACTTTTTAAAATTTAAAAAAATTGCATTTGTTTTTTCATCTTTAATAATTTTAGGTTCATTATTTAGTCTTTTATTTAATAGTTTAAATTATGGAATTGATTTTAAAGGGGGAATATTATTAGAGTTAAGAAGTAATAACGTTGCTTTATTTAATATTGATGATTTAAGAAATAAGGTTTCTTCATTAAATGCTGGAGAAACTTCTATTCAGAAATTTGGAAAAGAAACTGATTTTTTAGTAAGAATTCAAAAACAAGATGGTGATGAAAAACAACAAATTAAAGTTATAGAGAATTTAAAAAAACTTACAAAAGATAATTATTCTATTAGAAGGTCAGAGTTTGTTGGACCAGTTGTTGGTGAAGAATTAAAAATAGCAGGTTTGCTTGCTGTTTCTTTAGCAATGTTATCTATTATGTTTTATATATGGTTTAGGTTTGAATGGCAGTTTTCTATAGCTGCTATAATAGCTTTGACACATGATGTTTTTTCTACTGTTGGTCTTTTTTCTTTACTTCAACTAGAGTTTAATTTAGCTACGATCGCTGCTATTTTAACAACAGCTGGCTATTCAATTAATGATACTGTGGTTATTTTTGATCGTGTAAGAGAAAATTTAAGAAGATATAAGTCAAAAGATCATTATTTTATATATAATAAATCTATAAATGAAACATTATCTAGAACAGTAATGACATCTGTTACAACTTTAATTGCTTTATTTATCATTTTCTTTTTTGGTGGTGCTGTATTATCTGACTTTTCATTAGCCATGATTTGGGGAGTTTTTATTGGAACATTTTCTTCAATTTTTGTCGCTGTTTCTTTATTAACTTTTTTTAAAATACATAAAGGTGAAAAAATTAAGGATGAATCTATTGTTCCTGAATATGAAAGAGATTAATTAAAAATTTTATTTATTAGTTTATCTTTTCATTAATATTTTCTGAGTGCCAATCTTTAAAAGTTTTTAAAGCTCTAATTGCTTGTAATTTTTTCTTTTCTCTTCCTTTTATATATTTTTTCTTTTTTTCACTTACTAATTCATCATGGTTTATATCTGGCATAAGTCCAAAATTTATATTCATTGGTTGAAATGTTTCTGGATTAGCATTTAATGTTATGTGTTTTAATAATGATCCATGGGCAGATGTTTCAGGTGGCAAATTTAATTTCATGTTATTAAAGTCAAATACAGCAACTAATCCAGAAATAAATCCTATAGCAGAAGATTCCACATATCCTTCAACTCCAGTAATTTGACCAGCAAAGATAATATTTGGTGATGACTTTAAACGTAAATAAGTGTCTAAAATTTTTGGAGAATTTATAAACGTGTTTCTATGAAGACCTCCAAGTCGAGCAAACTCAGATCTTTCTAAACCTGGAATTAATTTAAACACATCTTTTTGGGCGCCATGTTTCATTTTTGTTTGAAAGCCAACAATGTTATATAAAGATCCAGATAAATTGTCTTGTCTTAGTTGAACAATTGCGTAAGGTTCTTCTTTTTTATGAGGGTTAGTTAACCCAACTGGCTTCATAGGACCAAACCTTAATGTTTCAGGCCCTCTTCTAACAATTTCTTCAATAGGCATGCATCCTTCAAAAAAAGGAGTTTTTTCAAATTCTTTAAATTCCATTTTTGGAGCGGCTATTATAGAATTAATAAATGTATAATACTCATCTTTTGATAAAGGACAGTTTATATAGTCATCTCCTTCACCTTTATCATATCGTGATTGTTTCCAAGCTATTTTCATGTTTATGCTATCTTTATAAACTATTGGTGCTATGGCATCATAAAAAGCCAAAGATTTTTCTTCAGTTTTATTTTTAATAAATTCGGTTAATTTATTTGAGGTTAGAGGTCCAGTAGCAACTATAACTAATTCGTCATTAAATCTATCTAATGATTGAATTTCTTCATTTATTATAGTTATATTTTCATTTTTAGTGATTTCATTATGTACATTTTTTGCAAAGCCTTCTCTATCTACTGCCAAAGCTGATCCTGCAGGTACTTTATTTAGATCAGCAATTTTCATTATTAAAGAATCTGCTATTCTTAATTCTTCATGAAGAACACCAACAGCATTATATTCTTTATCATCAGATCTAAAAGAATTTGAACACACTAATTCAGCTAAAAAATTTGTTTTATGAGCTTCTGTTTGAACTTTTGGTCTCATTTCATATAAATGTACTTTTATTCCAAACTTTGATATTTGATAAGCAGCTTCACAGCCAGCTAAGCCACCACCAATTATATTGATCTTTTTTAAATTATTCATATTATTGTTTGTTATTCAGTAATTTTTTTAAAAACATTCCAGTATAACTATTTTTAACTTTAGACACTTCTTCAGGTGTTCCTTGGCCGACTATAAATCCACCTTTGTCTCCACCTTCTGGGCCTAAATCTATCACATGATCTGCAGTTTTTATAACATCTAAGTTATGTTCAATTACAATCATTGTATTTCCATTATCAACTAGTTCTTGTAAGACTTCTAACAATTTTTTAATGTCATGAAAATGTAAACCTGTAGTAGGTTCGTCAAGAATATAAATTGTCCTTCCAGTTCCTTTTCTAGACAATTCTTTTGCTAGTTTTATTCTTTGTGCCTCACCACCAGATAATGTTGTTGAACGTTGGCCAATTTTGATATAACCAAGACCAACTCTTTCTAAAGTTTCTAATTTTTCATTTATTAACGGTACAGCTTTAAATAATTCAGCTCCTTCAGAAACAGTAAGATCTAGTAAGTCTGATATTGATTTTTCTTTCCATTTTACTTCTAGTGTTTCTCTATTGTATCTTTTACCTTTACATTGGTCACATTTAACATAAACGTCTGGTAAAAAATGCATTTCAATTTTTATAACACCATCTCCTTGACATGTTTCACATCTTCCACCTTTTACATTGAAAGAAAAACGTCCAGGCAAATATCCTCTTGCTTTTGCTTCAGGTAGACCTGCAAACCAATCTCTAATATGATTAAATGCACCTGTATATGTTGCAGGATTTGATCTTGGTGTTCTTCCTATAGGAGATTGATCAATATCTATTATTTTATCAATCTGTGATATTCCACTTATTGATTTGTATGGGGCAGGGATAGCGCTATTACCATTTAATATTTTTGATAAGCTTTTTTGAAGAGTTTGAATTACTAATGTAGACTTTCCTCCTCCTGACACACCAGTTACGCATGTTAAAATTCCAAGAGGAAAGTCTACATCAATATTTTGAAGGTTATTTCCTGATGCACCTTTAATAGTAATTTTTTTATTAGGATTAATTTTTCTTCGGTTTTTAGGGATTGGTATATTTTTAATACCAGAAAGATAATTTCCAGTAATACTATCTTTATTATTTTTAATTTCTAAAGGTGTTCCTTCAGCTATTACTTTCCCTCCATTAATCCCAGCACCTGGACCAATATCAATCACATGGTCAGCAATAAGTATAGCTTCTTCATCATGTTCAACAACTATAACTGTATTTCCTAAATCTCTTAGTTTTTGTAATGTATGAAGCAGTCTTTCATTATCTCTTTGATGTAACCCTATACTCGGTTCATCTAAGACATACAACACACCAGATAAACCTGATCCAATTTGACTTGCTAGTCTTATTCTTTGACTTTCTCCACCTGAGAGAGTTCCACTATTTCTAGAAATAGATAAATAAGATAAGCCAACGCTTGTTAAGAATCCAAGTCTGTCATTTATCTCTTTTAAAACTTGTTTAGAAATTGCTAATTCTTGTTCATTAAAAATTGAATTTAAATTTAAGAACCAATCTCTTGCATCTTCAATTGTTAACCTTGATACATCAGATATATCTTGTTTATTAATTTTAACAGATAAAGTTTCTAATTTAAGTCTTTTTCCATTACATTTAAAACAATCTTCATCTGATTGAAATTTACCTAATTCTTCTTTAACCCATTTACTTTCACTTTCTTTTAATCTTCTAGA
This sequence comes from Pseudomonadota bacterium, assembly GCA_027625145.1. Classification (GTDB taxonomy): domain Bacteria; phylum Pseudomonadota; class Alphaproteobacteria; order Puniceispirillales; family Marisalimonadaceae; genus CAJJBL01. Next base: position 29,610 of record JAQBXK010000017.1, read on the forward strand.
AAGACTTGGGACAATTCCTTCAAATGCTTTGTTAGATTTAAATACTCTTGTTCCATCATTATAAGTTATTTCTATTTTCTCTTCACCTGAGCCATATAATAATTTTTGTTTAATTTCATTTGAAATTTCAGAAAATTTAGTATCAATATCGAATTTATAATGTCTTCCTAAAGATTCTAAGGTTTGAATATATAATTTACTTGTATTTAATGACCAAGGCGCAATTGCTCCATCACGAAATGTCATGTTTTCGTCTGGTATTATTAATTTTTCATTAAATGCAACAGCATTGCCTAAGCCATCACAAGCATCACAAGCTCCTGCAGGATTGTTAAAAGAAAATATACGTGGTTCTATTTCATCAATTGTAAATCCACTTTCAGGACATGAAAAGTTTGATGAATAAATCTCTTTTATATTTGTATCTATATCTAATGTATATAAAAGGCCATCTGATAATTGGAGAGCTATTTCTATAGAATCCGCAAGTCTTTGAAGTAAGTCTTTGCTTTCTTCTTCGTTTCCTTTTTGTATAACTATTCTATCTACAACAACCTCAATGTCATGCTTTTTATATCTATCAAGAACAGGCAGTTCTTCAATGTCAAATAATTCATTATTAATTCTTAATCTTTGAAAGCCTTTTTTTCGTAATTCAATAAATTCTTTTCGATATTCACCTTTTCTTCCTCTTACAATAGGAGCTAATAAATATATTTTAGTTTTTTCTTCTTTTTTAAAAACTTTATCAACCATTTGACTAACTGTTTGACTTTCAATGGGAAGTCCTGTGAAAGGAGAATATGGTATTCCTACTCTTGCCCATAAGAGTCTCATATAGTCATAAATTTCTGTAACAGTTCCAACAGTAGACCTAGGGTTTTTATTGGTTGATTTTTGTTCAATAGAAATAGCTGGGGATAATCCTTCTATAGATTCCACATCAGGCTTCTGCATCATTTGTAAAAACTGTCTTGCGTATGCTGATAAAGATTCTACGTATCTTCTTTGTCCTTCTGCGTAAATAGTATCAAAAGCTAAAGAACTTTTTCCTGAGCCTGAGACACCTGTCATTACAATTAATTTATTTTTTGGAATGTCAATATCAATATTTTGTAAATTATGTTCTTTTGCACCACGAATTTTTAAGAAGTTATTAGTTTCAGTAGATGACATCATTTAATTTCAATCTTTATAAAAACTGTTGTTTAATTATACTTTTAGTTAACTTTGATACTTTAAATGTCAATCAAAAAGATTAAATTTTTGTTTTTTTTAATCAGATACTGTTCTATACATAGTTAATAGTTTTTATTTTATAAATGGAGTTTAAAATGAGTGGTAGCGTTAACAAAGTTACTTTGGTTGGAAATTTAGGACGTGACCCTGAAATTAGTGCTATGCAAAATGGTGACAAAGTCGTCAAACTTAGTATAGCAACTTCAGATAGATGGAAAGATAAGGTTACAGGTGAGCAAAGAGAGAGAACTGAATGGCATAGAGTAGTAATTTTCAATGATGCATTAGGAAGAATTGCTGAACAAATTTTAAAAAAAGGTAGTACTGTATATATTGAAGGTCAGCTTCAAACATCAAAGTACACCGATCAACAATCTGGCCAAGAAAAATACTCAACTCAAGTTGTTCTTCAAAGGTTTAAAGGTGAATTAACATTATTAAGCTCAAGAAATGAAACTTCTATGAATAGTCAAAATGAAACTAATGCAATTGACCAAAATAATTTTGAGCAACCTAATCAAAATCAAGTTTCTAGTAACATTGCTAGTGACTTAGATGATGAAATACCTTTTTAAATAAAAATTAGTTTAATATTAATAATACATATTGTGATATGTAGTATAAAACTATACATTATATAGTGTTATATATATTTTATCTGTTTGTAACTTTTTTGTTTGGAGTCTCTTTTGACAGAAGAAAATAATGATAAGCCTATTAATCATTCAATAATTTCCATTACTGATGAAATGAAAAAATCTTACTTAGATTATGCCATGAGTGTGATTGTTTCACGAGCTCTTCCTGATGTAAGAGACGGCCTTAAACCTGTCCATAGAAGAATACTTTATGCAATGATAGAAGGCGGATATGATTGGTCTAAAGCCTATAGAAAGTCAGCAAGAGTAGTTGGTGATGTTATGGGTAATTATCATCCTCATGGTGATACCGCTATATACGATGCTATGGTTAGAATGGCGCAAGATTTTTCTATGAGATTAATGCTAGTTGATGGTCAAGGTAACTTTGGTTCAGTAGATGGAGACCCTCCAGCTGCAATGCGATATACAGAGTCTCGTTTAGCTAAATCTTCTGAGAACTTGTTAAGAGATATAGATAAGGATACTGTTGATTTTATTCCTAATTATGATGAATCTCAGTCAGAGCCTTCAGTTTTACCTGCAGAATTCCCTAATATGTTAGTTAATGGAGCTAGTGGAATTGCAGTTGGTATGGCTACTAACATACCACCTCATAATCCGGGGGAAGTAATTCGTTCTTGTAAGGCTTTAATAGATAATCCTGATTTAAGTTTGGAAGAATTAATGGAAATTATTCCAGGGCCAGATTTTCCTACTTCAGCTTTAATAATGGGAAGGTCTGGTATAAGAGAAGCGTTTAGAACTGGAAGAGGTAGTGTAATTATGCGTTCAAGAGCTGAGATTGTTCAAATGGGCAAAAACTCTGAACGTGAAATGATAGTTATTACAGAGATACCGTTTCAAGTAAATAAAGCTCTTGTTTTAGAAAGATTAGGTGAACTGGTAAGAGATAAGACTATTGAAGGAATCTCTGATTTACGTGATGAATCTGACAGAAATGGTATGAGAATGGTCATAGAAATTAAAAGAGATTTTCAAGCAGATGTTGTTTTAAATCAACTTTGGCGTCATACAAGGTTACAAACTAGTTTTCCAGTGAATATGCTTGCTTTAGATAATGGAAGACCAAAGCAAATGGGGTTAATTGAAATCCTAAAAGCATTTATTGAGTTTCGTTTTGAAATAGTAGTAAGAAGAACAAAATTTCTTCTTAATAAATCAAGAAATAGAGCTCATATCTTAGCTGGGTTAATGGTAGCAATTACTAGTATTGATGAAATTATAGACTTAATAAAATCTTCATCAGACCCTGAGTCTGCTCGTAAATTATTATGTTCAAAGTCATGGCCTGCAAAAGAAGTTGAGAGATTTATTAAGCTAATAGATGACCCTAATCACCTTATAGTAGATGATCATTATTTCTTCTCTGAAATTCAGGCCAAAGCTATTTTAGAACTTAGGCTTCAAAGACTTACTGGTATGGAAAGAAGTAAGTTAGAGAAAGAAACAAACGAGTTGTCAGAGTTAATTAATGAATATTTAATTATATTATCTGATAAAACAAAACTTACAGATTTAATACAATCTGAACTCAGCGAAGTTTTAACAAGATTAGATGACCCTAGAAGAACTGAAATCAACGACAGTGCGGTTGATCAAGATGATGAAGATCTAATACAAAAAGAAGATATGGTTGTTACTGTTAGTCATAGGGGATATATTAAAAGAGTTTCTTTATCAACCTATCGTGCTCAAAGGAGAGGCGGTAAAGGTAGAGCTGGAATGAAGATGAGAGATGAAGATACAGTTACTTCATTGTTCGTAATAAACACTCATACTCCAATTTTGTTTTTTACTTCTTCTGGAGTTGTATACCAATTAAAATGCTATAAATTACCAGAATCTGCTCCCCAAGCTTTGGGTAAGCCTATGATAAACTTATTGCCTATTAATCAAGATGAAAAAATACATACAATAATGCCAATGCCTGAAAATGAGGATTCATGGAAAAATCTTCAAATTATATTTGCTACTAAAAATGGAAATATAAGACGTAATCAATTAAGTGATTTTACTAATATTAGACAAAATGGTAAAATTGCAATGAAGTTAAATGAAAATGATGAGCTTGTATCAGTTATTACATGTGGTGCTACAGATAACATTTTGTTAGCCACTAAACTTGGGAAAGCTATTAGATTTGACGTTAATGATGTTCGTGTTTTTGTAGGTAGAGATTCATCTGGTGTTAGAGGTATAAGATTAAAACCAAATGATTTTGTTGTTTCCATGTCATTAATACCTAATCTAGAAAAAAGATATATTTTGTCAGTTACTGAAAATGGTTTTGGCAAAAGAACTTCTATTGAAGACTACAGAATGACAAATAGAGGTGGACAAGGCGTTGCTAATATTGAGTGCTCAACCAGAAACGGACCTGTGGTTTCTTCTTATGTTGTATCCGAAGATGATCAAATAATGTTGGTAACCAACTCAGGGAAATTAATAAGAATACGTGTTAATGGTGGTGAAGGTAATACTATTAGGGTAGCAGGAAGAAATACCCAAGGAGTTAGGTTGTTTGATGTTGATGATGGCGAAAAAGTTGTTTCTGTTGCACTTTTAACAGACAATGATGAAGATGAAGATGAAGATGATGTTGATGATCAAATTATAGATGATAATCAAGAAAATTAATAATTAGAGATATTATATGAAAAGAATTGCCTTATATCCTGGTACATTTGATCCTATAACTAATGGTCACTTAGATATTATACATAGAGCAAGTTCTTTATGTGATTTATTAATTGTCGGAGTTGCTAAAAATATTGGAAAGTCACCTTTTTTTGATATTGAAGAAAGAAAACAGCTAATTGTAGATGCTTTAGACTTTAAACACTCAAATAGTGATAGAAAGCTGGGAATGATAGAAGTTAAAACTTTTGATAGTTTGCTTATTAACTTTGCAAGATCAAATTCAGTGACTATGATTGTTAGAGGATTACGTGCTGTTTCAGATTTTGATTATGAGTTTCAAATGGCTGGAATGAACGCAAGATTAGCTAGCGATATTGAAACTGTTTTTTTAACTTCTTCTGAAACCAATCAATTTGTTGCGTCACGTTTTGTCAAAGAAATTGCTTTGTTAGGTGGAGATATTAGTACATTTGTTCCTTTAAATGTAACTGAAGCAATTGAAAAAAAAATAAATTAAAAAAAATATTAAATAATGAACTTAAAACTTGATTATAAGAGTATTTTCCAATAGTTTCATTTTTGTCTTAGGGCGCGTAGCTCAGTTGGTAGAGCAATTGACTTTTAATCAATGGGTCGTGGGTTCGAATCCCGCCGCGCTCACCACTTTTCTTTTATTTAATATTTTATGTTTTAAAAAAGTTAGTGGTGAGATTTGCCTTTAATATTAATTATTACATAATTGTTTTTTCTTTATATTATGATTTGTCTTTATTGCTTCTATTTTAGAAATAAATAATTTCCTATTTGTATATAATTAAAATTTATTTTATATTTTTATAAACAAGTATATTTTAGGGGGATAAAATGTCTTTTAAATTCAAAGAAAAATATGGAAACTACATAAATGGTAAATTTGTTGATCCTGTTGATGGTAAGTTTTTTGATAATATAACGCCAATTAATGGAAAAGTTTTATGTAAAATTGCCCGATCAAATGAAGCTGATATTAATAAAGCATTAGACGCCGCTCATGCTGCAAAGGATTCATGGGGCAAAACAAGTGTTACAGAAAGATCTGTTATTCTTAATAAAATTGCTCAAGTAATAGAAGATAATTTGCCTATGTTAGCTGAAGCTGAAACTTGGGATAATGGAAAAGGTATTAGAGAAACAACTGCTGCTGATCTGCCTCTTGGAATTGATCATTTCAGATATTTTGCTGGAGTAATTAGAGCTCAAGAAGGATCAGTTGCGGAGATTGACAATGATACTGTTTCCTATTTAATTCAAGAACCTCTTGGTGTAGTTGGGCAAATTATTCCTTGGAATTTTCCTCTTCTTATGGCTATTTGGAAATTAGCTCCAGCTTTAGCAACTGGTAACTGCGTTGTCTTAAAGCCGGCTGAGCAAACTCCAGCATCAATAATGGTGCTTATGGAATTAATTGGTCACTTGTTGCCACCTGGTGTCTTAAATGTTGTCAATGGCTATGGTTTAGAAGCTGGAAAACCTCTTGCATCAAGTACAAGAATTGCAAAAATTGCTTTTACTGGTGAAACAACTACCGGTAGAATGATTATGCAATACGCAAGTCAAAATTTAATTCCTAGTACATTAGAGCTTGGTGGAAAGTCTCCTAATATATTTTTTAAGGATGTTTGTGATGCTGATGATGAATTCTTTGATAAAGCAATTGAAGGCTTTGTAATGTTTGCGTTAAACCAGGGTGAAGTATGTACTTGCCCTAGTAGAGCTATTATTCATGAAGATATTTATGATAAATTTATGGAGCGTGCATTAAAGAGAACTGCTGCTATTATACAAGGTGATCCTTTAGACCCTAATACAATGATTGGTGCAATGGCATCAAGTGAACAATATGAAAAAGTTAAATCATATCTAGATATAGGTAAAAAAGAAGGTGCAGAAGTTCTTATTGGCGGTGAAGTAGCTGAAATGCCTGGAGACTTGGCTGGTGGTTACTATATAAAGCCTACAATTTTTAAAGGTCATAATAAGATGAGAATCTTTCAAGAAGAGATTTTTGGTCCTGTTGTTTCGGTTTGCACTTTTAAAACTGATGAGGAAGCTTTAGAAATTGCAAATGATACTCTTTATGGCCTTGGTGCAGGTGTATGGAGCAGAAATGTAAATACATGCTATCGATTTGGACGTGCTATTAAAGCTGGAAGAGTATGGACAAATTGTTTTCACGCTTATCCTGCTCATGCAGCTTTCGGCGGATATAAACAATCCGGTATAGGACGTGAGAATCATTTAATGATGTTAAATCATTACCAACAAACTAAAAACTTACTTGTTAGTTACAGTCCCAACAAATTAGGTTTTTTCTAATTAAATTATAATGGTGTGTATTTGAAAATGCATACCATTTTTTTACAGGATTTTTGTTATGCTAGATCAAGTTGAGGCAACTCCCGCTGCAATAAATTTAATTAAAGAAATTCAAGATCAATACGGCCCTGTCATTTTCCATCAATCTGGTGGTTGTTGTGATGGATCTTCTCCAATGTGTTTTGCAAAAGGAGAGTTTTTGATAGCGGATCATGATGTTCAAATGGGTGAGATTGCTGGTGTACCATTTTATATTGGTGGGCTACAATTTGAGGCTTGGAAACATACAAAATTAACTATTGATGTTGTGGATGGTCAAGGAGGGATGTTTTCACTTGATAACGGAAGAGGAAAACGATTTATTACTAGGTCTGATCTTTGTGCCGTTTAATAAAATTATGATTCCTTGTTATTTAAGCATTAAAATGGTTAAATAATAATGTTAATACATATAATAAATTATTAATAATATCATTTTAATTGTATATAATAATTTTAATTTATTGGTTTTTATTATGGCTAGTATTCTATTTCATATTATTTCAGGTCCAAACAATACATCAAAAGCAATGTTAGGATTTTTATTAGCTAGAACGGCTGTAGAAGAAGGACATAAAGTAGAAGTCTTTCTATCTGGTGATGGTGTTCAATTGGTTAGAGATGCCGTAATGAATAATTTAATTGGTTTAGGTACTGGAAGTCTAAAGGAACATATGGATGTTCTAAAAAAATCAGGAGTATGCTTATATGTTTCAACTATGTCTTGTGAAAACAGGGGTATAATGGATTCTGATTTAAAAGGTAAATTAATAAAAAAAGTACTTCCAAAGACTCTGTTAGATTTAGTTCTTTCAACCGATAAATCTCTTATATATTAAAAGATTGTTTTTACTGACTCATAACAAATCCTCCATTAGGAGAAATAGTTTGACCTGTAATGAATTTGGCTTCATCTGAAGCTAAATACACTGCTGCCCAAGCAATATCTTCAGGTTGGCCAAATTTTTTCATTGGAGTTGCTGATTTAACTAATTCTTTAACTAGTCCAAGCCCGCTAGTCATGTCAGTGTCTATGTAGCCAGGAGCAATAGCATTAACCCTGATATTTCTGGAAGCCAACTCTCTTGCTGTTGCTCTTGTATATCCAAGAATAGCTGCCTTAGCTGCTGAATAATGAGGAGATGAAGGGCCTCCTGTTGTTCCTAAAACTGAACCCATGTTTATAATGCAACCTTGAGTTTGTTCATTCATAATTTTTAGGGCTTCTCTAGTACAAAAAAAAGTACCATTTAAATGAATTGATATCATTTCATGCCATTCATTATCTGTCATGTTTACCGTCACATCAAAGTGGCTTGTGATCTTGTTGTTTTCAGAAATTTCTTTATTTTGAAGGTTATTTTTTTTAATTCTATCATCTAATAAATCTTGTCGATTTTCAAACCCATTAATACCTGCATTATTTACAAGTATATCAAGCTTATTAAACTTATTTTTAATTTCTAAAAAAACATCTTCCACATTTTTTGAATTTGAAACATCCATATAATATGCATGACCATCAATTTTTTTTACTGTTTCAGAAGCTTGATCAATATTTTTGTCACAAATTATAATTTTAGCACCTTCATTGTAAAAATGTTTAGCTATAGAAGCTCCTAAGCCTTTTGCTCCGCCTGTAATTAAAGCAATTTTATTATTTAAACGGTTCATTATTGATTTCCAATATTGTTATTAATTAAATGTTTTTAAATTTCAGCACAATTTAAAAAAAAAATAAACTTTAATATCATTTCTTGCTATTTTAATAGTTGAAGAATATTTTATAAATATGAAAAAAAAAGAACAAACTAAATCTTCTAATAAATATTTTGAAGATTTTAATTTAAACGATAGCTATTTAATACCATCTAGGACGCAGACGAGTGGAATATTTTCTATGTTTCAGGCTGCTTCTGGTGACAATGATCCTATTCATTATGATATTGAATATTGTAAAAAACGAGGTCATCCAGATATGTTGGCTCATGGCATACAAGTTTTGATGCAAACAGCTGCTGGCGCTGGAACGTTTCCAAGTGAGGTTAAGGACAGTTTAATAGGTATGATTGAGATTTTTGGCAAAATGTTAAAACCAGTTTATAGAGAGGACACTCTATATCCTGAGTTAAGAATAACAAAGCTTACCTCACAAAAAACCACTGGTGTTATTGAAATGGAAGCTACAGTTCATAATCAGCACGATGTGCTGGTTTTTAAATGTTATCATAAGTATTTGATTAAAAAGAAACTTTAAATGCTTATTAAAAAGTTTAATAAATATTTATATCCACATGTTTTTATATCATTTATTTTTTATTTTTTGTCATTTTCTTATGCATTTTCATGTGTAGAAATAAAAAAAATATGTGACATGTTAGATAAAGTTGTTGGTATTAAAACCCCAATGATGATTGCTAGTGGCACTATTATTGATGATAATTTTATTGTTACAAATAGGCATGTTGTTGAAGATTATTCAGAAGTTATTATCCGATTTAACAATGGTGAAATTAAAAAAGCATTTCCAATTCCTCATAATTATCCTGTTGATCTTGTTTTATTAACTATTAAAAAAGATATTAAACCTGATGATAATTTAATCTTATCTATTTCTCAAAAAGAAAATATCTCTCCAACTGGAATGATAAGAGTAATTGGGTTTGATCAAGGTAGAAAGTCGAATAGAATATATAAAAAGGATAAGATAATAGTTTATCCAATTTTTAGTGAGAGCATTCAATCTAGAATTCATACTAAAGCCCAAAGCTTGCCAGGTAATAGTGGCGGAGCAGTCTTGGACGACATTGGTAATCTAATTGGCTTTTTAGCTTCTGGTGACGGTAATATCAATGAAGTTATACCTATACAGGCTTTAAAGGGTGTATTTAAAAACATAAGTTTAAAAAATGATGATGATTTTTATAATATTGGTAAATTCATAAGATTATGTGCAGATAACTTGGAAACTGCATTTCATATTCAAAGAAATCCAGACCTTATTTTAATTGATAATATTTATGATTATTGTTGGAAATCTAATAATAAACAGCTTATTGATCAAGCTGGCCAAACTTTTGGAAGATTAGGTGATATAGAAAAGTCTATTAAATTCTTGGAAAGGTCAGTGAAATTAGACCCAATGAGTCCTAATTCACTTCTGTCTCTGGCTATATCATACCATTTAGATAGGAAAATCAAAGAAGAGAAGCCAATAATTCTCAAACTTTTAAAAATCTTACCAGAAGATCCCCAAATATTAAGGCTTGCAGTGCAAGTTGCTGGATTATCAAAAGATAAAAAAATGTCACTAAACGTTCTTAGCCTTATATCATTATATAATAAGGATGCTTTACCTATGGCAGAAAAGTTTATAGAAAACGCTTTTAAAAATTAATTAAATAAATAATTATCTAATGGATCAGGTATCCATCCATATTTAGTAACTTTTTTATTTGTTTTTATAGATCGTTTTTTTAATAATTTTAATATGTCTTCATTGCTACTACCTGGATTAGCAGTTATGAAGCGAGATATCATTGCTGTTAATCTAGGTGCTGCATAACTTGTTCCACCTGTAAAGGCTTTAACTCCTCTATGGTCTATGACTTCAACTCTTTCAGCAGGAAGCATAAAGTCTACTGATATATTACCAAAATTAGATCCTCTGCCAAGTCTTCCATTAAGGTCGGATGATGTTACAGTAATAATATTATCTAATTTAAAAGACGCTGGATATATTAGATTTTTATCTATATCAAAGCCATTGTTGCCAGCTGAAACTACAAAAATAATTTTATTGTTCTTCAAAGCAGCTGCTTGAAAGCATAGCCAGTCATTTATGTTAGATGATCCCATAGATAAATTCACAATTCTAATTGAATTTTTAGCTATATGTTCAATAAGTTCTTTAAATTTACACATATTTAAAGCTGGAAATCTATATATAGCAATAGTTGATTTTGGTGCTTCTCTTGACAGTACACTAAAAACAGTTGTGCCATGGTGTCTGGGATAAAAAGGATTGTTTCTAGGGTCTTTATCAAATGGAAAAATATCGTTATCCCAAAAATCATAGCCTAATAATTTCTTGTTTTTAAAAGCAATACTTTTGTATAACTGGGGGAGAGTGTAATTAACACCTGTATCTATTAAGGCGATTATGTTTTTATTATTAGATGTTCCTTTAGGCAATTTAGGATTTAAGGTTTCTTTATAATCAATTGTATTTGTTTCAATGTTTTGTGATTGTATTTCAATAGCAATGTTATTTTCATTATAAATAATTTTTCGAATAGTTTTAAATTTACATTTCTTATCTGATCTAATTTCAAAGGTTGGCTTTTCTTGTTTATTAAAAAAAGTAAAAATTAACCTTTGTATTTCATTAAATTTATAAAACAAAATTATATTAATTTTAATTTTATTTTCT
>JAQBXK010000018.1 GCA_027625145.1 Pseudomonadota bacterium
ATTTTAAAAGAAATATTATATAATGTTAACAAACACCAGATTTCCATATATTATTTACAAATATTTTACAAAAGAACTCTTAAAATATTGTTTATTGGCTTTATTAGCTTTCGTTACACTTATTTTTTTTATAGATATAATTGAATTATTTAGACGATCTTCAAATAAAGTTGGAGTTGTTCATCTTATTAAAGCTAACTTAGAAGATATAATTGGTATGGCAAGCTTAAAAATTATAGGTAACATGGAAAAGGTTATCCCTTTTTCAGTGCTGATTGGATCTATTACTTGTTTTAATCAATGGCGTAAAAAAAATTATTATATTACCTCTAGAACATTTGGAATATCTTTGTGGAAAACTGTTTTACCAATATCTATTATTATGTTTATGATTGGCATAATATCTATTGTTTTTTTAAATCCACTATCAAGTATACTTAATAAGAAATATGACAAACTACAAAGTATTTATTTTGGATCATCTAATCTACAATCTTTTTCTTTTGACACAAAAGGTTTTTGGATTAAAGAATTTTTAGATGAAAACAAATCAATAATAAATGCAAAAAAAATAGATGAAAAAAATAAAACACTCTATGATATTAATGTTTTTGTTTTTAATAAAAATAATTTGATAGAGAAAAGAATTTCCGCAATTTCAGGATTTTTTGTTGAAAACAAACTTAATTTATACAAAGTAAAAGTATCAACTAGAGATGTTAGCTCAAAAGAAATTGAAAAATATAGTTTGCCTGTTAAACGTGAAGCTGATGGCATTAAAGTAAGTATTGCTGAACCATATACAATTTTTATTCTAGATTTACCTAAATATATTTTATCCATGAAAGAAAATGGCTTAAATACATCTAAACACTTAATACATATGTATAAATTAATATGCCAACCATTTCTTATAATTGCGATGGTTTTACTTTCAGCCTCTTTAATGTTAAAAAGTAGTGAAAGAAATGATCAGTTCGGTATAATTTCCACTTCATTAATTGTTGGGTTTAGTCTATATTTTATAGGAGATGTAATTTTTGCCTTAGGATCGTCTGAAAAATTACCATCTTTATTATCTGGTTTTGGACCTACTCTAATTGGACTGTTTTCAGGCTGTTTTCTTATCAGTTCTATTGATGAGCCTAAAAAAAACTAATAGAATTATAATATTAAAGCTACAGAGTTAAAATTGATTAAAAATAAAATAAATAAACTTTATTTCCAAAATTTAATAATTATGGGAATGTTCCTTGTGTTTTTGATTTGCAATAAAGTTAATGCAAAAGAAAATTATATTGTAGCTCTAGTAAATAATATTCCTATAACAAAAATAGATGTTGAAGATAAAGCTAAATTATTAGCCTACTCTATTGAAAAAGACATAAGTCAAAAAAATTTAAATAAATTTTTTAACCAATCACTTAAATCCTTAATTACCGAAAATTTAATAAGAGGTGAAGGGCTTAAATTCAACAAAAATATTTTAAATTTAGTCAAGAATAAAGCATATTCCAATCTATTATCTGACTATAATCAATCAGATTTTTTTTTAAATCAATTGATTCAAGAATTAAACATTTCTAAATCAGTGGTTTTAAATAAGTATGAGACCGAAATAATCTTAGGCATATTATTACAAAATAAATTTAAACAACAATTTGAAAATTTAAACCAAGAAATTCAAGAAATTATAACGGAAAAAGAATTAGAAAAAAATAAAGATAAATTTGAATTAGCTGAGATAATAATACCTAAACCAGGTAATCTAGAACTGTTTAATAAAATAAAAAATGCTCTCAATAAAGGCTCTAACTTTTCTTATATAGCCGAACAAGTATCTATTAATCCTTCTGCAAAAAAAGGAGGAAATATAGGCTGGAGAACTTTAGAGAATTTACCTATTGAAATAACTTCTAATAATCAATTGATTAATGAAGGTGATATTTTTTATTTTATAAAAAAAAATACCTATAGAATTATAAAAATTCTAGTAAAGCGACATCAAGGAAAAATAAGTAATATTGAAGATCAGATTTTATTAGCAGTTATTAATTTTAAAATTAATTTTGGAGAAAAAAAAGCAGTTTACCTTACTGTTAAGGATGAAGTTGATGACTTACTAAAAAATAATAAAGGTTGTAATGAATTAAAAAAGTTTAATAATAATATCAATAAAGACATAACATTAAGAGTTATTAATTCAAGAATTGCAGACTTAGATGTTAATTTACAAAATAAAATTAATAATCTTAAACTATATGAAATTATGAAGCCAATTTATGAGGGGAATAAAGGTTATTTATATATTTTATGTGATAAGGCTAAAAATCAATTAATAAATTTCAATCCAGATTTAATAAAAAAAGAATTAATAGATGAACGCATATCTATTTTAAGTAGTAGGTACTTAAAAAAACTAAATCAAAACGCAGTTATTAAACTAATAAATGATAAATTTTGATGTCAAATATAGAAAAAATTGAATTACAAAAAAAAGTTATATTAATTACTTCTGGAGATCCATCAAGCATTGCTCCAGAAATTACAATAAAAGCATTGCAATCTTCTACAATTAACAAAAATATTTTTCCTATAATAGTAACTGATCCTCAATTATTACAAAATTATAATGATATAATTAAAAATAATTGGAAGATAAATGAAATTAAAGATCAAAGTAATTTCACTGATTATAAAGTTAACTATTTTAATATAATACCTATTTCAATTAATGATATTGTTAGATTAGGAAAACCGTCTATTATAAACTGTGAATTCATTAAAGCTTCTATTTTAAAATGTATAGAATTAGAAAGCAAAACGTCTGCTTCTGCTATTGTAACTAACCCTATAAATAAAAATATAATGTATAAATCAGGATTTAAGTATTCTGGCCATACAGAGTTTTTAGCCTCCCATTCAAAAAAAAATACCCAACCCGTTATGATGCTTGTTGTACAAGATCTAAAAACGGTTCCTTTAACAATTCATGTTCCTATATCAGAAGTTTCAGGCTTGATTAGTAAGGAATTAATAATAAATACTGTAAAAATTGTTGCAAAGGACTTAAGTAAATATTTTGGCATTAAAAAACCTATAATATTTATAACTGGTCTTAATCCTCATGCAGGCGAAAATGGTGAAATTGGCTCTGAAGAACAAAATATAATAATACCTACAATAAGAAAAATTAAAAAATCTAATGACTTCGAAATTCAAGGGCCTTTTTCAGCAGATGCATTATTTTCATCTGAAGCGAGAAAAACATATGATGTAGTAATTTGCATGTATCATGATCAAGCCCTAATTCCTATTAAAACAATTGACTTTAACAAAGGTGTTAATGTTACGCTTGGTTTAGATTTCATAAGAACATCGCCTGATCATGGTACTGGCTTTGATATCGCTGGCAAAAACAATGCAAGACCAGACAGCCTTATTGCAGCAATTAATCTTGCATACTTTATGAGTGTTAATAAAGATAGATCTTCAAACTAATGAATGAAACTCTCCCAACTATAAAAGAAATACTTAAAAAAAATAATATTACAATACATAAATCTCTTGGTCAAAATTTTTTGTTTGACTTAAACTTAACTGACAAAATAGTAAAAATGTCTGAGCCTATTTCTTCTACTATTATTGAAATTGGACCTGGTCCCGGAGGTTTGACAAGGTCTATTCTTAAAAAAAACCCTGATATTGTTTTTGCAATAGATAAAGACCCTCAATCAGAACTTATGCTTACTGAACTTAAAGAAATTTATAAAGAGAAATTACAATTAATTACAGCTGATGCTATCAACTATCCTATATGGGATTTAGGAAATTATCCGAGACAAGTTATTGCCAATTTACCATATAATGTTGGAACAAAAATGTTAATCTCTTGGTTAAGGCATATAAAAAAATTTAATAAACTAACATTGATGTTTCAAAAAGAAGTTGCAGATAGAATTATAGCACCTGTTGGATCATTACATTATGGCAGATTATCTATTTTAACAAATTGGTTAACTCAAAGTAGAAAGTTATTTGATATCCCCGGTTCTGCTTTTATACCATCACCCAAAGTAACATCCACAGTAATAGAGTTAATTCCATTAGAAAAACCAATTTTAGATATATCTTTTAATGCTTTAGAGAAAATTACTCATTTAGCGTTTAGTCAAAGAAGAAAAATGCTTAAAAGCAGTCTAAAAACAATAAATGGAGAAGCAATTTTAGATGAATTACAAATTTCTTCTAGATTACGTCCTGAACAGTTAACTATCAATGATTTTTGTAGAATTGCAAAAAAAGCTTTTCCATCCTCGTCACAGGAAAATTAATAAAAATAGAATCAAATAAGTTTTTTTACAAAATCTGTTATTCCAAGCTGTCTAGATTTTCTTTGTCTTTCAGAATATAGAATTGATTTTACCGAAGCAACAGCTTCATTTACATTTTCATTTATTATTATAAAATCATACTCATCAAAGTGACTAATTTCTTTTCTAGCTTCTAGCATTCTCTTAAAAAAATCTTCTTCATTTTCACTTGCCCTATTTCTTAGTCTATATTCTAATTCTTTAATAGAAGGTGGTAAGATAAATATTTTAACTATATCTTCTGGCATGTGTTTTTGAATCTGCCTTGTGCCCTGCCAATCAATGTCTACTAAAACATCAACTCCATTTTTAATTTTTTTTAATACTTCTTCCTTAAGAGTACCGTAATAATTTCCAAAAACCTTTGCATTTTCAATAAATTCATCATTCTTTATCATAAGAAGAAATTCTTCATCATTTTTAAAAAAATAATCTACTCCTTCTACTTCATCCTTTCTTTTTTTCCTTGTGGTAACGGATACAGACAAGTTAATTCCATTAACTTCTTCTAGAATTTTCTTGCATATCGTAGTTTTACCAGCACCAGATGGGGACGAAATAACTAACACCACACCTCTTAAATTATTTTTTTTCAATTGTACTATCCTTAATTTTAAATTCTTTCCACAATTTTACATTTTTCCTATGTAATTTATAAGTACTAGAAAACCTATGTCCACCAATACCATTACTAACAAAGTACAAATATTCTGATTTTTTTATATCATTTAATGCATTTATAGCACTTTTACCTGGATAAGAGATTGGAGTTGGCGGCAGCCCATTAATTAAGTAAGTGTTGAAAGGATTATTTGATTTTAACATTTTTTTAGTAATTTTTGTTCCATTGATTTTCATTCCATAAGCTAATGTAACATCTGATTGAAGCCTCATTTTGTTTTTAAGTCTGTTTATAAAAACACTAGCTATCAATTGGCTATCATTAACATTACCACTTTCTTTTTGAATTATAGAAGCAAGAATAAGAATTTGATTTTTATTTTTTAATATAAAATTTTTAGGTCTATTTTCCCAAACTTTATTTAATAATTCATTTTGACCTAGTTTCATGCGTGTTAATAAATTTTGTCTAGAGTAACCCCATTTATAATTATAAGTATCAGGCTTATATATCCCTTCTTTTAAGACAGGCATTTCTCCAGATAAACCATAAGCAGTTATCATTGCTTTTTTTAAATCAATTGCAGTCCAGCCGTCTATGAGAGTGAAATATCTTGTATATGTATTTCCACTTTGAAATAATTTCTGAATATTTTTAATTGATGAACCTTTAGGGATAAAATATTCCCCAGCCTTTGGAATAAAATTTTTATTATTAAATAAAGAGGTTAATCTCCAATTATAGTATTCTATTTTTATTTTTTTAAAATTAAGTTGTTTGATTATTTCTTTTTGAGAATCATTTCGTTTTAATAAAAAAAGACTGTCTTTCTCTACAATTACAATGTTACTTATTTTATTAATATACCAATATGATGATATTATTGCAGCTGTAAAAAATAATAAGAGATACAGTAAAACTTTATATCTAAAATTCAATCCGAATTACCTATTATAAGACTAGCGTTTGTACCTCCAAATCCAAAAGAATTTGATAACACATTTCTTACTACTCTTTTTTTAGATTTTAATGGAACTAAATCAAACCCATACGCACCCTCATCTGGCGTTAATAAATTATTTGTAGGAGGAACAGTTTGATTTACAATGGATAAAATAGAATATATTGCTTCTATAGCTCCTGCTGCACCTAAAAGGTGTCCAGTAGCAGATTTTGTTGAACTAATGCTTATTTTGTTAAAATCATTTTCTAGAAGCCTTCTGATTGCTTTTAATTCTATCATATCTCCTAAAGGAGTGGATGTCCCGTGAGCATTAATATAATCAAGATCAGATACTGTTAATTTAGAGTCTTTCAATGCTGATTGCATAGCTCGAAAACCACCATCTCCACTTTCGGCTGGAGCAGTTATATGATGAGCATCTCCAGACATCCCATAACCTTTTATTTCAGCATAAATTTTTGCCCCTCTTGCCAAAGCATGTTCTCTTTCTTCTAAAACCAATACACCAGATCCCTCACCCATAACAAATCCGTCTCTATGTTGATCCCATGGCCTAGAACTCTCAAGCGGGGTGTCATTAAAATTTGTACTTAGCGCTCTTGCTGCTGCAAAACCTGCCATGCCTATTCTACAACATGCTGCCTCAGCACCACCTGCAACCATTACATCAGCATCGCCATATTTTATAATTCTTGAAGCGTCACCAATCGCATGAGCTCCTGTAGAACAAGCTGTTACAACAGAATGATTAGGTCCTTTGAAGCCATACTTTATACTTACTTGACCTGATAATAAATTTATAAGAGCTGAAGGTATAAAAAAAGGACTGACTTTTCTGGGTCCTTTTGTAAGCATCAGTTCAGTTGTATTAGCAATGCTTTCAAGACCGCCAATTCCTGAACCAAGAATAACGCCGGATCTAGATTTTTGGACTTCACTTAATGGTACCCAACCTGAATCTTCTACAGCTTGAATAGCTGCTACTATTCCATAAGCAATAAATCTATCAATACGCTTTTGTTGTCTAGGTTCAATCCAATCATCTAAATCTAAGCCAGCTTCGGCATCATCAGACTTTAGAGGGATTTGACCAGCTATCTTGCAAGCAATGTCTGAGACATCAAAGTTAAGTATTTTTTTTATACCTACATAACCAGATATTAAACGTTTCCAGTTTATGTCAACCCCATTGCCTAATGGAGTTAAGATACCTAAGCCTGTAACAACAACTCTACGCATAAGAAACTCCCAGTCATAACACGAGCAAAATACTTTTTATGAAATTAAGTATTTGCAGATATAAAATCTATTGCATCTTTAACGGTTTGAATTTTTTCTGCTGCATCATCAGGTATTTCGCATTCAAATTCTTCTTCAAAAGCCATAACTAATTCAACAGTATCTAAGCTATCTGCACCTAAATCATCAATAAAGCTTGCGCTTTCAATTACTTTTGCTTGATCTACACCTAAATGTTCTACTACTATTTTGGTAACGCGGATAGCTATGTCACTCATTATTCTTGCCCCTTAAAATTATTTTTATTTAAAGCTACGATTAGATTTAAAATTTATGTTGTTTATGTTGTTTAGCTTTTCTCGAGTACCATATTAAAGGAAATATGCCAAGCATATATTATTTTTTATTATAACTTGATAAGGCCTCACAACATCGCCATGCCACCATTTACATGTAACGTTGTTCCAGTTATGAAACTACTTTCTTCACTCGCTAAATAAACACATGCTGCTGAAATGTCTTGTGGCGAACCTAATCTGTCTACAGGAATGTTTTTAATTATATTATTTTTTTGATCTTCTGTAAGTTTTTCAGTCATTGGTGTTGATATAAAACCAGGTGCAACTAAGTTGCAAGTTATACCTCTGCTAGCAACCTCAGCAGCTAAAGTTTTACTTAATCCAATTAAACCAGCCTTAGATGCAGAATAATTACTTTGGCCTGCATTACCTGTATAACCTACTATAGAGCTTATAAAAATAATTCTTCCATATCTTCTTTTCAACATTCCTCTTAAAACTTGTCTTGTCAACCTCATGCAAGCTGTAAGATTGACGTTTATAACTGTATCCCAATCTTCATCTTTCATTCGCATTAAAAGACCATCAATTGTTATCCCAGCATTATTTACAAGAATATCTATTTTGCCATAACATGCTTCAGCATTTTTGGCCATAGAAAGTATACTATCTTTATCTTGCAAATTTGCGACAACACTTTTTACATCATCTCCTAAATCTTTCACCATTTGATTAAGAACATTTTCTTTTGTACCAGACAAAATCAATTTAGCCCCTCGTTCTTTCATTTGCTTAGCAATAGCTTGCCCTATACCTCCTGTAGCCCCTGTTATCAAAGCTGTTTTACCTGTTAAATCAAACATTCTATTTCTCCAATAAGTTTATAATCTATAATTAAATGGCTTTTAATAACTCGTCAAAATCTGATGGTTTTTCTATATTTATAGCATTTGCATTATTGAGCATTCTTTTAGCAATGCCTGTTAATACTCTACCATTTCCAAGCTCTATAACTTTATCTACGTTTAACTTATTAGCTAAATGCATAGTTTCTCTCCATCTAACAGTTCCCGTCACTTGATCAATTAAATTTTGCTTTAACTTAGTCGTTTCTTTTTCAGGCAAAGCATTAATATTAGATATTACTGGAACAGTTGGTATATTAAAGTTTAAGTTATTTAATGCTTTCTCCATTATCATTTGAGCTGGTCGCATTAAACTACAATGAAAAGGAGCACTCACTGGAAGAATAACTGCTCTTTTTACTCCAAAATCTTTAGATATCTCTATTGCCTTGTTAACTGCCAAGATATCGCCACTAATTACCACTTGACCATCAGCATTATCATTCCCAATATTACAAACTCCAATTGATGATACTTGCTCAAGTATTTTTAGAGAGGTTGTTATATCAACTCCAATAAACGCAGCCATTGCACCTTTGTTAATAGGTACAGCTTGTTGCATTGCTTCACCTCGTAACCTTAACAAATTTGCACATTCTTTTAACGAAAAAACTCCAGCTACCGTCATTGCTGTATATTCTCCAAGAGAATGACCACAAACATAACTGGCTAATTCGGGTAATTTTTTATTACTTAACTTCGACAACACTCTATAAACGGCTACGCCACATGCCATTAAAGCTGGTTGGGCATTCGACGTTAATGCTATATCTGTATCAGAACCTTCCCACATTAGTTTACTTAAATTAAAACTAATGGCTTCATTAACTTCTTCAAAAACTTCCTTAGCTTCAATGAAACTGTCTGACATTTCTTTACCCATGCCAACTTTTTGAGAACCTTGTCCTGGAAAAACAATTAAATTCATTAAATCTCCTTTAGATAAATTAATTTTTCTATTTTTTTAATTAAATCATTGCAAATTTTGAATAAACATTTATGTTCCAGAAATAATTTAAATACTAGCATAAAATATATTTTTTGTTTTGTGTGCTCCTTGCTAGATAATTTATTATCTGGTCAATCTGGGTTAAGCCCGAACAGCCATAAGGAGAATAAAATGGCATTATACGAAAGTGTGATAATTGGAAGACAAGATTTAACTGTAAGTCAATTAGATACCTTAATTGATGAGTTTATAACAGTACTTAAGTCGCAAGAAGGCGACGTGAAAAAAAGAGAGTACTGGGGACTTAGAAACTTAGCATACAAAATAAATAAGAATAGAAAGGGACATTATACAATGTTAAATATTGATGCGCCCGCTTCTGCAATTTCAGAATATGAAAGATTAATGGGATTACATGAAGATATTGTGAGGTTTTTAACTGTAAAAATTGATAAGATTGATGACAATCCTTCTCCTATGATGAATAGTAAAAGTGATCGACCAAGATCAGAAGGACATGAACAAAGTTTTAAACCATTTACTGGCAATGATGTGAATTAGGAGATTTATATGACACAATTAACAATCACAAGCCTTGCGTTAAGAAAACCATCACAAAAAAGAAGAAAATCTTGTCCATTTTCTGCTCCCAACACACCACCTATAGATTATAAAGATTTAAAAGTTTTAACTAGATATGTGTCGGAGAGAGGGAAAATTATTCCTTCTAGAATTTCTGCTGTATCAGCAAAAAAACAAAGAGAGTTATCCAAAGCAATTAAACGAGCAAGATTTTTAGCATTAATGCCTTACGTTGTAGGTTAGAGTCTGGAGAGTAACATGAATATAATTCTATTAGAACGCATAGAGAAATTAGGCCAAATAGGTGACTTAGTAACTGTTAAATCTGGCTATGCAAGAAATTTTTTACTTCCACAAGGAAAAGCAGCCTTCGCTTCAAAAGAAAATATAAAGCATTTTGAAACACAGAAGATACAATTAGAAGGTGAAGATATTGCCAAAAAAAAAGAAGCTTCTAAGTTAGCAGAAAAAATCAATGTAAAAGAAGTAATTATCATTAGGGCTGCTAGTGAAGCTGGTCAATTATATGGATCAGTGTCAGCAAAAGACATAGCACAATCAATCACTGATGCAGGATTGACAATAAACAAAAACCAGGTTGTTTTAAATAAATCACTAAAAAACTTATCTTATGAAGACATAGATATAAAACTTCATCCAGAAGTTTCTATTAATCTTAAACTAAATATTGCTAGATCTAGCGAAGAAGCTATTGAGCAGAAAAAGTTAGGAAGAGCAATAATTATTACAGAGACAGGTGGAGGCGATATTAGATCAGAGAGAGCTCAAAAAGACGCAAAAAGATTTGAGACAAAAGATGATAAACCCAAAGACAAAGATCTTAAAAATATTTCAGTATCAGAAACATTAGTAGAACCGAATAATCATGTAATTTCCACTGACAACGAAATTAATGATGTTTAAAATTAAATAATTTTTTATTAGTTTAATTAATCTAGTATTGTTATCTTCAAATTTATTGAAAATACTTTTTTTTTGTTAGTGTTATTATGGATGAAAATATAAATAAGTTTACTAATGTTGCTAATCAACTAGAGACAGATAAAACAACAACATCCATAAATAAAATGCCTCAAAACATTGAAGCTGAACAAAATTTAATAGGTTCCATTCTTTTTGATAACAAAGTTTTAGAAGACCTTCCTACTAATTTTGCAAGCAGGCATTTTTTTGATCCTCTCCATACTAATATTTTTGAAGCTTGCATATCACTTACTGATAATGGAAGATTAGCTGATCCAATAACTCTTAAAGGTTATCTTAAAGATGAAATTTCTTTAAGAGACATTGATATAGAACAATATCTTATAGACTTACGAGAAGGCACATTATCGCTAAGTAAAGCAAAGTTTTATGCAGACGAAATAAGAAATTGTTATGTCAGAAGATCTCTTATAAGGATTGGGGATGATTTAATAGAAAGATCGATGAATCCTTCTTTAGACATACCTCCAGATACAGAAATATCAAATACTGAAGAACAATTATATAACCTTGCAGAAACTGATCAGGTAAACACTGGCCCGAAAGATTTTAAAACTGTTCTAGCCAACGCAACAAATCAAATAAATGAAGCTTACCAAAGAAAAGGAAGTTTATCTGGTTTAGATACAGGGTTTTCTGGACTTAACCGGCAATTAGGTGGTTTAAATAACTCAGATCTTCTAGTTTTAGCCGGCCGACCAGGTATGGGAAAAACAGCCTTAGCTACAAACATAGGTTTTAATGCTGCAAAAGCCAGTAAAAGAGATGGTAATAAATCAATACTAATTTTTTCACTTGAAATGTCTGCTGAACAATTAGCACAGAGAATTCTTGCGGAACAATCTACTATTGATTCTCATAAATTAAGAAGTGGTGACATAAACGATAATGATTTTTCAAAACTTGTCTTAACTCAAAATGAAATACAAAGTTTACCTTTTTTTATTGATGATACTCCTGCAATTTCTGTTGGACAAATGGCCTCAAGAGCTAGACGATTAAAAAGAACTAATGGCTTAGCCGTGATAATAATTGATTATATACAATTAATTCAAAGCTCTAAGCCTAGTGACGCACAATATAGAGTTCAGGAAGTTTCTAACATAACAAGAAGTCTTAAATCACTTGCTAAAGAATTAAATGTTCCTATTCTTGCATTATCTCAACTTAGCAGAGCTGTAGAGCAAAGAGAAGATAAGAGACCAATACTTGCAGACTTGAGAGAATCAGGTTCCATAGAACAAGATGCAGATGTTGTAATGTTTGTATATAGGGAAGAGTATTACCTAGATAAAAGCGAACCAACACAGAGAGAAAATGAAAATCAAGATGGTTTTAGTGAAAGGTTCTTAAGGTGGCAAGATCGAAGAAATCTAGCTGAAGGCAAAGCTGAAATTATAATATCTAAACAAAGACAAGGACCAACAGGAATTATACAAGTGCAATTTGAAGCAAAGTATACAAGATTCATGGATTTAGCCCAAGATGATAGATTACCTGAACAAACTTATTAAAATATATAATTTTAATATTTATAAAGTATGCAACTAAATGCATGGAATTTTAAATATATCTCTAGATATAATTAAATCTAATTGGAGAAATCTCAATAACGCTTCCAATGGCAAGGCGGCCGCAGTAATCAAAGCAAACTCTTATGGTTTAGGAATGTTACAGGTTGCAAAAAGTTTAATCGATGCCGGTTGCCGTTATTTTTATGTAGCTAATATAGAAGAAGCAATAGTATTAAGAAAAGAAAACCCTTCTAAAGAAATTTCAATTGCTATATTTGAAGGTTTTTTTGAAGGAAATGAGCTAGTTTATAAAAACAATAATTTAATTCCAGTGATTAATAATATAATTCAACTAAAAAGATTAAAAAAGTATAATGATTTAAATAAAAAAAATTATCCCATTAAAGCTATTTTAAATATTGATACTGGGATGAATAGACTTGGATTAGAATTAAGTGAAGTTGACTTTCTTCATACAAATAGGTCTATCTTAGAAAATATTAAATGGGATTTTATTATGTCTCATTTAGCAAACTCAAGTGATACTGAAAATAATAGTAATTTTGAACAATTAAAAAAATTAAACCTATTTTCTAAATTAATTCCAGATGCAAAATTAAGTCTTGCCAACACAGGTGGTATATTACTAGGAAAAAACTATTGCTTAGATCAAACCAGACCAGGAATTGGTTTGTATGGAATTGATTCCCATGGAAATCATATAGATATTCTCTCTAAAAAATTGAAAGTTCCATTTGAATTGCATTGCCCTATAATCCAAATCAGAAACGTTGGTATTGCAGAGAAAATTTCTTATGGAGGAATTGATACAACGATTAAAAAATCAAAATTAGCTACAATAGGGATTGGATATGCTGACGGATGGCTAAGATTATTAAAAAAAAATAGCTCATTTTTAATAGGTGACCAGACATGTAAAATAATTGGAAATATTACAATGGACAGTTTTATGATAGATATTACAAGTGTAAAAGTTAACAGCTTAAAAGAAGGATGCCATATAAATTTGATTAACGATTCTAATCTTCGATATATTTTAAAAGATTCTAAAATTATTAGCTATGAGTTTTTAACGGGAATTGGTAATAGAGTAATAAGAAAATACAACTCATGAAATGTTATTTTAAATAATAGGATTTATAGTTTTTTGAAAAAAAGAATATTAAATATATTAGAATCTATTGGTTACACTTGTATAAGGTTTCTATCTCAAATTGGAAATTTTTTTATTTTTTGTATTTCATCAATTTTTTGGGCTATAAGGCCACCATGGTATTTTAAACAAATACATTCACAAATCATTGATATTGGTTATTTTTCATTGCCTGTTGTTGGTTTAACTACTTTTTTTTCTGGAATGGTTTTAGCTCTTCAAACATCCATTGGCTTTTCTGAATTTAACTCAGAATCAACTGTTGCACGCGTTGTACTCACATCTATTACAAAAGAGTTAGGACCAGTGTTAACTGGCCTTATGGTAGCAGGAAGAGTTGGAGCAAAAATGGCTGCAGAAATTGCTACTATGAAAGTTACAGAACAAATTGATGCTCTAGGAACTCTTGGAACAAGGCCAATGCAATATTTAATTGCTCCTAAACTAATAGCATCATTAATTTGTGTCCCGTTTTTAGTTTTAATAGGTAATACAATTGGAATTTTAGGAGGTTATGTAATAGCAATTTATAAATTAGATTTTAATCCTGATTTATACCTTTATGCTACAATTGAGCATTTATATTGGATTGATGTAGTACAAGGTTTAGTAAAAGCATCAATTTTTGGATTTTTAATTTCGATGCTCAGTTGTTATTTTGGATATAATGCATCAAGAGGAGCTGAAGGCGTAGGATATGCAACAACTTCAGCTGTAGTTACTTCATCAGTTATGATACTTACAAGCACCTATATAATTACAGCTTTATTTTTTGGTTAAAAAAAATGGACCAGTCATATAAAAAAAAAAAAATAGAAATAAGAAATTTAACAAAAAAATTTAACGAAAAAATTATTTTAAAAAATATTAATTTTGATTTATATGAAGGAGAATCACTTGCCATAATTGGTGCTTCAGGGTCAGGTAAATCTGTACTCTTAAAAAATATTATAGGGTTATTAAAACCTGAAGCAGGATCTATAAAAATCAATAATGTTGAAACTGTAAACTTATCAAGATCAAAAAGAGAAAATTTATTATTAGAACTTGGTATTACTTTTCAACATGGAGCACTTTTTGACTCTCTTACAATTTGGGAAAATGTAATTTTTAAAATTCAAAGAATAAATAAATTATCTAAAATAGATGGTCAAAAGCTTGCGTTAGACATCATTAAAAATTTAGGGCTAGGATCTGATATTTTAAATTTATACCCGTCAGAAATTTCTGGTGGAATGCAAAAAAGAATTGCCATAGCTAGAGCAATCAGCAGCGATCCATCAATATTATTATTTGATGAACCTACCTCAGGATTAGATCCTGTTACAGGAAGTGTCATAGATGAGTTAATAGTTAAATCTGTAAAAAGATTATGTGCAAGTGCAATAACAATTACCCATGACATGGCTTCTGTAAGTAGAATTGCTGATAAAGTAATTTTAATAGATGATCAAACAATTTCATGGACTGGGAAACCAAATGAAATGCTAAAATCAAATAATGCAAAAATACAGCAATTTATTAAAGCTCTTAACCCTAAATTATTTAAATAAATTATGAAAATAACTAAACAGTACATTTGTCAATCTTGTGGTTCTATTCATATGAAATGGAATGGAAAATGTGAGCAATGTAATGAATGGAACTCATTAATAGAAGAAAGTACGAATAAATCTGCTGGCCCTTTATCTAGAACAAAAGGCAAGGTTATTAATTTTGAACTTTTGAATGCTGAAACGAAAGATCATCCAAGGTTAAAAACTAATTTAGAAGAAATGGATAGAGTTATGGGTGGTGGCTTTGTATTAGGCTCCGCAACTCTTATTGGAGGAGACCCTGGTATAGGAAAATCTACTCTTCTATTACAATTAACTGGCTATTTTTCTAAAATAAATCAAAATTGCCTCTATATTTCTGGTGAAGAAAGTCTTTCACAAGTTAAGATGCGTTCAGATAGATTGGGTTTAAAAAATACAAATATTCAGTTTGCTTCAAGTACTAATGCAAATGACATAGCTCATACTATCAAAACAATTAATAAAAAATCTATACTAATAATTGATTCTATTCAAACAATGTACCTTCCCCAAATTGAAAGTGCTCCTGGAACAGTTAGTCAAGTGAGAGCTTGTGCTAACGAATTGATTATTGCTGCGAAAGCTTCTGATTCAATTTTAATTCTGATTGGGCATGTCACAAAAGACGGTTCTATTGCTGGACCCAGAATTTTAGAACATATGGTCGATACAGTTCTTTATTTTGAAGGAGATAATCATTTTCAATATAGAGTTTTAAGAAGCATTAAAAATAGATTTGGTCCCACAAATGAAATCGGCGTTTTTGAAATGTTAAGCAATGGACTTAAACAAATTATCAATCCCTCAGAATTATTCCTGTCAGATAGAAAAAAAAATGTTTCAGGAAGCGCTATTTTTGCTGGATTAGAAGGAACAAGACCTATTTTAATTGAAGTGCAAGCCCTAGTCACGCCTTCAACCCTTCCATCACCTAGAAGAACAATAGTTGGATGGGATATAGCACGTTTATCAATGTTATGTGCGGTACTTGAAGCAAGATGTAAAATTCATTTATCTAATATGGATATTTTTCTAAATATTGCAGGCGGTTTAAAAATTTCTGAACCAGCAGCAGATTTAGCTGTTGCCGCGGCCTTAATTTCATCTGTAAGAAATATACCTTTATCATTTTCTACTGTTTATTTTGGCGAAGTAGGTTTAACAGGCGAAATCAGGAAAGTTCCTCAACCTGAATTACGGATTAAAGAGGCCTATAAACTAGGTTTTGATAAAATCACATTACCAAGCAAACAAAAGGTTACGATAAAAGAAGATTTGAGTTATATTAATATAACATTATTAAGTGATTTAGTTAATTTGATTACAAAAAATGTATAGAGTATTTTTTTTAAATGGATTTTTTTCATAATATATCTTTTAATATAATAGATATAATAGTAATTATTTTTATCATAATATCTTGTATTATGGCTTCTTACAGAGGTTTTGTAAAAGAATTATTTAGTATGATTTGCTGGATTGGTGCTATTTTTACTGCTTTTTACGTATATCCAAATTTAAAAATAGAAGTTGAATTGTACTTTAAAAATAAGGTTATTATTGATGCTATTTCTTTTTTGATACCATTTTTAATTACTTTATTTGTATCAAATATCATTTCAAAATGGCTTTCTCCTAAGTTTTCTTTGCCAGGTTTATTGTTTTTTGATAAAATGGGTGGCTTATTTTTCGGTGCATTAAGAGGATTTTTATTAATTATTTTATTATACCTAGGATATATTTATCTTCTTGGAAAAGAAATAAACTCACCTTTACCTAATATATTATTAGAATCTAATACATATCCTTACATAGAAAAATCAGTTTCTATAATACGTGATTTATTTTCAGAAGAGCTGAATTCAATAGATATAATAAATGAAGAAATAATAGAAAAAAAAGATATTTTAATTAACAAATAATTTTTAACTAAGTTTAATAATTAAGGGTAAAGAATGTATTGTAAATATAGCGATCACATGAAAGAAGAATGCGGAGTATTTGGCATTTTTGGAAGTGAAGAAGCTTCAGTCCTTACGACCCTAGGACTGCATTCTCTTCAACATAGAGGGCAAGAAGGAGCAGGAATAGTCAGTTTTGACGGCAATAATTTTCATTCAATTAGAAAGCAAGGTTTAGTTGGAGATAATTTTAATAACACAGAGATTTTATCACAGCTTCCAGGAAAAAATGCAATTGGTCATGTAAGGTATTCTACAACAGGAAATTCCAAACCTGAAAACCTTCAGCCATTTTTTGCCAATCTTGCTCTTGGTGGATTTTCATGTGCTCATAATGGGAATTTAACAAACACTAATTCATTAAGAAAAAAATTAGTAGAAAATGGTTCTATATTTCAAACTACCACTGATACAGAGATAATTTTACAATTAGTAGCTTTATCAAAAAAAAAAACACTGACAGACAAATTAATTGATGCTCTTCAACAAATACAAGGAGCATACTCGTTAGTTATTTTAACAAATAAAAAACTTATTGGTGTAAGAGATCCATACGGTATTAGGCCTTTAGTGCTTGGAGACAAAGATGGCTCTCCAGTTCTTGCATCTGAGACTTGTGCGTTAGATATGGTCGGAGCTAAATATATTAGAGATATAGAAAATGGAGAAATTGTGATAATCACAGATTCAGGAATAGAATCAATCAAACCATTTGTAAAATTAAAAGAGAGACCATGTATATTTGAAATAATTTATTTTGCAAGCCCCGATAGTATAGTTGGTGGAAGAACTGTTTATACATATAGAAAAGCACTTGGAGAACAACTTGCTCTAGAGAATAAAATAGATGCAGACGTAGTTGTCCCTATTCCGGATTCTGGTGTCTCAGCAGCTATAGGTTTTTCACAAAAATCAAATATTCCTTTTGAACTAGGTATTATTAGAAGCCATTATGTCGGCCGAACATTTATAGAACCATCTCAAACAATAAGACAATTTGGTGTTAAACTTAAGCATAGTGTTAATAGATCATGTATAGAAAATAAACGAGTGATACTGATAGATGATTCCATCGTCAGAGGAACAACAGCAAATAAAATTGTTAAAATGGTTTATGATGCCGGTGCTAAAGAAGTTCATTTAGGTGTTTCATGTCCACCTATAAAACATCCTGACTTTTATGGAATTGACACTCCTAATTATAATGAATTAATTGCTTCACATACTAACATTGAAGAGATGACCAAGTTAATTGGAGCTACCTCACTTTTCTTTTTATCTTTAGAAGGAACTTATAAAGCTATGGGATGTACAGAAAGAGATT
Source organism: Pseudomonadota bacterium (assembly GCA_027625145.1). Lineage (GTDB taxonomy): Bacteria > Pseudomonadota > Alphaproteobacteria > Puniceispirillales > Marisalimonadaceae > CAJJBL01. The sequence continues at coordinate 18,489 of JAQBXK010000018.1, forward strand.
CACAACAACCACAATTTACCGATCATTGTTTTACTGGTGACTACCCAATAGATGTCTCCGAAATTTTAAAAATAAATTCAAAAAATGGATGAGAATAAAAAAATTGCATTAATTACTGGAGCTAGTGATGGGATAGGCTCTGAAATTGCTATAGAATTATCAAAAAAAAATACTCATGTAATAATTACTGGAAGAAAATTATCTGGACTTGAAATAACAGAAGACAAAATAAAATCAAATGGTGGTACTTGTACAATTGCTCAATTAGATATGACTGATTTTATTGGAATTGATAGACTAGGAATAGAAGTTTTCAAAAGATGGGGTAAGTTAGATATATTAATTGCGAATGCAGCAATACTTGGGACATTAGGACCTATTCATCATCAAAGTAGCGAAGAGTTTTTTGATGTTATAAATATTAATTTACTAAGTAATCATAGATTAATTAGATCATTTGACTCATTGCTAAAGAATAGTAACTTTTCAAAAGCTCTATTTTTGAGTTCTTCAGTAGGATCTATTCCTAAACCATTTTGGGGAGCATATGCAGTTTCTAAATCAGGGTTAAATCATATGGTTAAAATATGGGCTGAAGAAAACAAAACTAACAACTTATCTGTTACAATTATAAACCCAGGAAAAACAAGAACTAAAATGAGATTAAAAGCAATGCCTGGGGAAATTCAAGATACTCTACCATCTGCAAATTTCATAGCAAAAAAAATAATTAATTTAATTTTTTTAGATAAAAAACAAAAAAATATTACTGTTAATCTCAATGATATTTAATAAATATTTGTATAAATAAATCTAGCTCTCTAAAACTGCAGGTTCAAGATAAGAAAAATAAAAATCAATTTTATTATCTATTTGTCTTGCTAACTTTTGAGCTTTCTGATCATTAATTTCGCAGAAGCTTAACCATAGCTTATAATTATTAAATCTATAGAAGTACTGAAGTATTTCAATTTGGTTGTTACCTACGTACCATGACTTTAAAACCCATCCAATACAAAATAACCAAGGAGATGTTATTAATAATATTGAATAATAAACCATAGATATACCAAAAAGCATCCAAAGCCTATTCTGTATCATCCATAAAGGTGGTGCTAAACTAGCTAAAATTGTTGGAAAAGTATTTAATAGAATACATACATTTCCCATATTTTTATAGATTTCATATTGTTGATAAAAAGCATTTACATCCATTATTGTTTTTAAATCAATTTTATCTATATCAGGAATTTGATTATCATTTATCTGTTCACAAATGACACCAAGAGAGCCATATACATAGGTATTAAAATGAATGCCACCTCTAAGTATAGTCAGAATGCTTTTGTTATCTATATCATTTAATTTTTTTGAAAATACTTCATATGATAAATTCATAAATTCACCATCAAGACACAATATTATATCATCCTCTTTTAATTTCATTTGATAAGCACGAGAAGAGGTTCTAATAGATGTAATTTTTAAAAATTTTTTTTCTAAATTTTCTTGATTATCCATTTATAATTAATCCTATTTAATTCTTTTTTAAAATATTATGGATATTTAATTCTACTTGTTTTATCTGCAATTTTACCCAACAAACCATTATTTTGTTTAACAAGTTTTGAAATTTGCTGCGCTTGAACTGCTTGATTAGCAATAATTTGTTTGTAAATTGCTTGATTACTAATATCTTTAATAACCTTACTAATTTTTGTAGTATTTGAAACGGTTATATTTTTTAAAGTGGCATTCATTTTATTATTATTATCCGCATACACTTTTGAGTTTTTATTCAGTTCATCAACTAAGGTTTGTGAAATAACGCGCAATTCACCTATAGTATTATCGTTACCAGTTTCAATTCTTTTTTCAATTTTTTCCAAAGTTATTACTAATTTTTGATTAACAGCTAATAAATCTCCTTGTTTTTTTATTGCCTCATTTAAATTTTTTAAAGATGTGTTTACCCCATCTACATTTTCGGCAAATACAACTAAAGCTTCTCTACTTGTTTCCGTCATATTAGTTAATTTATTTGAGCCTTGCATGAATAAAAAAGCACTTACAGCCACGACTATAAGTCCCGAGAAGATAGACGACAAAAAAACAACTGTTGTGTATTTATGAATTTGTTTCACTTTTCCCTCCAATATAGCATGTTCTTTTCTTACTTTATTATATTCTGAAGTTACATCAGTTGCGGCATCTGCCGCGTCTAAAGCAAGTTTTATACTTTCCTGAACAGCGTCTAATTTATTATCCATTTAATTATCCTATAAAAACAAACTAATTATAAAATTTTATTATTTAAATTCTTATCAATTCTATATGCACATTCTGTACCAGTTGTATTATAAACTTCAGATGATGGCATAAACTTAGAAATAAAACCAAATTTTTTACATCCCCATGGACGTTCTTTTTTAAAGGTAATATAAAAATAGATACAACCATGACACCTAATTTTATTGTTTGAAATTATATTTTTATCATCCATAAATTAATACTTTATTTACTAATTTTTTTTTTTATTTTCAAACACCAATATATAAATTCAGCTATCTTAAATCTAAATGCTCCTAAAATAGCTGTAAAACCACAAAACCAATACAAAATAGCTTTGAGTAATTCTCCTTGTTCTTGCAATTCACTAGCTTCAAAATGACACAACAAAGCTGACCATATAAACATGGCTGTAATAATCACTTGACCTAATGTTTTTCTTTTATTCAAAATAACCTCATTAATTTATTTGATATTTTTTCCATACTCATCAAAGTTCATTTCATCAGGCACATCAAATTCAGGATAATCACTTTCTTCTCCTCTTTCAATTTTAAAAATATAGGCAAGGACAGACGCTACTGCTGAATATAAGTTTTCTGAGATTTCTTTTCCTATTTCTCCTGTAAAATAAATTGCTCTTGCTAAAAGAGGACTTTGAAAAACAGTGACTTGAGCATCTTCAGCCAAACTAATTATTTTTTCTGCCATCATTCCTCTACCCATTGCTAAAATAATCGGAGCACCTTCTTTGCCTACTTCATATTTAATTGCCACAGCAAAATGTGTAGGGTTGGTAATGATCGCTGAAGCATCTTTCACATTCTCTAATGCTGCCGTTTGAGTTGATGCTCTTTGAAAAATTTCATTTTGTAATCTTCTAATTTTTTGTTTAACTTCTGGTGAACCATCTGAATCTTTATTCTCGTCTTTAACTTCCTTAAATGTCATTTTTAATTTTTCAACATGAGTATATTTCTGCCACATATAATCGAAAACAGCTATAAAGCCGAGTACTATCAATAATGAAATCATTAATTTTGGAAAGTTATCTAAAAGACTTATTAGTGCTGTAAATAAATGTCTTTCTGATAAAATTATAATATCTTTAATATTCAAATAAATAATACTAATAGTGATCCCACCAAGCAAAGCTACTTTGAATATCGATTTAATTAATTCAACTAATCCTTTTGATGAAAATATTCTTTTTAATCCTGAAAAAAGATTTAGTCTATTTGACTTAAATTCAAAACTTTTGGGAGCAAAGTTAATGCCTCCTACTACCATCTGCGTTAAAATAATTGTTATAATTAAAGGTATTCCTATAACTAAAGTAATATAAACAACTTGCTTAATTAATTTTCCTATTCCAATCATTGGTGAAGAATTTTCTAAAAAATCCAAATCAAATAAGAAAAAAATTTTCCATATAAATAAAAAATCTCTTACGAAAAAAGGTAATGTACTTAAAACGCACAATCCCATAATCAATGTTGTAAAAACAAACATTTCCTTGGAAGATAATACCTGACCATCTTCTGCAGCTTTTTCAAGTTTTTTAGCTGAAGGTTCTTGGGTTTTTTCTTGTGAATCATCTTGTTCTGCCATTTAAAAAATACTCTGCGGTGGAGAGTGAAGAACATTATCAATTATATTTATTGCCATTCCTGTTATATCAGAAAAAGCGTTCGATATTGGTCCTACTGCACCATATAAAAATATAAATACACTAATCAAAGTGATGGGAAAGCCAAATGAAAACAGATTTAAGGAAGGTGCTGAACGTGTTATTACTCCAATTGAGCATTGAATTAAAAGTAAACCGCCAACCACTGGAAGCATTATTAGTGCTGCTAAATATAACATCTTACCAAATGTATCTACACCCACTTGACTTACTTCAGAAAAGTTTAAAGTCATACCAATAGGTAAATAAGTATAACTTTCTAATATCATCTTAATTAAATATAAATGTCCATCTAAAGATAAGAAACATGAGACAAGAAACAATGAAAGTATTGAGCTTAATACAAGAGTTTGCCCTCCTGATTGTGGATCAACCATATTTGCCATTGAAAGACCCGCAGTAGATGCAATTTTTTCACCAGCTAATGTTGCTGAAGCAAATAGAATATTTAAAATGAGACCTACAGATAAACCAATTCCTATTTCCGATAAAATTAATAAGAATAATTTAAATCCTTCAATCTCATTAATATCAGGAACCTTAATCACAGGAAATAAGAACGCCGTTATAGCTATACTAACAACTATCCTAGCTTGTAAAGGTATTGATCCACTTGAAAAAAAAGGTGCACTTATTAAAAAAGATGAAATACGTAAAGACGCAATAAAAAAAATAATTAAATACTGTGTTAAGTTAAATAAATTTAAACCTGGTATATTAAATTCTGTTCCACTCATTATAAATTACCTTTAAATTTAATTTTGTCCAACGCCTGCAACTTGATCAAAAATAAAGGCAAAGTAATCTGTTAAACCCATCATCAGAAAGTTACCAAAAAGACCTATACCTAACAAAACTATCACAACTTTAGGAACAAAACTTAAAGTCATTTCATTAATTGAAGTAGCCGCTTGGATGATACCAATAAAAAGTCCAATCCCTAAGGCAAGTGCTAATAATGGACCCGCAATATACACAACCTGATAGAAGGCCATGCTTAACATACTAACATTTTCATCAAAAGTCATCGTAACTATCCTGCTGCAAATGTACTAACAAGAGAGCCAACTGTCATGCTCCACCCATCTACGAGTACAAATAATAAAAGTTTAAAAGGAAGGGCAACAAGCATGGGTGATAACATCATCATTCCGAGAGACATTAAAATAGACGATATCACCATATCAATAACTAGGAATGGTAGAAAAAGTAAAAATCCAATTTGAAACGCTGTCTTAAGTTCACTTGTCATAAAAGCTGGTAAAGCAATCCTAAATGGTATGTCTTTAACTTCATCAAATTTATCTAACCCTGCCAGTTCTGAAAACATTATTAAATCACTTTTTCTAGTATTTTTAACCATAAAACTTTTCATTGCTGCGCTTGCTGTTTCAAGAGCAACATCTGCTGCCATTGTTTTTTCCATATATGGTAAAGCTGCATTATCATAAACTTTGTTAAAAGTTGGAGCCATTATAAAAAAAGTAAGAAAAAGAGAAATAGCTATTAAAACTTGATTAGGAGGAGTTTGTTGAGTTCCTAGAGCTTGTCTTAGTATAGACATGACTATAATAATTCTAGTAAAACTAGTCATACCTAAAACTAATGAAGGAAGCACAGTTAAACCTGTCATTAGTAATAATATTTGTAATGGAAAAGAGTACTCTGTATTATTTCCGTTTGTAGAAACGTTTAAAGCAGGAAACCCTGAAAATGCATTTTCTCCAAAAGCTTGAGATGCAAAACCACTTATAAATAATATACCAGTAGATAAAGAAAGAACCTTTATAAATTGATATATTTTGTTATTGATTATGTCTTTTTGATTAATAAAATTAATTCTTTTACTTGGCTGGGGACATATTGCTTTACGCATTTGTACCCCCCTTCTTGTGAGCTGATAATAAGTCAGATATATTTACATGTTGTAAAGGTTTTCTTTCAGATATTTCATTTTTAAATAATTTAGATGGATTATTATTAATTTTATTATTTGGAGCATTAATAATGTTTTTATTTTCGAAACTTACTTCAGATACAGTTTCTTTAATCACTTGAGTTAAAGTTCCTCTGCCTGATTTATGGCCAACAAAAAAGAATTTTTCTTCTCCAACTTTAAATACATAAGAAAGATAACCATTTCTTAAAGGAGAATGATGTAAAACCTCTAAATATTCTTGTTTTTTTATTATTTTTTTGAGAGAACCACTCTTAATTTTTATTACGAAACCAATACCCGCTAAAACTAACAAAAATAAAATTGTAATTATTGCAGTAGTGAAATCTGGAACTGTTTGTGACATATTAATACTTCCTTTACATTTGATGTATAGAAGCAAGAAGTATACCAAAAAAAATTATATTAACTCATTGATTTTACTTGTTTTTTATCGTCAATTTTTTGTATTTTATAGTTTTTTAACACGATTTTCTGGGTTTGTTACTTCAGTAAACCTAATACCAAATCTTTCCCCAACCATTACTACTTCGCCTTTTGCAATTGGCACTCCATTAGCTAATATATCTAATGGATCTCCTGCTAATCTCTCTAGTTCAACAACAGAACCTTCATTAAGCTTAAGTAAATCTTTAATTTTCAACTCTGTAGATCCAACTTCAACCGTAAGCTTAACTTCAATATTTTCTAATACTTTAAGATTTTCAACACTTGCATCATTAGATTTAGTCTCTTCATTAATAGCTGTAGATTCATTTTCTGCCATTTTAAACTCCAAATATTATTATAATCTATTTTTTAAACTTACTGCAACCTGCCCATTAGTTTCACCAATCTCAGCTTTAAATAGAAGCTTATCATCAACAAAAAAGTTAACCCCATCAATAGGTGGAAGATTAATAATATCTCCTTTTTTTAACCTTACTAATTTAGATAATGATAAAGAAGGCTCACTTAAAATTGCAGAAACAGGAAGTGGAACATTTAGAACAGATCTCTCCAATCTTTCTCTCCAACTAACGTCATCATCTACTACGTCAGACTGAATACGTGATCTTAATAAAGATGCGATAGGTTTGAGAGTTTGCAGAGGATATATAATATCAAAAGAAGCAGAATCAATATTAGGCAATTGAACAACGAATGAACAAATTATAACAGAATCGGTAGATTCAACTAAAGTTGCAAATTGAGGGTTCACTTCTCTTGCTTGATGCTTTATTGTTATTGGCATAAGGTCTTTCCATGCGTTTTGAAGACATTGAGAGATACCATCAGTGACTATTTCAATTATTCTTTCTTCTGTTGCTGTAAATTCAGCTTTGGCAGAAGGAAAATTAGCAAGTTTTCCTCCATAATAACAATTAGTTAAAACACTTATAAATGAAGGTTCAAGAACTAATAGCATTGATCCTCTAAGTTCATCAATTCTACTAGTTGTCAAACTCATAAAACTATTTAAACCGGCGCTATACTCATCATAAGTCTTAACTTCTGGAGGAAATGGATTTATCTTTGGTTGAATACGTATCATTGGCAAAAATATGCTTCTAACTAGCCTTGCAAATCTTTCATTAATTAATCTAAGAGCATAATAATCACCTAAAAGCTCTAAGTTGTCTGAACCAAAAGTAAAATCAGTAACCTCAATATCAGTGTTTATTCCAGAATTAGTATTTATGTCGCCACTTTGAAGGCCTGCCATTAATGCAGAAACCTCATCGGAAGATAGTTTGCGTGATGTATTAGACATGGTTTTTAATGTTTCTCTTTATTATTGGAGTATAAAAGCTGTAAAATACACGTCTTCAATTCCAGGAAATTCTTTCAATTGATCAAGTTTCTTATTCAAAACCTCTCTTAATTTAACTGAAAGTTTTTTCTTACCATCACTTCCTGCAATATCTTCTTCTGTAAAATCACTTATTGTTGATAATATTTCTGAACGTAATGATAATTGATGCTGATCAACAGTTTGCATTACCTTTTCATCATATTGAGTTGAAACACCAACACTTACTTGTAAAAATTTTCTACTACCTTTTAGATTTGTTGTAAAATCTCCAGGAAATTCAAAATATGTTGTTTCGTAACTATCTATTTCTGGAATAGCTTTAACATTTTTTTTCACAATGCCACCTTCAGTTTCACCTTCAGATGCTTTATTTTTTTCTTCCATTTCCTTCTTTTTTTGTAATCCCTTATCTTTACCCTCTATGATTTGGTTCACTTCCGATGAAGGATCAGTTTCCGGCTCTCCTCCAAATAATAAATATCCAATGCCCAGGCCAATTACTAAAAGTAATACTCCTCCAATAACAAACATTAATATTTTAATAAGAGGACTTTTTTTTGCTTCTTCTTCAACAACTTCTGCCATTTTTTTCTCACTAAGTAGTTATATTCAATTATGCTATTACATTTACTATATGTCTAGACGAATCGTTTTCATCTAACAGGTTTTTGTTTTTAGTTTCTTCATCAATTAACTTACTTTTATCTTTATTATTTTCTTTAGAATTCTGTTCATTTTGATTAAAATTATGAGTTGACCCAAAATTTTCATTACCATTATGCGCCATAAAATCTAAATTCATGCCTTGATCATTAAAAAGTTTTTGTAAAAAACCCTCATTTTGCTGCAAAGTATTAGTTACAAAACTATTTTCAGCTATAATTTGAACTTTTCCAAGACCTTCCTTTAAAGTTAATGAAATCTTTAAAACTCCAAGATTTTTAGGTTTTAAGTTAAACTCAATTTCTTCTCCACCATTAATAAATGCCTTTTCAATTCTAGCCGCTAATTTAGACGTCCAACCTTGTTCCGTTAAGTCTAAGTGATCCAATAAATTTTCTAATACAGAGTTATAGCTATTACTAGAAAGATCGGAATTATTACTTTGCGAATATTGATTATTATTATCATGAATTGTAGAAATTTGATAAGGGTTAGTATTAGTATTAGTATTAGTATTATTGATGTTTTTATTATCAATAATCTTATTTAGCATCAAATTATTAACCATATTGGGAGTAACTTGTGTCAAACCTTGATTTGAATTTGCAACATCAATTTTAAATATCTCTTTATTAATGTTATGTAAATTATTTTTATTAATTGTATTAAGATTATAAATTTTATTTGGATGATTATTTTTTTTAACCTTTTTAACAAATTCAGAATTGTTTTTTATATCTTTACTTTTTAAATTGTTATCAGAGTAATCACCTTGATTAACCTTTTTTACCAAATTAGTATTATTTTCAACAATGCTGGAATCCTTAACATTATTTTTTATAACAGCTTCAATTTTATTATTATTTGTAGCATTTTCATTTTTATTATTATTTTTTACAGTTTCAGTTTTATTATTAAGAACATCTATTGGATTAATTTTTAATTTTTTAGATAAATTATGTTCATCAAATTTTGATGAATTAAAATTGCTGTTTATAGATATAGTCAATGTTTTATTTTTACCAACATTTAAACCTATTTTAGCAAAATCTAATATCTGATTACGTTCTAAAGGATTTAAACTAGTATCTTTTTCTACTGCATATTCTATTTTTTTAAAATCTGAAATATCTATTTTTTTATTATGTAAATCTGGAATAACATTAGAAATATAATCTATTATTTTGCTTTCTCCTAAGTTGATGACAAATTCTTTTGGAGTATCAACTTGATTTTCTAAATTTTCAATTGGTTCAATGATTGAAAATAATGAACCTAAAACTAACAAATTTTTTTCATCAGGAGTAACTCCAGACAAAGAATCTGATATTTTAGCGGCATCATTACTAACGTTAATCATTATAATTTCCAAAAATATTTCATCATTATATGCAAATATAATGCCATTATATTTTTTTAATAAATTACACAATACAGAATATATTAAATATTTTTATTTTCTAATTCTTGGATATATTGTTTTTTATATTCATATGTTTTTTCTTCAGCTTTATTTTTTTTAATATTATTAGCTGTTATTTTAGATTGAATTATTTTTTTTTCAGAAAGAAGATAATTTTGTCTATTATTAGCAATATTTTTTTGGCTTTGAAGAGTATTTAATAATTGTAAATTATTTTTTAAAAACCCTGCACTTACTAATTCTTTATTTGAACCAATTTTACCATTTTCCATAATTAAATCAATTTGATTAATTAAACTTTGGTTTTTCATTATCTCCGTCTCTAATAAATTAGAATTAGATATTTCTTTAGACATATCGCGTTTTCTTAACATTGATAATCTTTGATATCGTTTTATTTTTTTTAACAAATTTTATTCCTAATTATATAATGTTAATAACTCTGATATAGAAGCTTCATAATCTGCCTTTTGATTATGAGGTTGTGTAATAAAATTTATTATTCTTGGCCACATTGTTATTGCATCATCAATATCTTTATCATGACCTTGGGTATAACCACCCATTAACAATAAATCTTTATTCTCAATATAGTTGGTAATATGCTTCCTAAATATTTTAGCAGCATTAGTATGTTCACTTGAGACTAAATCATTCATTACTCTGCTTATAGAACTTGATACGTCTACTGCAGGATAAATTCCCATTTGTGCATTTAATCTACTTAAAACTATATGTCCGTCGAGAATGGCACGTGCTGTATCAACAACAGGATCATTATTATCATCTCCATCAGCTAAAATAGTATAAAAAGCAGTAATGCTTCCTTCGCCTTTATCACTCGTTCCAGCTCTTTCAATTAAATTGGGTATCATAGATATAACTGATGCTGGATAACCTTTTGATGTAACAGTTTCACCTAGAGACAAACCTATTTCTCTTTTTGCATGTGCAATTCTTGTTAAACTATCCATAATAAGTAAAACATTTTTATTTTGATCTCTAAAATACTCAGCTATTGCAGTTGCTCTATTTGCAGCTCTAATTCTCATTAAAGGAGACCTGTCAGCAGGCACGGCTACAACAGTTATTTTTTTGGAGGTCTCATCATCAAATAAATCATTGACCATAGCTCCAACTTCTCTCGCTCTCTCACCTATTAAAGCAATCACTACAACGTCAGCTTCTGTGTATTTACTCATCATACCTAATAATACAGATTTTCCTACTCCTGAACCTGCTATTATTCCTAATCTTTGACCTCTTCCAACAGTTAATAATGAGTTAATAATTCTTACACCTACGTCTAATGGCTTTGTGATTAGACTTCTTTTTAATGGGTTCATAGATCTTCCCATAAGTGGCCATTTATTTTTTATTTCTAAATTAGGCTTGTCGTCCAAGGGTTTACCAAAAGCATCCGTCACTCTTCCTAACAAAGTATCATCAACATTTATATATCTTCCATCATCAAATAATGTAACTTCACATCCTGCAACAATATGAGAAGAATGCTCCAAAATAGCTAACATGTTATGATTTTGATCAAAACTAATAACCTCTGCTAAAATTTCTTTAGACATTTGATCTTTAACAATACATAAACTGCCAATTGGCGCGGGGAAAGGATCACAATATAATACATTGCCATCAAATCTATTAACTCTACCTGAGCTTACAATTGTTTTTTTTCTTTTTATTTGAGAAATATTTTCAATAATTTTTGCTTCAAGAGGCATTAAATTTTCCTGGTATTAGTAATTACTTTTTCTTTACACTTTGATTATTATTAATAGTCTTTTCTGAATAATACATCCCATCACAATTCAAAATAATATCACCCCTAGATATTTCAGAATTAGGTATAAACTTTATGTCTTTATTTAAGTTTTTAAAATTTTCAATTTTTGATAATGCTTCGTAATCTTTATCATTAGTTTCAATTGCTATTTTTTCATCGAAACAATTAATATTTTTTAAAAAAGATTTTATTTTTTTTTCATATTTTTCTGGCATTTTATCAATTTGATAACCTGCTAATTCTTGGGCAATTTCAATTATTTTATTTTCTATAGTTTCACATACTAAACTTTCAGTCATATTTTTTAATTCAGAAAAAATACTTTTAAAATTTTCAATATCTTCTGTAATTTGATTCGAAGCAGAGGTTTTTGTGTCGTTTTGATTGCCCGAATCATTATTGCTATTAGTCATTTCAATAGAATTGTTAATCGATTGTGAAACAGCATCCCTAACAGAATTAAGTGCCTGTTTCGTCTCTTCAATTTCAATATTATTAGTTACAACTTCAATATTATTTTTAACATTATTTTCTTGTTCCTCAAGCTGCGCACCAATTGGAGAAACGTTTTCAACTATATTTGCATTAGAGGGAAGATTACTATCATCTATTTCATTAGATTTTATAGATAAATCAGCTCCAGATTTATCATTATTATTATCGTCTTCTGATATAACTTTATTTTCTATTACCTTATCTTCAATATAGGGTTCCACAATATCTGCATTATCTTCATTATTAAGATCTTCTTTAACCTTTATCTGATCTGCTTTATCTTGAAATTCTAAAGCTATATCTATTAATGATTTTTTAATAAAAACAGCTTTATCAGGTCCCATTTTTTTTTCTTCAATAAAAACGGCTTCTGATTGGCTTTTTAATATAGATTTAATTTCAGAGTGACCTAATGGAACAACATTACCTTTAATATTATTCACATCGTCATATTTAGCTTTTAAAGACATAATATTTTATCTCATCTATTTTATACATAATCATCGCCACCACGGCCAGCTAATACAATAGATCCTTCATCAGACATACGTCTTGCAACAGCTATAATTTGTTTTTGAGCTTCTTGAACTTCAGTTAATCTAACTGGACCTAAAGCCTCCATTTCATCTTGAATATTTGCAGCAGCACGCTGAGACATACATCCAAACAATTTGTCTTTTAATTCCTGATCCGCACCTTTAAGAGCAAGTATAATTAAGTCATTTTCAACATTTCTTAATAATGTTTGCAGAGATTTATCGTCTGATAATAATAAAGTTTCAAATACAAACATACTATCTTGTATTGCTTGCATTAAGGATTTATCTTCTTTTAATATATCTTTCATGATCCTTGCTTCGCCATCTTGACTTGAAAAATTCATTATTTTAGCCGCAGCTTGAACACCTCCAACTTTACTTGCCCTTAAGCTAGCATTTGATGAAAAGACTTTTTGCATAACTCTATCTAATTCTCTAAGAGCTTCAGGTTGAACTGTTTGTAAAGTAGCAATTCTTTTTATAATATCAGACTGGTTTTTTTCAGGTAAGAAATGTAATACATCTGAAGCAATTGCAGGCTCCAAATAAGAAATTATAAGAGCAATTATCTGTGGGTGTTCATCAATGATTAAATCGGTTATTGACCTTGCATCCAGCCAATCCAAAATTTCTATAGCCTTAATACTATCAGTTGGAGTAATTTTTCCTAAAACACTCTGCGCTTTATCTTGACCTAAAGATTTAGTTAATACATTTTTTATATAATTACCTCCAGAAATGCCTAAGCTAGTCTGAGCTTTAATTATAGCTAAAAATTCATCCAAAACTAAATTAACTGTATCTTGACCAAGTCCTTGAACAGAGTACATTGCTGCACCTAGAACCTGAACTTCTTTTGGAGATAAATTGCCCATTATTTCTGCAGCTTCATCTTCACCTATAAGCATCATTAATATAGCACATTTTTGAGTGCCATTAAGACCTTCATAAATTTCATTAGATTTAACAACTACATTTTTTGCCGCTTCTGCCATAAAAATATCCTACTTTCTTTAAAACAATTAATTATCGTTTTGCATCATTCTCTTAAATACACTTGATACTCTTCCAGCTTCGTCACCAACAATCATCCTGATAACTGCGACTTTATCATCATATGTGTTAGCTGTATCTAACATTTCAGCTGATATAGATGATTTTTTAGGCTTTAACTTAGCTTTTATATCTTCTAATGTCTCACCTTCTGAGACTTCAATTTTTTCGTTATCCATTTCATCATCATCACTAGGCATAGCACCCATTCCAGTTGAATAACCTGAAGGTACAAGAACTCTTTTTAGTAAAGGATGTAACGCTCCAAAAATAACGATTGCCAATATTAAAACCGTTGCTAATTGCTGAGCAAGGTCTCTAACCGCATCACTTTCATACCACGGCGCAGCAACCACTTCCATTATATCAACGAATGGACTACTCGTTACAGTTACACTGTCACCTCTAACCTTATCAAAACCAAGTGCTTCTTGCACCAAAGATTTAATTTCTAATAATTTTTGATCACTAAGCTTGTCAAATGTAATAGTTCCATCAGCAGCAATTATTTTTTTCTCTCGAATAATTACCGCTGCTTTTATTTTCTTTATTTGACCATATTGAGCAGTCGTTGTTTCAATTTTTCTACTAACTTCATAATTTTTAACTGAAGTTTGACTTCTTTGTTTTAAATCTTTGCCTGAGTTTTGAGCATCCGGTGCTTCTGTCTTCAAGTTAGCTGCTAAAGGTGCAGCATTTGATAAAGCACCTGGAATACCTCTTGCTTCAGGATTTGCACTTTCATCTAATGATGTCTGCTCACTTCTTAAGGCATTACCTGTAGGGTCAACTGACTCTTCAGTAATTTCACTTTTAGTAAAACTCATATCTACATTGATTTCAGCCTTTAAATTGCCGGCACCAACCATAGGTGTTAAGAGAGATACAACTCTAGATCTATATATTTCACCTAATCTCATAGTTTGAGACATTTGTTCATCCGTAGCTGTCGAACCTGCATCGCTAGAAGGCTTAGATAATAATTCACCAAATTGATCGATAACTGTTATATTTTCTGAAGGTAAACTAGGAACAGAAGATGCAACTAGATGAACAATAGATTGAACCTGTTGTCTTCCTAAGGATCTTCCATTTGCAAGTTTGATAAATACAGAAGCCGTTGGCAATGCTAATTCTCTAGCAAAAACTGTTTTCTCAGGAATTGCTAAATGCACCCTAGCGGAACTTATTCCAGATATAAAAGTTATAGAACGCGATAATTCAGCTTCTAAACTTTGTTTAATTTTTATAGCTTCAACAGAACGACTCGTTCCCATAGGCATATCCCCTAAACTTTGATATCCATCAGGAACTGATGCTGGCAAACCTTCCGCAGCCAAAAGCATTCTAGATTGATGATAATCATTCAAAGGAACTATAACTTCTCCTGTTGATGGGTTTAGAGATACATCTACTCCATTTTGTTTTAAAGCCTGAACAACTGCTGATTTCTCACTTTCAGGAAGAGAAGCAAACAATGTTGTCATTTCAGATTTTTGCATAGTAAAAAATACAATTATGCCTATAAAAGCAACTATAACTCCAAATACTAATGGAACAGATTTTTGAACTGCAGGATCAGCCGTCATTTTTCTAACATTTGAAACAGCAGATGAAATTCTGCTGATTATACCTGTACCTTGATTAATTCCTACCAAGTCATTTGCTGTTGATACTTCTGCCATTTTTTTTTCCTAATAAAATATTAATTAAACGGGCATATTCATAATATCTTTATATGAACTCAGTACTTTATTTCTAACGTTTAAAGTCATTTGAAATGCAATATTAGAAATTTGTTGTTGCATAATAACTTTAGTTAAATCTGTTTCTTTTCCTAACTCATAATCTTTAGTAATTTTTTCAGCTTTTGCTTGATTATCTGAGACTGAATTAATGGCATCATTAATTTTTTTTGAAAAATCTTCAGCTTTTTCTCCGCCTGAGAAAGCTTGATTGGCTTTTTCTAAAATATTTTGCCTTGCTAAATTAGTTAATCCACTATTTTGATTTGTTACTTGCATTATATTTTTCCTTTAATATGTCGCTCTAGCAAATGCTAATTGGTCTGCCAGTGTTTCTATTGAAGATGTTTCGTTAACATTTGAAAGTGATTTATCAATCATAATAGATGAAGCTGTAATTGTAGAATCATCACTCAAAACCAAGGCTCTTTGAAGAGTATTTTCTAACTCTCTAACATTACCAGGCCAACTATGATTTAATAATAAGTCTCTTGCTTGTGAAGTTACAAACGGAATATTTCCATTTTGCTTTTTATGTTTATCCAATATTTTTATTGCGATAGGTAGAATGTCATCCTGTCTTGAAGATAGGTTTTGTGTTTGCAAAGGAAAAACGTTTAGCCTGTAATATAAATCTTCTCTAAATCTTGACGCCCTAACTTCGGATGCCATATCTCTATTTGAGGTAGCAAGAACTCTTACATCAACTTCAATATCTCTTTGCCCCCCTACAGGTGTAACTTTTCTTTCTTGGAGAACTCTTAATAGTTTTGCTTGTAAAGATAATGGCATTTCAGAAATTTCATCCAACAATAAAGTTCCCTTGTCAGCAGCTCTAAAAATACCCTTGTTCGCATTAGAAGCACCAGTAAAAGCACCTTTCTCATGACCAAACAAAATAGCTTCTAACATATTTTCTGGAATGGCTGCACAATTAACCGCAACAAATGGTTCTTCTTTTCTACTAGAGTTTTCGTGTAAATAATTTGCTAAAACTTCTTTTCCAGAACCAGTTGGGCCGTTTATAAATACTGTTACATCTGTGCGAGCAACTCTTCTAGCTAAAGATAACAACTCGAATGTCTTAATATCACCTGCAGAAAACAAAACATCAGGACAACAAACATTAAAGATTAATTCTAATGAATATGGATCAGTGAAATCTTCAACTGTAATTCTTTTTATAGCACCACCTAACTCATCTTTTATATCTATCCCACTAATTGTATGATTGTTAGCAATAATAATAACTTTAGTTAATTTAGCTTGCCTGGCAACAGATACTAGCTTTGATGACCCTCCTATTTCTTTTTCAAAAATATCGGAACAAACAATCGTATTTGCATTGTAACCTACAAGATCAATTCCAAGAAAATCTGGTTTTGAACTATCTGTTCCAGCTTTTATAACTGTAACATCTCTATTTTCAAGCAAATCACATAAATTATTTGCAATGTTTAAACTATTTTTGACTACAATAACTTGGCTCATTTATAACTCCTCATATTTGATGAAATAGAGAAGCAAGAATCTTGCCAATTCATGCTCTTATTTTTTTTTAAACATTAATACATATTAAATGATGTAACTTTTTATTTTATTTAATTGATTTTTTTAATTAATAGTCATTATTATGACATTTAAAATAATTTTTTATTCAATTATTTGACGAGCTTAAATATGAATGTAGTTGATAAACAAATGGACCAAACAAATAATAATAAGTCTGTTTTAGATATCCTTAATGAAATGATAGACGGTGATAGTCCTGAAACTAAATCAATGAAGAAGTTGATAGCAATGGTTTCACAAACAGATAGCACTGCATTGGTTTTAGGAGAAACTGGAACAGGAAAAGATGTTGTTGCGCAGGCTATTCATAAGTGTTCAAAAAAAAAAGGCGCTTTAGTTACTGTTAATTGTGCGGCTATACCTTCAGAACTATTAGAGTCAGAGTTGTTTGGTCATGAGAAAGGTTCTTTTACAGGAGCTGATAAACAAAGAAAAGGAAGATTTGAACAATCAAGTGGCGGTTCTCTGTTCCTTGATGAAATTGGTGACATGCCCCTTCCCCTTCAAGCTAAGCTTTTAAGAGCTATAGAGAGTAGAACTATTCAAAGAGTTGGCGGCGCAGAAGATATAAAAATCGATCTAAGATTAATTTGTGCAACACATAGAGATTTAGAAAAAAAAGTTGAAAGCGGTGAATTTAGAGCAGACTTGTACTTTAGAATAAATGTCTTACCGATTAATGTTCCCTCTTTAGCAGAAAGAAGAACAGATATTCCTGATTTGTATAATAAACTTTTAAAAAACCTCAACCTAAGTAGAGAAATGCAGCCAATTTTTTCTCCAGAGGCTATTACTGCCCTGTCAAAACACAACTGGCCAGGTAATGTAAGAGAGCTAAAAAACGTTATTGAAAGAGCGTGCATAATTTTTCCTGGAAAAGAAGTTACAAGCTCTAATGTGTTCGAAAATCTACTAAGGTTAAAAGTACCTACGTTAGCAGAAGAAAAAAATGCTATATGGGAAATGACTGCAGATTTAAGTGGTGTAAATCATATTGATATTGATGATAAACTTGATAGTCCTGAAGATTATTTACCACATCCTAAAAATTATAAAAATTGGTTTACCTTTTATGATGAAATAGATTTGAGAAGGCACTTACAAGATGTTGAGATAGTTCTCATAGAACAAGCTTTAGAAAAAACAGGTAATAAAATAGCGAATGCTGCAGACAAACTTAAATTAAGAAGGACCACCCTTATTGAAAAAATGAAAAAATATTCTATTACTAAAATTATAGAATAAGATCAGTAATTATAAGCTTTCAATCTTTTTATAAAACTTGCCCTTTCATTTTTTAATTTTTTATATTTTGTTTCTATTCTTTCTATATTTTTAAAATTGTTAATATTGATTTCAGAAATAATCTTCTGAAAATATTTATTGTTTTTATCATTAAAGTTCTTAATCAATTCTAATCTTTTGTGATCAAGATGTGTGATAGTTTCATACTTACCTATATGAATTAAATCTGAAATTTTTTTTGATAGATTTTCTATTTGTTGTAAATGCATAACATCAATTTCTTGATAACTTGTCATGTCGCTTGGCTTTTCTGTAACATATCATTCCATGCTAATAAAATTTGTTCCAATGCCTCTCTTGCTTTAAGAATTCCGGTGTTGATTGATTTTGTAAAGCCACTTATTATTTGCAAACGGCAATATTCATAAAGTTGGAATAAACCAGTAGCAATTGAGCCCCCCTTATCAAAATCTAAACTTGTTTGAAGGCTATATATAGTTGCAAGAGATCTAGAAACGTTTTTTGAAATTGATTTTTGGATTATAATTAAATCTTGAGTGTCTTTATTAATTGTATAAATATTTTTTTTATCGATCTCTTCACTTAGGATTTTCATTGTTCTACTTAATTCATTCAAAATTAATTTAACAACCTCATATGGATTTTTTTGTAAATCTCCTGACTTAACTACTTTTTTGTAAACATTAATTATGTTAGATCTGTTATTTGTCATTAAATTTCTCTTAAATTTGATATTTATTCTCGTATATGGTACATAATTAAATATGAATGTGATTAACGCACCAACAAATTATAACTTAAATCAGTACTCATTAAATAATATGAATACTAAGATTTCTGATAAACTTGCAAACAACATGCCAAATGGTTTGCTAAGAATTACTGAACCTAAAGATACTAAATTCCTTTCTAATAATATTAATAACATAAATCTAAGGCAGATCTATTCACCAAGACTTGCGCCATCAAGTGGTTCATTCACTGAAAATTTTTTGAAATCAAGATCAAACTTGTCTCCTGTATTCAAATTCAATGAAGCTGCAACAAGATATCAAATGACGAGTGTTCCCCCGACTTTTCTAAGGCAAATTAAAAGTAATATAGACCTTATTATATAGTATGTATATCTAACGTGCTCTATATATAAAGTTATTACTAACTTAACTTAATTTGTTTATAAATGCATAAAAGTAACTTAGCTCATTATAAAATCTTGATATTTTCATAAAATTGACAGTATAAATTTATTTTATTTAATAAATAAAATTTCTATAAGTTATTGATATATATAAATAAATTTTATTTATTGGCTTTGGAAATAATTTTTTTAAATTTGGCATAATGATTGCAGATTTTATCCGAATAAAGGAGATCAAATATGCCATCAATTAACTCAAATACAAGCGCTTTGTATTCTGTAAACGCTGCTAGAAAAACTGACAGAGACATGGAATCGTCTATGCAGAGATTATCTACTGGGCTAAGAATTACAAATGCAGGAGATGACGCCTCTGGAGCAGCTATATCGGATAGAATGACAGCCAATATCAAAGGTATACAGCAGTCTATAAGGAATGCTGGTGATGTTATTTCAATGGCTCAAGTATCAGAGGGTGCCTTAGGTGAAGCATCCAGCGTACTTCAAAGAATACGAGAATTAGCTATTCAATCAGCATCAGATGTTATGAGTGCTACTGAAAGAAATTATATTCAGACTGAAGTAAGTCAATTGATTCAAGAATTTGATAGAGTTACTAAAGATACCACTTTTAATGAAATAAACGTGCTTGATGGCTCATTTGCAAGTAGAACGTTTCAAATTGGTATTAAAAAAGGCGAATCTGCGTCTATATCTGTAGGTTCTATGAGAATAGATCAATTAGGTGCTTACGAACATTCAACAGATATGGACAGCACAGACTTTGACGCATCAACTGGTGCTAAGCTAGTAGCTAGTGCTTCAGTCGTCAACCATGTTGAAGCGGATACTATAACTATTGCAGGACAACTTGGATCAGCAAATGTTGCTGTAGCTGTAGGTGCAACAGCCAGAGATATTGCTACTAATATTAACAATGTATTTGAAAGTACAGGAGTAGATGCTAATGCATCAACACA
The DNA here is from genome assembly GCA_027625145.1 of Pseudomonadota bacterium. Classification (GTDB taxonomy): domain Bacteria; phylum Pseudomonadota; class Alphaproteobacteria; order Puniceispirillales; family Marisalimonadaceae; genus CAJJBL01. The sequence continues at coordinate 38,895 of JAQBXK010000018.1, forward strand.
ACTGAAATTTGAAGGTTTGGCCTCTACTGGCAACACAGGTGTTGTAAGTGTTGCTTTTGACCTTCATGGCTCAAATACAACTGCTGTTAAAATTTCTGGATCTGTTAATTTAGGAGCAACTACCGGAGTATCAGATTTTACAGAATTAAGAGATAGTATTAATGCTTACACAGCTCAAACTGGTGTAGAAGCTGTTTTATCTACAGATTTCTCATACCTATATTTAACCCAACCAGAAGGTTACGACATTAAAATCGCCGATGTTGATTTTGATGTGGAAACTACTGCAAGTGCTAATGCCACAACACTTGGAGCACCGGCAGCGGCAGCTGATACTACTCTTACGGTAGCAAGCTCACTTAATATGCTTGTAGGTGATCTAGTTACAGGTGTGGGCATAGCTCCTGGTACAAAAGTAGCAACTATTGCTAGTGGTGGTACATCAATCACTATATCTCCTGGCGTTGAAACAGCTATGTTGATTAGTGCAGCCATTACTGTTGGAGCAGACCGTGTTTTTAAAATAACTGGAATGAGTGAAGATCTTACAACTGCTGGTTATCAAGCTGACTTGTTTGATAAAGACCATATTAGTGGTGTTCACGACTCAGCAATTGTAACTGGACAAGTAACAATGGCATCAAGTAAACAATTTACAGTTAATGGTGACGTTACTAAAGGTCTTTTTACAACTAACCCAGGTGCTGCAACTTTAAATAAATTATCCACTTTAAGCGTTCTAACAAGACAAGGTTCAACTGACAGTCTTGTCGTATTAGATAAAGCAATGGATAGAATAAATCTTGAAAGAGCGAAGCTTGGAGCCATTATGAGTAGAATGGAGAAAGCGGTCGATAACTTATCAAACGTTGCTATGAACACAACAGCATCAAAAGGTAGAATAGTAGACGCAGATTTTGCTTTAGAATCAGCTAACTTAACTAAGGCTCAAATTCTTCAATCATCTGCAACAGCAATGATAGCTCAAGCAAGTAAGTCAATGCAAACAGTTTTAGAATTATTACGTTAAATAAATTTTGAATAAAAAAAACCCCCAATAAATGGAGGTTTTAATTTAGTTTTTATTAAATTTATCCTTGTAGTAAGGCTAATACACTTTGCTTAGAAGAGTTTGCCTGAGCTAACATTGAAGTTGCAGCTTGTGATAAAATCTGAGCTCTTGATAATTTGCTTGTCTCAACAGCAAAATCAGCATCCCTTATCATAGACAAAGAACCTTCAACATTAATAGCTACATTACTTAAGTTAGAAATCGTAGAATCCAACCTATTTGATATAGCACCTAAATTTGATCTAGACTGGTTTATCTTATT